>CAZQAA010000068.1:0-15275 GCA_964591255.1 uncultured Desulfobacterales bacterium | reverse complement strand
GTTGTGCCTGTGGTAGCTTATTGCCTTTTGGTAGAAAACATCCTCTGCCTCGGCCGTTCGTCTCTGTTTGACCCTGCTTTTTTCGGTTATGCGTGGGTAATGTTTTTGCCCAGACACCTCCCTGTTTTTAGTTGGATAGCTTTCATCATTAATGCCTGCCGTTAGCCTCGCATATTCATGTCTCCTTTTACCCTGGTTCTTTGTCCGTGCCTGCGCAGCCTCCATTTTTTTTATGGTTTCGGGTCGGGACACCTTGCCAGTCGTGGGAACAGGAATCTCCCTGTTGGGTTTGGTCTCAGCGTCAACTGTGGCGGCAGCAAGGCACCTTGAATCGTTTCCGGAATCTTCCTGATTAAAGACCACCTGCCAACAACCCAGGATCAACAGCAGACATATAAAGAATGCAGTACTTATGGCACCGTATGTTCTGGTTCCCTTGGTACGCCATACCTGCAGTTTTTTGCCGAACAGCCCTGTTTCTTTATCCTGTCCGTATTTTCCGTCTCTTTTTCTTAGTGCATCATTCAGGAGACTCATAATGATCTCCGTAGACAGACTTGTACTTGCCGGGCGGTCATGATGTGGCGGTAATTATTGATCATCGCGGTATTACCTTTGCAGCGAGTCCCAAGCCCTCTAATACCATAGCCAGACCCTGGGCCCCCTGTTGTGTGACAAAGGGCCCGCTCACGATCCTGTACCGGTCATCATCCTCTTTGTAAATATGACAGTCGTACTGGTTTTTTCGTAACACTTTCCGGATTTTCTCAATATTCTCAGGAGAGGTTGATTTGGCTGCCAGGACCATCCACGGTGCTGATATGACTACTGAACCTTCCAGATTGTGTTCTTTCCTGAATTGTCTGGCCTCCTTTACTGTCCTGAATCGGCCAGTTACTAAACGGTACCAGATGCCCTTTTTCCCCATATTCACTTTAGCCCAGTAGACATCAAGGCCCTTTTTATTATAAACGGAAACTTCCTTTATGATGTCATTCAGGGCCCTCTCGGATGATAACATAAGGGTGAATCTGGCCGGCCTGTCTGTTGCCCGCCGGTCCATTTGCCCTGGTATTAACGTGCTGGTTTGGCTGTAATTAGCACGGCCCGGGATTTCCGTTTTGGTCGCCATAACTTTTTCAGTAGTATAAGCGAGACCATAAGCATCCTTTTCGCCATTTAAATATGATGGCTCAAATACGTGATTAAATGAAAACATCACTGTGAAGAAAATGATGGTGGAGACAAAAACAGGAGATATTTTCAGGCAGCTGTTTTTCCAGGGGCCGGAAAGCACTCTCTTAATGAATCCCTTGCCATGTTCAACTCCTTCCATTTCCATTATTGCCCTTTCCACGTGGCGGAGACCGATTACAAAATCGTTTGAGACATAAGCCGAGGTCAGGGCGTAGTCGCAGATCTTGTTTATTACCCTCGGGATTCCGCCCGAGGACTTGTATATTTTTTTTATTGCGTTTTTTGTGAACCTGATATGTCCTCGGTTTCCCCCCATGAAAAGCCTTCTTGATATATATTCCTGGATCTCTTCCCTTGTTATCCGTTCCAGGCGGCAGGTTATGGATATCCTTTGTCTTAGCTGTCTCATCCCTGGGGTGGCTATGAGATTCTCCAGTTCGGGTTGTCCCACAAGGAGTATTTGCAATAATTTTGCTTTGTCTGTCTCCAGATTGGAGAGCAGGCGCAGGTCTTCCAGTGTGTCAACCGGGATGGTCTGGGCATCGTCAATGATTATTACTACCGGGTACGAGTCTGACGTTTTCAAGAGGAAACGATTCAGCCGGTCAATGAGCTCTTTTTTTGAAGCGCCAGGCGGATAGATGATGCCAAGATCGTCCAGGAGAGTAGATATGAGTTCCTTGCCAGAAAGGGCTGGATTAATGACAAATACCGTTTTGTTCCGTCCGTCCAGTCTGTCCAATATGGTGCGGCATATGGTTGTCTTTCCTGTCCCTACCTCGCCAATTAGGAGGATAAAACCGAGCCTGTTTTCTATGCCGTAACATATTTTGTCGATTACATTTTGGTGGGTATTGGATGCAAAAAGAAATTCCGGATCAGGAGTTATGGAAAATGGAGACTCCTTTAGACCATAGTAATCGAGATAGATTCTGTTTTTACCGGCTGCTATTCCTGTTGAGTGCAGGCCCTGCATAACGATTTAAACCTCAAAGCAAAGACCATAGTCTTGAAAAAGATTGTGGTTACAACAATAAGATTTTTTTGTCCCGGCCTGTTTACGGTTCCCAGGACGGGGCCACTACTGTTCGGTTATGACTGTTTGCATCTTGCATGCCAGGGGTGCCGGTGTTATGGATTATAAATTTAGCATGTAATATCACTATGTTGTAGTTGTCGATGGCATAAGAAATGGTACTTGTGACCCCATCTTTTTATTCATCAAGGTCTAATTAATTTGACTAAGTGTCAGATATTTGACGTAAAACAGGATGCTGAAATAGTTTGCCCGAAAGTTCCGTTAAACATAAAGAACATTGTCGGTCCATCTGAAATTTTGAATAAAACTGAAAAGTTAACACTTCCTTCTTTCTATATGTCTGCCCGCAGATCGGACATGTAGATATGGCTTGAAGATTGCATTATTGGATAAAATCAGAGTGGAGGGATAATTTCTATAATTCTTATTCTTGGCCGTTGCAATCAAAGGAGATGAAATTGGATACCAATAATAATGAACAGAAAAAGAAGAGGAATCATGTTAACATGGAGATCGGCACAAGGCTGTTTTTCAAGGTCAACGGAGCCGAATCGTCCTTAAAAGGGGTTTTCGTGGGTCTGAAAAGGGACAGGTTTATTGTTGTGAGACTTTCTTCCCCCTCTATATCTTTTGACCCAAAGCTTTTCGGGGGAAATGCGGTAGTTGTCTATTACCTGTCTCAGGACATGGTCTATGAATTTGAGACGAAATTTATCAGGATCGTTCCGGACCCAATCGAGCTTATACTGCTGGAGTACCCTGAATCGGTCAATATCCGGGAATTCAGGTCTCACAAGAGGATAAATTGTTTTGTTTCCGCTGACATCCAGGTCAGAAATAACGAAAAAAAGGGCCCAATCAAGGGATTGATGAAGGATATAAGCAAAAAGGGATGCCGCTGTGTTTTTCAGCTGGCTGAGGGCAGCCGGAATCCCTTTTGCCTGGATGAACAGATTATCCTGACATGCCATTTCCCCGGGATTGCAGGCGAGCAGGAGGCTTTTGGAAAAGTACGAAATATTCAGGAGGAAGAAGAAAATCTGTCTATTGGGATTGAGTTTTCAGAACTTCTCTGGTGGCCTCCGCCATACAAATAGAACCTTTAATTACGTTGTCCCGATCTCTCCTGGCTGCGGGAATCCTTCCCGTTTGTCCATCCCATAGCCTTTCCATATTCCGGGTATATTCTGCTTCCGGATTCATCCTTGACAGAATGGTCCAGGGCGGCAAGAATGGTGTCATGTCCCATCTATATATAGGAATGCTATAATTTTTACTGGAGGACTTGAGATGAAAGATCCCGCCGGGAAGGATCGGTTTTTTGATGAAAAGCGCGAGACAATGCCGTGGGGTAGACGGGAAGAGGAACTGAACAAAAAATTCCTGAAAATCTTCCGACATGTTATGGAACATTCAATGGCATACAGGGAGATCTATGCCTCTGCTGGCATCGAGGTATCCGATATCAGGGGGCTGGACGACCTGGAAAAGCTCCCTATTCTGCGAATGGAAGACCTGTTGGAGCGGCAAAAGGCCGCCCCCCCCTTTGGCGGGTTTGAGGCAGTAGATACCGGCAAGATCAGACGTATCTATCTGAATCCCGGGATGATCTGGCAACCGGGGGAGTGGGATTATGAGGATACATCACTGGCTGAGGCCCTTTGTGCTGCAGGTGTAAGAGCCGGGAATCGTGTCATAAATACATTCAGTTACAGCATGTGGCCATTTGCATTTATGCTGGATGAATCTTTGAAGATGCTTGGTGCAACGGTGATCCCTACTGGTATCGGCAACACCTTGATGCAGGTCAAGATTATGCATATGCTCAGTGTGGATGTGTTTATAGGCACACCCAGCTTTGCCATGACTCTCCTCCAGCGCGCAGAGAATATGGGGCTTGACCTCAAGAAAGATATTTCCCTCAGGACTGCGGTTGTCAGTGCGGAGTTTCTGCCCGAATCTTTGCGGTCCCGCATCGAAGAAAAACTGGATATGGTAGTCCGTCAGGTGTACGGCAATGTGTTTATGGGATGTATCGGCTATGAATGTCCATATCTTAACGGACTGCATGTGCCCGATAACATACTTGTGGAGGTGGTAAATCCCGAAACCGGAAGAGAGGTGGAACTGGGTGCTGCAGGAGAAATTGTTGCCACCAATTTTAATCTTACCTATCCAATGATACGCATGGCAACAGGCGATTTGTCCATGTGGGCCCGGGAAGCCTGTTTATGCGGGCGGACAGGTCCTATGCTTGAAAGGATCTTGGGCAGGATTGATCAGGCCACCACGGTGAAAGGTACCTTTGTCCACCCATGGCAGACGGATGAGGTCATTTCCCGTTATCCGGAGATTTTCAAGTATCAGGTGATAATAACACGTGAAAATAATATGGATGTCATGACATTCATGGTGGAATTGAGTGAAGAAATATCCCAGCCGGATCTTTTTTGCAGCCGGATTGAACGTGATATAAAGGATATGCTGACCATAAGGGGTACCGTACAGATTGTACCAAGGGGTACTATTCCTGATTTTCACAAGAAGATAGAAGATAAAAGGATGTGGGAGTAGCCTTAAGTCGCCTAAGAGAGAGGATTATGGATAAGATCAAGATTGGTGGAATTATGCAGAGTGACGGGAGGTCCCTGCTTAAGATAATGTCAGTACCCGATCATGTCGATGCTGCGGGATCCGTATTAGGGGGCATGGCGAAGAACGGTATCCACATAGAATTTCTGGTGGAGAGCTTCGATCTTGATGACAATGGTAATTTTTCATTAGTGATAGATCAGAAGGATCTGGATCGTGCCATCGGAATTCTGGAGGATATAAAACCTGCTATTAATGCAAAGATTGTCTCCTATGTGCCGGATGTGGCGGTAATTACTGTGTTTGGCCCGCATCTGCGGGAAAAGCCCCATATCCATGGCATGATGTTTTCCGCTATTGCCTCGGTTGGCATCAGGTCTCTTGCCATCAGCACTTCCATTTCCAGTGTCTCAAGTGTGGTAGAGGCCAGATATATGGATGATGCCATACAGGCGTTAACAGGAGTGTTTGATGTGCCGTTTCAGGTAAAAGAAAGGCCGAAAGACTATTAGCATAGTGGCCTGTTTTGGTAAATAATACAAAATTCAGGGTGGTTAATGGGAGAGATCAAGAGTACGATGGATATTGTCATGGAAAAGACCCGGGGCCTTACCATGACAGATGAGGAAAGAACGGAAATCCAGAGGAGTAACGCAAAAAGAAAGGTGCTGGGATTGCTCCAAAAACTCCTGGACGGGATAATTACCCCCGAGAACTTTAAGATCAAGTTCCAATCACTTGAAGAATCTCTGGATATCTCTTTAAGGGAGTTGCTTATAGAGGAGTGTGTGAGTCTGATGGATCCTGAAGACGATAATACTGCTCTTTTTGGAGTCATGGAAGAGGTAGCAGGCCTGAATATTGATCCTTTCAGGAGAGTATTGCAGGAATTCCGGCTGGATGTAAAGACCCTGAGGAAAAGACATGAGCAGATCCTGGCAGACGAGCTTTGGAAAGCAGGAATTTCGGGCTCGGCGGTTATCCCCAATATCGGAGCAGACCGGAAGTGGACTCAGGAATTGTCGAACAGGAGAGAGGAGTTTATGAAAAAAATAAACGTATTGGTTGGGAAAACGGTTATGGACAAAGGGTTGAGGGGACAAGAAGGTGTATGAATCACTGTTCAATGACAGGGACATGGAACAGATCAGACGCATGGGAATTACACCGGACAAGGTCCTTTCCCAGATAGAAGCGTTCAAGAAGGGGACCCCCTATCTTAGATTGAATCGTCCGTGCACTATTGGTGACGGAATCATATTAATCAGGGAAAATGAACTTAAGCAGCTGATATCACTCTATGAAAAGGAGGCACCCGGAAGACAGGTGGTGAAATTTGTCCCTGCATCAGGAGCGGCCACCCGGATGTTCAAAACACTGATCCGTTTCAGCAATGGGCCGGATGAGATTCAAAGGGATCTTGTTACCTCAAGGGCCGGTCAGGGGGACTCCGACAGCCGGGAGTTGCTGGTATTCATGGATGGAATCCGGCGGTTTGCCTTTTATGAAGATTTAAGAGCAGTCATGGCCGCAGACAGTATTGACATAGATGCCCTTGTTGATGCAGGCCGGTTCAAAAAGGTCTTGGACTACCTGCTCACGGACAAGGGGTGTGACTACGCCGGGTTGCCGAAAGGATTGATCAAGTTTCACAAATACCCTGATGGGAGCAGGACCGCATTTGAAGAACACCTTGTGGAGTCAGCAGGCTATATAAGGAGTGAAAACGGGAGATGTATTCTCCACTTTACTGTTTCCCCTGAACACAGAAAAGGGTTTAATGCCCTCCTGGATAGGGTCAAAACAGGATATGAGGACAAATATGGCGTTCAATATGGGGTGGGATTTTCTGTCCAGGAAAGGTCAACTGACACCATAGCGGTGGAGATGGATAACAGGCCTTTCAGGCTTGGTGACGGATCGATCCTTTTCAGGCCGGCGGGCCATGGTGCCCTGATAGGGAACCTGAACAGTTTGAATGGTGATATCATCTATATCAAGAATATCGATAACGTGGTCCCGGACAGGCTCAAGGAACACACCTTTTTTTGGAAAAAGGTGCTCGGCGGCTGTCTCATTCGCATCCAGAAGAGGATATTTTCCTATCTTAAGGGGCTTTTTGCCGGACCGGGGGATGAAAAATTTCTCAAAGAAGTACTTGAATTTGCCAAGAACACTCTTTGTGTGATCCCTTCACAGAAACATGAGTTGACATCAGCAAAGGGCTTGCGGGATTTTCTCATAACTGTTTTGAATCGTCCCGTCCGGGTATGTGGTATGGTAAAAAATGTGGGCGAGCCTGGAGGGGGACCATTCTGGGTTGAGGCAAGGGACGGATCTTTATCTCTTCAGGTGGTGGAAAAGGCCCAGGTGGACCCTGGATCAGAGGATCAGCAAGATATCCTTGCCTCTTCGACTCACTTCAATCCGGTAGATATCGTCTGCGGGGTAAGGGATCTGCATGGAAAGCCTTTTGATCTGGAGAAATATGTGGATCCGGAGGCCGTATTTATTTCTAACAAGTCAAAAGACGGAAGGGAACTTAAGGCGCTGGAACTGCCGGGGCTATGGAACGGCGGTATGGCACACTGGAACACGGTCTTTGTTGAGGTCCCCCTCATAACCTTTGCGCCGGTCAAGACGGTTAATGATCTCCTCAGGGATGAGCATCAGTAATCCTGGTGCCTGCATTTTGGGCCTGACAACCTGATAGTTACTTGTTCAAACATGACACGATGAGGTGGAATAATGGAAAACATACTTGTTACAGGGGGATGTGGCTTCATCGGGACGAACTTCATCCTCTATCTTCTTGGTAAGCCGGATTTCCATGGCCGGGTAATAAACCTGGACAAGCTCACCTACGCTGGTAATCCGCATAATCTGATTGATATTGAGAAAAAATTTCCTGACAGGTATATGTTTGTAAAGGCAGATATATGTGATTACAGGACCGTGGCCAATATATTTCGTGATCAGAAGATAGATGCCGTATGTCACTTTGCTGCGGAGTCACACGTGGATCGCTCCATTGTGGAACCTGACTCATTTATAAAGACCAATATCATGGGAACCTTTAACCTGTTGGAGATTGCAAAAGCAAACCAGGATAGATTGGTCCTCTTTCATCATGTGAGCACTGACGAGGTCTTTGGCAGCCTGGGAAAAGAAGGATTTTTCACCGAAGAGACTGCCTACAGGCCTAACAGCCCATACTCCGCCTCAAAGGCGGGCTCAGATCATCTTGTGAGGGCCTATTTCAAGACTTATGGCCTGCCCGTTACCATATCAAACTGTTCCAATAACTACGGCCCCTATCAATTCCCTGAAAAATTGATTCCCCTGATAATCCTTAATGCCCTTGAATACAAAGCCCTTCCGGTTTACGGAGACGGTCGGCATGTAAGGGACTGGCTTTATGTGACGGACCATTGCAGGGCAATCTGGAAGATAATGAATCAGGGAAAAAGGGGAGAGGTCTATAATATCGGGGGCGACACCGAGATGGAGAACATCAGGGTCGTGGAAGTGATTTGTGATATCTTAGATGAGATTCGGGGAACAAAGGACAATATGGCCCGAAGGAAGTTGATAACATTCGTCAAGGACAGACCGGGGCATGATCGAAGATATGCCATTGATTTCAGTAAGTTAAAAGAAGAGTTAGAATGGGTTCCCCAGGAGTCCTTTGAATCAGGGATCAGGAAGACTGTTGAGTGGTACCTTGAACACACGGAATGGGTGGACATGGTCAGAAGCGGAGAATATCAATCCTGGATCAAAAAACATTACGGATGAATTAATAAGGAGGCAATAGATGAAAGGGATCATTCTGGCGGGGGGTTCAGGCACGAGACTCTATCCAATTACAAGGGTGGTGAGCAAACAGCTTATCCCCATATATGACAAGCCGATGATCTATTATCCTCTTTCAGTGCTGATGCTGTCAGGAATCAGGGATATTCTGATTATCTCTACTCCGGAGGACCTGCCAAGGTTTAAGGATCTTCTGGGGGATGGGTCTCAGTTAGGGCTTTCATTTTCCTATGCAGAGCAGCCGCGTCCCGAGGGACTTGCCCAGGCATTTATCATTGGCAGGGATTTTATCGGCAGCAGCAGCGTGGCGCTTGTGCTTGGTGACAATATTTTTTATGGCCATGGTCTGGCCGATGTTCTCAAAAGATGCGCTGAATTGGAAAAAGGCGGCATCGTATTCGGATATGCCGTGCGTGACCCTGAGAGGTACGGGGTAGTGGAATTTGACCGGCACGGGAACGTGACCGGAATAGAGGAAAAACCCGCAAGACCTAACTCCAGGTATGCCGTTCCTGGCCTCTATTTTTATGATAATGAGGTGGTGAAGATATCTGAAGATCTTAAGCCCTCGGCTCGTGGCGAACTGGAAATAACTGATGTCAATCTGGAGTACCTGCGCCGGGGACGCCTTCGGGTGGAACTCCTGGGAAGAGGTTTTGCATGGCTGGATACAGGCACTCATGAATCACTCCAGCAGGCAACCAATTTTGTAAGGGCCATCCAGGAGCGGCAGGGGCTCAAGATTGCATGCATCGAGGAGATTGCATTCCGTCTTGGTTATATAGACGGGGAACAGCTTGAAAAACTTGCCCAGGATACCCTGAAAAATGACTATGGCAGCTATCTTATGGATATTCTTTCCGAAGAAAGAGAGGAAAATGATGTCGGTGAAATCTATTAAGACGTCTCTTTCAGGTGTATTGTTTGTGGAGCCCCGGGTTTTTGAGGATAGCAGGGGGTTTTTCATGGAGACCTATCATCTCCGGAAATATAAGGAGATCGGAATAGACCGGGTATTCGTACAGGATAATCATTCCCATTCCCGCCGGGGTGTCCTGAGAGGGCTCCACTACCAGCTTCACAATCCCCAGGGAAAGCTGGTCTATGTGATAAGAGGTGAAATCTTTGATGTTGCCGTGGACATCCGGCGCGGTTCTCCCACATTCGGCAAGTGGGTGGGGACCATTCTCTCTGCCGAAAACAGACGCCAGATTTTTGTGCCCGAGGGTTTTGCACATGGATTCTGTGTTACAAGCGAACAGGCCGATGTGATCTATAAATGTACTGATCTGTATGTCCCGGGAGATGAATACGGGATCCTGTGGTCGGATCCGACAATAAATATTACGTGGCCTGTTGAAAACCCGCTTCTGTCTGAAAAGGACAGCCAAAATCAGAGGCTGGATGATGTTCCGGAAGAGGAGTTGCCCACCTTTGGGTCTTTAGACGAGTCATCTGGAGAATGATCATGGAACTGGAAACGGTTGTTTTGTCATTAGGGGGATCAATAATCGTTCCCCGGGAGATAGATCTGGCTTTTTTGACCAGATTCAGGGATATTGTTTTAGGTCTCTCTCACAAGAGATTTATTATAATTTGTGGTGGGGGAAGGGTGTGCCGCACCTATCAGGATGCCGCCAGGAAGGCCGGCGAGGTTTCAAAGGATACCCTTGACTGGATCGGTATCAGGGCAACCAGACTGAATGCGGAGTTGGTCAGGGCCGTCTTTGGAAAAGAGGCATATGAAAAGGTAATTCACGATCCCGGGGAAGATATTAAAGACGACAGCAGGGTCATCATCGGTGCCGGTTTCGAGCCGGGGAGTTCCACTGATCTCCGCGCTGTACAACTGGCCAGGCGGTTTGGGGCCTCTGAAGTCATTAATATGTCAAATATAGACTATGTGTACAGTGCTGATCCAAAAAAAAATCCCGGGGCGGAAAGGTTTACAAGGATAACATGGCCCGAATTCAGAATGCTTGTGGGATATGACTGGGAACCGGGGCTGAACATGCCCTTTGATCCCGTAGCATCCAGGGAGGCAGAAGAATTGGGTCTGAGAGTGATAATTGTGGGAAACAGGATAGACAACCTTGAGAGGCTACTTAATGGCAAGACCTTTGACGGCACTCTCATATCTTGAACAGGAGGGAGAGTGTACGAAGGAATAAGGCATCTTGATGCTGTTTTTCTGGGGATTATTCAGGGCCTGACGGAGTTTTTGCCTGTAAGCAGCTCGGGTCATCTGGCTATTTTGCAGAATCTGCTCGGTTATGACAGGCCGGAACTCCTCTTTGATGTGGCTTTGCACCTCGGCACCCTCCTTTCGGTATGTATCTATTTTCGTGCAGATTTGTTAAATATGTTTCAGGAGGCATCCGAGTTTGTAACGGGTATCTTCAGGGGAGAGGCAGGATTGAAAGATATTAAAAGCCGGCCTGCGGCACACCTTATGATGATGGTCTTGATCGGCACTATTCCCACCGGCCTTATAGGCATCATGTTTCGTTCGCAGCTGGAAGGCCTGTTCGCTTCCGTGACCATGACAGGCATTGCCTTGATATTTACAGGCTCTTTTCTTCTGATCAGCAGATATATAGGTGAAAGTGAAAAAAACACAGATATGGTTACGCTCTTTTCCGCCATATGTGTGGGTACGGCCCAGGGTATTGCCATCATCCCTGGCATATCCAGGTCGGGGATAACTATTATATGCGGATTGCTGTGTGGCCTTAGCAGGGATCTCTCTGCCCGGTTTTCTTTTATCCTTTCTATCCCTGCAATCATAGCAGCTATGCTTCTGCAGCTGTATTCGGAAAAATTGACATGGACAGTCCTTCTGCCGCTCTTGGCGGGGTTTGTTTCATCCGCCTTAATAGGATTAATGGCCCTGAGGATACTGATGAATATGGTAAGAAAGGGAAAGCTCTTTTTCTTTTCCCCCTACTGCTGGGCCTTGGGACTGCTGGCTGTCTGTCTTGGGATTATGAGGTGATATATTAAATGATTCAAGCCAAGACAAAGGCCCATGTTTTTCTCTTTCTTTTTGCATTGGCGCCGCTTTTTTTGACGCAGGCCATAGCAGCCGTGGGTGATAATGCCTCTATTCCGAGGCCAAAAGGGCTTGTCAATGATTTTGCCGGTGTGATTCCCAAGGCATATGAGCGCAAGATTTCGCTGATTGCGAGGGAATTGCTCCAAAAAACCGGGACCACTCTTGTAGTTGTCACCATGCCGGATATAGGGGACGCGGAATATAACGAATATGCCAACCGTCTGTACAGCGCATGGGGGATCGGAAAGAAGGGGGAAGACAAGGGGGTTCTGATCTTTGTTACGGTAAAAGAGAGAAAGATGCGTATCGAGACCGGTTATGGAGTTGAGGGGATCCTCCCTGACGGCCTGGTGGGCCAGATCAGGGACCAGTATATTATCCCCTATCTGAAACAGGACCGTTTTGGTGAGGGCCTGTTACGAGGGGTTGTTGCCATTTCCGGTATTATTGCCAAAGATGCCGGAGTAGAGTTGACCGGCCGGATTATGACAAAGACCTCTAAAAAAGGGTCTAATAAACTTTCTTTTTTTCCCCTTCTTTTGATTATTCTCTTTTTCATGTTTGCTTCAAGAGGGAGAAGAGGGGGGCTGCTGCTTTTCCTTCCCTTCCTGCTTGGCGGGGGAATGGGAGGAAGCAGGTACGGCGGAGGATTTGGGGGCGGTTTCGGAGGATTCGGGGGCGGTTTCAGCGGTTTTGGCGGCGGCATGAGCGGCGGCGGCGGTGCAGGCGGAAGCTTTTAGGCCTGTAAAGGAGAATCATATGGGTAAACATGTTGAAAAACCTGAAGAAATATTCCAAGAGATTGTTGCCGATTACAAGAAGATTTTCGGTGACGATATGGTGGGCATAACCCTCTATGGCAGTGCCGCAGGCCAGGATTACAGGCCGGGAAAGTCAGATATAAACTTCATGATCATCCTTTCTGAAAACGGCATTGAGCGACTTGGCGAGGCTTTTGCTGCCGTCAGAAAATGGCGGAAAAAAAATGTGGCCACACCCCTTTTTTTGACCGAGGATTACATCAGGACATCCCTGGATGTTTTTCCCATAGAATATATTAATTTTAAGGAAAATTACAGACTGGTTTTTGGTAAGGATGTCTTGAAAGACCTCACGTTCAGCCATGAGTTTCTGAGACTCCAATGCGAACGCGAAATAAAGGGAAAACTTCTCCTGCTCAGGGAGGCATTTCTTGAAAGTGCTGGAAAGGCCAAGGCACTTAAGCTGATTATCGGGCAGTCTGTCGAGGCCTTTATCGCCATTTTCAGGGGGTTGCTTTATCTCAAGGGAGAAGAGGTGTTGCCCGGGAAGAAACATGAGATTCTCGAGGCGACTGCCCGTGAATTCGGTCTGGATGGCGGCGTATTCCAAAGGCTTCTCAATATCAAGGATGGCGCGGTCAAGGCAGATGACTCGCAACTCGTGGGATTGTTTGAGAACTATCTCCATGAAGTGAGGAAGTTATCAAAACTGGTAGATGAACTAGGAGGCTGACATGGCAAGGACAAAAAAGAATGTGCTGACTGTTGTCATAATATTGGTGCTGATTGTCATAATTCCCTACATGTACGTTAAAGGGACATATAACAGTCTTGTGGCGCTGGATGAAGGCGTCAAGGCAGCATGGGCGCAGGTGGAAAACCAGTTGCAGCGACGCTATGATCTTATCCCGAATTATGTGGAAACGGTGAAGGGATACGCTGCGCATGAAAAGGATGTCCTTGTGAAGGTGACCGAGGCCCGTGCCAGGGTGGCAGGCGCCAGAAATATCAATGAGAAGATCCAGGCAAATAATCAGCTTTCCAGTGCGCTTTCCCGGTTGTTACTGGTCGTGGAGCGCTATCCCGACCTGAAGGCAAATGCAAATTTTATTCGACTGCAGGATGAACTTGCCGGCACGGAGAATCGTATTGCAGTTGAACGCCGCAGGTTTAATGAGATGGTGAGGGTATATAATACCAAGATACGCACTTTTCCCACCAACATAATTGCCCGCATGTTCGGTTTCGAGAAGGCCGCATTTTTTGATGTCCCAAAGGAGAGACAGGAGGTTCCAAAGGTAAAATTTTGACCATGCCATCAGAAGATAAGGAAGGACAAACGCCTTCGGACAGTCTGGGTAGCTACATGGTTTTGTGGGCAAAAGGTTTTTGTATGGGTGCCTCTGACGTGGTTCCTGGTGTTTCGGGCGGTACAATGGCCTTCATATTGGGTATATATGAAGAACTGATAGGTGCCATCAGGTCTTTTGATCTTTACTCGCTCAGGCTGGCCCTGACCCTTAAGATACGATCTTTTTTGGAATACACCCGCTGGAAATTTCTTTCTGCAGTGATCCTGGGTATACTGACAGCCGTGTTTTCCCTTGCCAGATTGCTTGACTGGCTCCTGATAAACAGGCCGGTTATGATCTGGTCATTCTTTTTCGGCCTGATTTTGGGATCGATTGTTACCGTGAGCCGCCAGGTCAAGAGATGGAACATATCTTCGTGGTCATCTTTGATAGCGGGTATTCTGGGGGCATACATACTTGTCGGGCTGGTGCCTGTCTCAACCCCGAACGACCTTTGGTTTATCTTTTTGAGCGGTGCCATAGCCATATGTGCCATGATTTTGCCCGGAATATCCGGGTCATTTATCCTGGTGCTCCTTGGCAAGTATCAGTATGTATTGAATGCCGTAAACCAGAGAGACTTTGTTGTCCTCCTGGTGATGGCCCTCGGGGCCTGTGCAGGACTTGCAGGCTTTGCGCGGGTGTTGAGCTGGCTTTTCCGGGAAAAGCATGACCTGATCGTGGCCCTGCTTACAGGTTTGATGCTGGGGTCATTGAGAAAGGTGTGGCCCTGGAAAGAGACACTAAGGTCTGTAATGGATTCAGGCGGGAGTGTTATACCCATAGTCCAGGCAAATATATTTCCTCCCCTTTGGACCTCAGAGGTTACGGCTGCAGTGTGTCTGATGGTAGCAGGTCTTGCAGTGGTGTCATCCATGGCCTGTTTGGCTGGCAGAAAACAGGGATAATGCCTTTTTTTATATCTTATTTCAACATATAGAAACCAATGGCCTTGTCTCCTGCATCCGGGGGATATATTTTGCAGAACTGGGCGCCGATTTTCAGTCCGTCGATATACCTTATGGTAACCTCTTTTGAAATTTTGGTTCTGCTGATATTATCAAGTTCAAAATCGATTAACAGATTATCCCCCACTTTCAGGTTGTGCTTTGTATTGAATCTTATCCTTACACCGGAACGGGATATGTCAGTTATAGTAACCACTCCTTTACTGATTTTTTCATAAGAATTTGTAACAATGTGGGTATACATTCCCTGCAGGCTTGTCCTTTTTCTGTAATATCGTCTTTTTTCAATGAGAACAGGATAGGAGTGGCCGCAATGGCATTTGTATTTTGCCTTATAGATCTTATAGCCGCCTTTGTTTTTTGATAAATCTATCTTTTTGGCATTGCCGCATTCCTGACATACAAACATTGCCCTCTTGTTATCAGAAACATAGATTTTTGTTGCCATATCCGATATTAACCTTACTACAGCCCTGTTTCGGAAATCCTGCCAGG
>CAZQAA010000067.1:0-3478 GCA_964591255.1 uncultured Desulfobacterales bacterium | reverse complement strand
CTGCCCCTGAGGTTTATTACCCCCTTGACAAAATTTGCTGTCTGGGGCACCGGAGTGATGGGCATTACCCCGATTATCTCCTTTATTTTCAATATGCCTATGCCGTATTCTTCGTCTGCCAGGGTGAATGTGAGATACTTGCCGCTCCTGCTGTCATTTTCTTTGTCTTTTTGTCCTAATACCTCTGCTGCCTCCGCCATTTTTTCCTCCCATCTGTCTGTTGAGATCATTTTTTATTTTTATAAAAGTCCCTGAACTATTCCTCCTTAGCTGTCCCAGTTTGTGGGGTCATAGTTGTTTTCCTGACTCTGAAAGTGGCCATTATGGATGCCAATTCCTCGGCACTGGCAGCATTTTGTTGGACCACCTTGTCTATTTCGGCCATGGCACTATTCAGGTGTTCAATCCCCTGGGATTGCTCCAAAGATGCCGTTGACATTTCAGAAATGATATGGGCTACCTTGGTGGCGCTTTCTGCCATTTCCGAAAAGGTCTCATTGGTTGAGGAAACAATACCGGCGCCTGTCTCAATTTTTTTGACCGTTCCGTCAATCATATCTGTCGTATTTCTGGCGGCTTTGGCAGACCTCATTGCCAGATTGCGGACCTCGTCAGCAACTACGGCAAAACCGGTTCCGGCCTCGCCGGCCCTGGCCGCCTCAACAGCGGCATTTAATGCCAATAGGTTTGTCTGGAAGGCTATTTCATCTATGGTCTTTATGATTTTTGATGTTTCCTTGCTTGCTTTTGAGATTTCTTCCATGGAGGATGTGAGTTCTTCCATAAAACCGCTGGCCCGCTTAACGACCGAATTGGCCTCCTCCATCAGAGTGTCGGCCTGTCGGGCCCTGTCTGCATTTTTTTTGACCATGGAGGATATATTTTCGAGGGATGCCGTGGTGCGCTCTATGGAGGATGCCTGGTTGGATGCCCCATCGGCAACCACCCTGGAGGTGGAGGATGCCTGCGTTAGACTTTTGCCCATCTTATCGCAAATCTGATTTAACGCATGTATCATGAGTCCTATCTCGTCTGTCCTGTCCATCTCTATTTTCTGCGTGAGATCCCCATCCGCTACCGCCTGTGCAAGGGCTGTTGCATTTCTTAAAGGCCATATGATTCCTCTGGCAAGTACGAACATGGTGAAAAGGGCAAATGCCAGTAGTATTACTGAAGATGGGATCATCAGGTTGCGGACAAAGAGGCTTGCCTTGTGAATAATTGGTGCGAATTTCCGGCCGTTCTCTTTTATTTCTTTGGCATAATGAAGGACCTGTTCAATATATTTCTTCTGGTTCCCTATGTTGTTTCTCGGACCATTTTCCAGTATCTCCTTGAATTTGTTACAGTCATTGATCGCCTTTGATGCGCAATCAAAGGCAGTAGCAAATCCGAACCATTTAAATAGTGCCTTCTCCAGAAAATTGGTATCTTCAAAGACGGCAACAGGTTTTTCTATGCACTTATACAATAACTGCTTTATTCCCATTTCGTCTATTGAGCCAGATTTGGCATCCAATGTTTTTTCGGCTTGGGACAAGGCCATCGGTGTACCGTTTTTCAAAAGATCAATATATTCCTTGCATCTGGATTCAAGTAAGGTAGCCAGTTCTATGTGGTCTCTTTCAATTTTCTGGAGATGGGTGGTCTTGGCAATTTCTGTCATTCCAAATATGGAAAAAAATGCCGCTAAAATCATTATCGTCATGGAAATGGCAAATTTGGCACCTATTTGGATATTTCTGTATTTTGGCATTATTTATACTCCTTGTTCCAGTTCCCATGGTAAGTTATATGACATGACAATATCAGATTTTTTGTTGGAGAAATATTTATCGTAAAGTCTCTTCAAATATTTAAAGAAAACTGTTAGCAATAAAGATGCCAAAACGGTATATTCTTATTAGTCGAGGTCTTGGACAATAGTTGCCTCTTATCAGCATAAGATGTGCCATATTTTTGACATGAGCAGTATGATAATGTGACGTTTTTGTGTATAAGATGGCAGTAATTTTTTTACAAGAAAGAGATAAACCTACTAATCTGGTGGTAGTTCAACAAAAAGGAGCATGGATATGTTCTCGACCGAAAAATTTTTGAGGGAGTATGAGACTGACACGGTCAACGTTAAGGTCGGAGATCGTAGTTTTGTATTTTTTGTGCCCAAGTCAATTGACAGATTCATAGATGCTGGAGACGTGTTTCAGGGTTTTCCCCTATGGGCCAAAGTATGGGAGGCATCAATGGTCTTGGCTGATCACTTGGCAAGAAGAAAGACACACAATGAAAAACGTATCCTTGAGATTGGTGCGGGATTGGGTGTTGTGGGTATTATCGCCTCCTCTTTTGGGCATGATGTTACTATGACGGAATACAATGAGGATGCGATGAATTTTGCCCGTGCCAATGCGGAGAAGAATCTGATTTCCGGTTATTCACGCTTGAAAGTCGTGAAATTGGATTGGAACAATCCTGACCTGAAGGGGGTCTTCGATTATATTATTGGGTCGGAAGTGGTCTATAATGAACGGGATTATCAGCCTTTGTTGCGCCTGTTCAGAAACTATTTAAGACCGGATGGGGAAATAATTTTGTGTGAGGGAATAAGGAAAACGAGCGTGGATTTTTTCAGACAAATGGGATCATTTTTTGAGATTAGGGCCTCTAGGAAGGTCCTTCGTTCACATGATAAAGAAACTCACTTTATATTAGGAAGAATGATATTCAAGCCAACGGATATCACCTAAGTAAGGATGCCAAATTGAGAGTTCGGCGGCAGGTTTTTTCATTTCCCGGGTAAAATAGTAAATCAGCATAGTTGCCGAAACTGTAATTATACTTTTGATACGGTAATATGCCACCTGCTTGGTTCGTTAGGGCCAGACTTGTCCGCCTCTGTTATATAGGCTCGTTGTATGGTTTTCTGTATGGTGCCATTACAATGGGGAGCAGTGATGGAAGTCTTTGGGAATATCTCACCGAATACTTTGATGACCGGGATACCCTTGTCAAGTTTCGAAGATTCGATCATAATGTCAATCTCGTCTTTCAGGCTTTCGATTTTCGATTTCAGACCATTTATTTCCTTCTCGAGTCCTGAAATTTTTTGATCGATCTCTTCGTCTTCATTCAGAAGTTCCGCTACCTTGTCATCGATCTCATTTCTTTTCAACATCAATGCATGTATAACCTTCGCCTGCTTTTCCTTTGTATCGTCATCGAGTTGGCTATGGGGATCCTTCAGCCTTTCCTCAATTTCCCTCTGCTGCACCATATATTTATCTTGTTCAACCGCAATTTCTCCCAGTTCCGTGTTCAATTTGTCGGAACGTTCCCTCAGGGGTGGAATAAGGTCTTCCAGTTCCGTCTTCTTTTGTGTTTCTTCCGCGATTTTCTTTTTAATATTACTCAGTTCTCTCCGGAGCTTATGGTCAATACCCACTGTGAGAGAACTGGGTTTGGCGGCCAGCGTCCCGAT
>CAZQAA010000066.1:0-5534 GCA_964591255.1 uncultured Desulfobacterales bacterium | reverse complement strand
TTATCCTGGCAGTTATAAGACCTGAAAGTCTGCTTGCGGCATATGAGCTGGCCACAGTATATAGACACCTCAAGATCTCATGTATCTTAATAACTCCGGAAAAATTCAACGAACTGTTTGAAATCCTATACAGCGAACAGCTCGGATTGGTTACATCAGCAAGTACTTCTGACAAAGAAACAGTCGCTCCGTCCTGCAACATAGATTTTATACAGGCGAAACTTGATGAAGATATGGAACTGGAGAACAAGCAGGCTCCAACATATGATAATGGCCGGGATATCGAGGCGGAAGAGATTGTAAACTTCATTATAAGCTATGCAATAAGCAACAGAGCCAGTGATGTCCATATTGAACAGGACCGTGAAGGAGTTAAGCTAAGATACAGAATCGACGGAGTCCTTAATGATATTAATATTAGATGGCTGAAGGAGAAGCTCCAGGAGAAGATAGGCTCCATTATTTCACGCATAAAAATAATATCCAATCTTGACATAGCCGAAAAACGTCTGCCTCAGGACGGTGTGTTTCGCATTAACTATTATGACAAAACCAAAGGCCGCAGGACTGATCTTGATTTCAGGGTCGCCACCTGCAAGGGGATAACTGGCGAGAATATTGTAATAAGAATCCTGGACTCCGGCTCTGGAGATGTCGATCTGGAAGGTCTTGATCATTCACCCCACGTCCTCAAGCCATTCAAGAGATGCCTGGGAAGCTCCGCAGGCATAATACTGGTGACTGGTCCTACTGGAAGCGGTAAATCTACTACTTTGTATGGAGCATTAAAGTATGTCTACAATCCCTCCCTCAAAATTATAACTGCGGAAGATCCCATTGAGTACAGTTTTCCAGGTATAATGCAGACCCAGATTCATCCAAAAATAGGTCTTACATTTGCCAGGCTCCTTCGTTCTTTTCTCAGGCTTGATCCCGATGTAATACTGGTAGGGGAAATCCGGGACGAAGAAACTGCCAAAATCAGTTTTGATGCTGCCCAGACAGGGCATCTGGTATTGAGTACGCTTCATACAAATGATTCAATAAGCTCGGTCTCAAGATTGTTTGACCTGGGAATAGATCCGACACAGATCATCTCATCACTTTCGTGTGTCCTGGCACAAAGACTTGTTAGAAAAATTTGCCCCGTATGCATGAAAGAACACGTACCCGATGAAGAGGAATGGAGTCTGTTTTTTGAAGAATATCCTGCACACCTGAAATTTTACAAGGGCGATGGGTGCGAATCGTGTGGGTTTACGGGTTACAAGGGCCGTACCTTACTATCAGAAGTTTTTATGGTCGACAAGGATATCTCTAAGGCTATTGCAAACAAGGCAGACGCGGACGGATTGAAAAGGCTGGCAATGGAATTCGGTATGAAAACCATGCTTGATGACGCGCTTCTTAAACTCAGGGATACCACCTTATCTGAAATAAGGAGGGTAATACCTAACGAAATGATAGAACGATTCCGTACGCAACATAATAAGGTGCTTACAAAATCCTATGAGCATGAAGAAAAACTGCAATACAAAGATAAATATAAAGGGAAGGGACTTATTCTATCAGACCCCTTAAAGGATCATGAAATTATCAAAGATATGTATAAAAAACACACTTCCGTTGCCACCAAGTCAAATGGGCAAAGCACAAACATTTCCTATAATGAATTCAGGGAGTTTATTACTGAAAGCTTCAACGATATTTGCAGAAAATACGGATGCAGCCGCGTTGCCTTTGATATAGAGATTCGGAATAGAAGGGTGGAGATATCTGCCCTTCCATATTAAAGGGGTATTTCATTTTTTGGACCAGGGCGACAACAAAATCATTCTATATATAAAATATAAAAGACAGAGGACAGGGTAGCGAATGAACCGGACACTGGCCATAACCAGCGGAAAAGGTGGAGTCGGAAAGACCAATATAGGCCTCAATCTAAGCCTGCACCTATCCCGAAAAGGATACAGGACCTGTCTGTTTGATGCAGATTTCGGACTGGCAAACATAAATATCCTCCTGGGATTGCAGCCTGAATATGACTTAAGAGATGTTATCCTGAAGGGAATGAAACTAAATGACATTATCATACCAACCTTTAATGGAGTACATGTACTGCCGGGCAGCTCCGGCCTCGAGGAGATGGCCAATCTTCAAGATTCACAAGTGGAGACACTGGTTCGATCTCTATCTGAGATGGAAGGATATGATTTCACTGTTTTTGATACCGCTGCCGGTATATCAAAAAATGTTATAACCCTATGCCTGTCATCTCCCGAGGTGATAATTGTCATAACACCAGAGCCGACTTCCTTAACCGATTCCTTTACCTTATTGAAAGTGTTGTTACTTAATGGGTTTAAAGGAGAAGTGAAAATCATTGTCAATCAGTGTAACAGCAATAATACGGCCAATCTGGTATATAAAAAATTCCATTCAGCAGTAAAAAAGTTCCTCGGCATGAACATTAAGGCGCTTGGGCTTATTTATCAGGACAAAAACGTGGTGGAAGCCGTTAAGGAGCAAAGGCCGTTTCTCCTTGAATATCCAACTTCAAAGGCTTCCAGGTGTATCTGTGCAATCGGAGATCGTATTATAAATAACACACCAGTGGACACCCTGGAATCCAAGGGAATGGCCGGTTTCTGGAAAAGATGCCTCAGGCTGATGAACAGCCCCCTGCAAATACCCGGTGCTAACAAGGAAGATAAAAAAAGAGATGACACGAAAAAATATAACCAGGAACATAAAGAAAAAAATGCAGATCAGAAAAAACCGGAACATGAGCAGGCATATGAAGAAACTCCTGTCAAAAAAGAAACTGTTAAAAAAGAAACAGTCAGCAGCAGACATGAATCTTATATCCCTTCCTTAGAAACATTGAATCAGAATCTCAAGGCACTTGGTATGGAAATAAGAGAATTAAAAGATGCTGTCAAAGAAATGGGGGGAGGGCTATACAGCCGGACAGGAGAAAAAGAGGAATCAGATCCCAAAGGGATCAATCACAAACCGATTATTTTGGACATTGAGGCCTTTTTAAAGAAAAAAGGGCTCACAAAGAATGGAGACACTGTGTAGCCCATGGAAAGCAACAATATTCAGCGTATCATAAAAAAGATAAATGAAGTGCCCACCCTTCCCATGGTGTCTGCACAAATCATGGCCATGCTCAACAATGAGGATATCCAGATAAAGGAGCTTGCAGCCCTTATAGAAAGGGATCAGGCCCTGGCAGTAAAGATCATCAAGATTGCAAACTCCGCCTTTTATGGCACACTGTGCAAGGTAAGCACCATAGACCATGCACTGATGTTATTAGGGACAAAAGAGATAAAAGACATACTTCTGGCCTTCTCCATACACCATTTTTTCTCAGAGAACCTTGGGAAGGAATTTGACAGGAGGACATTCTGGCGTCATTCCGTAATCTGCAGCCAGATTTCCAGATATCTTGGACGGCACTTTAAAATAAAGGAGGATGGCACCATCTTTCTTACCGGGCTGATCCATGATATTGGAAAGGTGATTTTTGACGCCTATTTTCATAAAGAGTTTTTGATGATACTCCATCAGGTGCACTCCACGCATAACAGTTTCAGCAAGGCGGAAAAAGAGATATTAGGAATAACCCACTACCAGATTGCGGCCGAATTGCTAAAAAAATGGAACTTCCCGGAAAAAGTGATTATGAATGTTTTTTATCATCATGCCCCCTGGCACGACAGATCACACACAGAAGGCTCCATAATTGTATACCTTTCTAATATCCTGACTAAAATTGTTGGATATCCCTGCCTTCCGGCAGAAAACAAAATGGATCTGCACAGTTTTACAGAGTCAAAGGCATTTGATTTCATAGTGCAAAACGGATTTGAACTTAATCATGGGATATTAGACAGGATGGTAATCAGAATCGAAGATATGATAGCGTCAGAAGATCTCGACATTTTCGGATCCTGAATACCCGTATAACCCTCACTGTTTTCGTCCTCACTTATGATAATCATGTCACTCTGACCATATCCCATGTCACTCTTGCGTATTTTGTTGACCAATATTCCCTATCACTTTGACCAATATTCCCTATCACAAACAGGAAAGGCAACACAAAAAAATGCCCAGAAGGGCCTGAATGGCCACTCCTGGGCAAAAAAACCGACAGAGAATAAAATGCTTATTCTGTCACAATCTCTAATGTTGGAGGTCCTGGAGGTGCCCCGCCGGACGAAGTTGTATAAGACACGACCAATTTGGGCCGTTTATTAGTATCGGCATTTTCAGTGGGAATAAAATACCTGTGAGAACTCACGCTTGCCTTGTTTTCGGTCTGATCAGAGGAAAGCAACATGCCAAAATTTATAGCCGGATTTGATACCCATTGCTGAACCATGCCGGTAACAGACCATACCTTGTATTCATTGTTTGTCAGGCTGACCTGTTTTATATCTTCCGGAGCGGCAATATCCTGGAGCCCGCCGGTACTTCCGCCTGTCCATGAATGTACCCCATCGAAGGTATCCCAAGTGCATGCAGAAACTTGA
The DNA here is from genome assembly GCA_964591255.1 of uncultured Desulfobacterales bacterium. Taxonomy (GTDB): domain Bacteria; phylum Desulfobacterota; class DSM-4660; order Desulfatiglandales; family Desulfatiglandaceae; genus CAZQAA01. Next base: position 987 of record CAZQAA010000066.1, on the reverse strand, counting down.
GGGTTATGATTCATTATTTTATGCACACTTATTACATAATCGCTGTCACCACCTGATTCAGACTGATAGAGATATAATTTGGCATCTGTAATTATGGCATTACTGGGAATGGAACTGAGATCCCATTTTAAAATAATTGTATTTGCAGATGTCTGGGCAGGCCAGGTATATGTATTTATACTGGCTGTACTACTTGAATAGTTCTGATTTGAAGGATTGGTATTATTATAAGTATCTTGTACTGTACCAGGATAATCGCTGTCAGGAACATTGCCGAACGTCTTTGTATATGTTCCTTCCGGCTTTGTATAGGTTATAACTATGGTATCATCGGCTGTGTTCCCTGATGTGTCCGTTGCGGTCACAACTATGGTATTTGCACCCTCGACAAGCATAACAGAGGGTATTGACCAGTTGGTTGTCCCTGTTGCATCCTGTGTGGCTCCTCCGTTCTGTTTCCAGGAAACACCCTGGACCTCCACATTGTCCGACGCTGTGCCAGATATACTTATCGTACTAACTGAGACCTCATATTCAGACGCTGTGGTCGGACTTATAATAGCTATAGTAGGATCTTCGTTATCTTCCGGCGGAGGTGGCGGAGGTTCGCCTCCTTCATCATATTCATAAGCACCTATGTCATATCCACCCCCTTGGGGCCTGGAAATTCCGATAATATCCTTTTTAACTATTGAACTCACTACTGAGGCCCCTGCATCCTTTGCAGGGCTATTAGACTGAAGATTAAAATTAGTAGTACAATTTACAAATAAAGGATTTTCTGTTATAGGCGATATAGCCCAGGGAGGGACTGCCACACCGCCGACAGTAGAATAGAAAAGGTTATTTCCATGAGTATCAGGGACATCAGCATATATTGGGTCCTCAAAGGGTCTCCCTTTTGTGTCCACAATAATGTTATTATAAAAGGACCATGTTCCACCGAAATTCCATGTCCCACTGCCATTGGCCTGTATATATATTGCT
>CAZQAA010000065.1:0-2657 GCA_964591255.1 uncultured Desulfobacterales bacterium | reverse complement strand
CCCCTTCACATACGACGGGAGATTATCATCAATATGACATAGAAGCTCAACAGGTTTTAACCCTATTTTTGGTCGGATCAGGTCACAGACATCATAAGCAAGGAGTTCCAGGTCAAAATCAATCTCCTCTATATCCAGTTCTCCGGCCTCTATCTTGGAAAAATCAAGGATATCGTTGATCAAAGAGAGCAGTGCCTCCGCACTACGTTTTACCGTCTTTGCATAGTCTATTTGCTCCTCGTTAAGATCGCTATCCAACAGCATATCGGTAAAACCGATTATTCCATTCATGGGTGTACGTATCTCATGACTCATATTGGCCAAGAACTGACTTTTGGCAAGAGTGGCCATCTGGGCCTCCATCGCTTGCTGATTCGCCCTTTCGATAGCCTGCTCAAGCTGTTTGTTAAGTTCCTCGGCATCTTCCTTGGCATTACGCAGGTCCTCCTCCGCATTTTTCAGTTCGGTAATATCCCCTCCCTCAACCACAACCCCTGTAACGCGACTATTTTCATCGAGCAGGGGGCTAAAGGAATAGTAGACATAGAGTTTTTTACCATTATTTGTGAAAATATCTGTTTCTATGCGCTCTCTGAGCCCGTTTATGGCCTTTTTTATACACTTTTCAATCCTTCCTATAATCTCCTCAGGCGATCGGGCAAACCAGGGACATTCCCAGAACAGACGCCCCACCACCTCTTTCTCGGTAAAGCCCAGCCCATTCAATGCCTTACTGTTCACGAAACCAATTCTTCCTTCCATATCAGTAGTTGCAGCAAAATCAGACAAGGACTCTATAACATTGCGAAAAAGGTCTGCCTTTCTTTCCGCCTCTTTGATGGCAGAAAGATCGCGTCCTTCAGCAATCACATATTCAACTGCCCCTTTATTATCAAATACAGGTCTGAGACTGAACTGTATAAGGATAAGATTTTCAGATCCCCGTATTTTTTCCTCGGAAATCAGAATTTCTCCCTCCAAGGACCTGTCAACCAATTCTCGTATACGTCGCTTCACCGCTGGATCATATGACCACCAGTATGTATCCGCAAAATGCATATTAAGGACATCTTCGTATGAAACACCTGCCGCCTCAATAGCACTGCGGTTTATCATCACAAGATTTCCATCCGGATCAATCTTGCCCGTAAAGGTCATCAGATTATCAATAAAGAGTTTCAGTTCTCTCTCTCCTATGCTCACCACTAACTCCTTACCAACAGGTCCCTGCATTGGCTTCATCTTGTTGGCAGGGCCTTTTTTTCGCTGAGATCTTTGTCCCATTTTCTCTACCCTCTCTTTTCCTGCCAAACCTTGGATATTTAAAACAGCCCAATAGCCATGGCATGGCACTAGGATTACAATTTGTTTTTAAGCGCTATGTAATATTGCTCATTTTCTATAAATGCTCGGTTCAACATACTTGAAACGGTGTTTCAGTCCCACAAGGCCCTCTGAAGCACCTATAATAAAGTAGCCGCCATCCCTAAGACATTTATATAATTTGGCCACCACATTCTGCTTTGTTGCATCATCAAAATAGATCATAACATTGCGGCAAAATATTATATCGTATAATCCCGGTGGAGGATCACTTATGAGATTATGCCTTGCAAACCTTATATGGGTGCGGACTTCGTCCTTTATCTTTACATAATCTTCATTCTCGTTAATGCCTCTCAGGCAATATTTCCTTATGATTTCTTTCGGTACAAGCCTCAATTTACCTTTATGATAAATAGCCCTTTTTGCAGTACTGAGCATGGAAATGGATATATCAGAAGCAAATATCTCAAACCTAAATCCCCTCTCCAACAGTTGAAATGCTATGGAAAAAGGTTCTTCCCCGCTGGATGAGGCAGCACTCCATATTTTCAAGTAATGATAATTATCCAGCTTTTTTATCAAAAACTCACAATGCCGATTCTCTCTGAAAAAAAAGGTGTGATTTGTGGAAACAGCATCTATAAAATTAATCAATTCATTGCCGTCACGTTTTATCAAATCCATGTAGGCTGTTATCGATTCTATCCCGAGGGATCTCATCCGTTTGGAAAGTCTGGCCTTGAGTAACGCCAGCTTGGAAATGCCCAGATTTATGCCACACTCTCTGTATATGAGATCTCGAAGCACATTATATTGCCCCTCTGTCAATTCCACAGACATTTCACATCAATCCAGTGGCATAACTGTTCATGCCCATATCTATTCCTGTGGTGCTATTACAACAAGGATTAATAAATATAGAATTATGTTCTGCAAAATATAGTTAATTTATTAATTTATCGGTAAGGGGATAAAAATCTTGATAGTGAAAACGGGACAAGAGGCGATTAGGTGGCGAATAGACCTACATCATCGAACTCCCTGTCTATCTCCTCCATTATAGGTTCAATAGTGCTCACATCCAATTCCAGAACCTCCCACGCCTGCTTATCGAGTGGAGGAATTTTTCTGCCAACACCGGAACCCATGGCCATGGCCCGACACAAAATATCGGACAGGTGGACGACCGCTGTCTCTACCAAAAATCTGCCAGCCAGACCAGGTTCATGATGGCAGGCTATCACATTTATCAGTTTGGCAGGGATGTTCCATCTCTCGGCCAACAATTTTCCAATATCTGTATGGCTAAATCCCAAGACATGTTCTTCCGC
>CAZQAA010000064.1:0-3429 GCA_964591255.1 uncultured Desulfobacterales bacterium | reverse complement strand
TCCTGTCCGGAGATTTTAATAACCTCGGCCATGGTAAAAAACCGTATTTTAGGATTCAGTTTCATCCTGCGAAAATTGATTTCCAGACCGCAGTTCGGGGGACAAAGCTTGGGAAAATATTGGTACAATTGTGTTACCCGCCCGCCCAAGTACGGTTTTTTTTCCACCAGGACCACTTGATAACCGGCCTCCGCAGCCTCAAGGGCCGCCGTGATCCCGCTGATACCACCTCCAACCACCAATAAACTCTGGTTTGTCGTCTCTACATCTGCCATAGTATCCTCCAGGCTCTTATTTGTTGGTATCATTCACAAGTTAACATGCCATCTAATGGCAAAAAACGTGTTTCGTCAATAATCACCCTTGACATCATGCAAAAATGATCATTGACCAACCACCTTTTCACATAAACGATCATGCTCCCCACCATTTTAATTAATGAAATGCCCCAAACATCCATATAATGTCCGGGGCAATTCCATTCTCACTCAAAGTTTATACACCGGGAATATTCCACACATCCCTTTTCATCATCTCCCATTCATTGGTAGAGGGATCCCACCTGCAATTGGCAAAGCAATGCCAATTGTCCTCATCCATTTTTGGAGTATCGGACCTGAAGTAGTAACCCGGCCACCTGGTCTCTCCACGGAAGAGCATGGTGCGGATATGGGCCTCACCCTGCCACATCCTATGGATATTCTCCCAGCACCTCTCAAGCTGATATATATCTTTGGCACCCAGCTTTTCGGCATCTTCCTTCAGGAATACAAACAGCTCCATGGCCCTTTCCAGCAGGGCCTTGCTGGTTTTAAAGGCCGCTGTCACACCTCCGGCATACTCATCCATTATCTTCTGCAGACGATGCATGAACTGCATGGGCATAATGTAATTGGGATTAACATCCTCTACAGTAGTCTCATTGCAGTGAGCTGCAAATGTATCCAATGGAGCCAGAATCTTGGCCTTCATTTCTTCCACCTTTGCCCCGTCAACATTGGGTTCAGATCCCTTTTCCACAATGTATTTGATTGCAGATTTCCCTACTATACGGCCTTCCGCATGGGAACCGGAAGAGAACTTGTGGCTGGACGCGCCTGAGGCGTCACCCGCTGCAAACAGTCCATCCACTGTGGTCATATTGGTATAACCCCACTTGTATGGAGTATCCAGATCCTCCGGACCACTCACCCAGGCACCGGATGCACCGGAATGGGAACCGATAAAATAAGGTTCACATGCCGCAATCTCAGAATGTTTCTCCTCTGGCTTGACGTTCTGGGCAGCCCACAGGTGTGCCTGAGAAATGGTCATATCCAGAAAGTCTTCCCATGCCTCTGCCTCAAGTTCCTTCATCTTCTTCTTGAAGGCCTTCGGATCATCCTTGAACTCATCAGCTATCTTTTGGATAGCCTCATCCGTCTCCATATATAGCGGCCCTAAACCTGCATCCGTATCCAGCATACCCAGATAGTTCCTCAGGTTTGCCGGAATCGGTTTTGCCAGTCCATAAGGGGCCCAGTTCTGGAGTTCATCCTTTCTGACTGCCATGTATTCGCCACCCTCGGCACTCACTGCCCTGGATTTGAAGAGCAGGAACCAAGCGCCCACAGGACCGTAGGCGTCCTTAAAGCGCACAGGGATAAAGCGAACTTCCTGGCAGGTCATCTCGGCACCGGCCTTTATGGTAAAATAGGCGCTGGAACCGGTATTAAAGGGTGGATACCATGAACGACCAAAGCCCTCTCCCACGGACCTGGGGCGAAACACGTGAACAGCGCCACCCATGGTCGCCACAGTGGCCTTGGCCTTGAACACATAAAATTTTTCTTCACGGGTACTGAAGCCTACAGCACCTACACACTTGTTACCGTCCAAAAGGGGCTCTACGATAAAAACCCTCTCGAAAATTTCTCCACCTGCATCGGCAATAGCATTCTTGGCGGCCTCGGCGATTATAACCTTATATGACTCACCGTTGATCATGAGCTGCCAGCGGCCCTCATGGACGTACTTGCCGTTTTCGTCGGTCCATATCTTGAGTCCCCACTTTTCGAACAGATGTACGGTTGAATCCACATGACGGGCAATATTGAAGACCAAGTCTTCCCTGGAAATTCCCATAAGGTCCTGACGGACATACCGAACATAGTCTTCAACACTGTTTTCCCCGTCTCTGATCCCGATATATTGGTTAATAGCCGAAAGGCCCATGGCCACAGCACCACTCCTGTCCAGTGCCGCCTTATCCACCAGGGTTACTTTCAGCCCATTTTTCTTGGCCCAATAGGCCGCCTCTGTGGCAACACCACAAGCCGCAAATCCCCCACCGAGAATCAGGAGGTCAGTGCTGACTTCTACCGTTTCAAAATTTGCCATATCTGTTATACCTCCTTATCTTATGATATCGTGGGTACTGCATCGAGACCCAGGGATTCAGGTTCTGTTGCCAGTGCCTGGCTGCCAAGGTCATCGTGAGTAGCATATCCGCCCACTGGATCAGCAGTGCCTTCTTCAGTAGTACGGATGGGAAATTTAAATCTCTTCATGCTGCCGTCCCTGAATTTTACGGTCCACATAATATCCTGTGAACCGCGCAGTGGTACGCAGCTTGCACCCAGCGGGATAAAATCGGCATAACCGCGCACATCCATTGCCTGCTGCGGGCAGATCTTTACGCAGCACTGACATTCCCAGCACATGGAAGGATCGCGATTATATGCCTTCATCTTCTCTTTATCCAGCACCATCAGGTCGTTAGGGCAAATATACATACAAGCAGTCTTGTCCTGCCCTTTACAACCATCACATTTATCAGCAATTACAAAACTTGGCATTCTTTATACCTCCTAAAATCAACAAATTTTAAGATGATCACGACTTCAATTAATAAAACCGCATCTTTTATTATCCTGTCTTACACCCCCTTTCTTCTGCGGGCCTTGATTATATATTGCCCTAAATTATTTCTTTACGTCACCGGTGGCCGCACCATGCAACTTGATTTCCACCTTCTGCTCCAAGCTCTGATAATATTCCTGCAATATTTTTACTACCTCCGGTCTGGAAAATTCCGCCGGCAGCTCAGCTCCCTCAGAAAGGGTCTTTCTGACCATGGTCCCGGAAAGGAGCAGCCTGTCATCTTTCCCATGGGGACATGTCCTCATAGAGGCCATGCCACCACACTTGTAACAATGAAACGTCCAGTCAATATTAAGGTTCTGGCACTTGAGGGCGCCTTTTGGAATCTGGTCAAAGATCTTCTGGGCATCAAAAGGACCATAATAATCACCCACACCGGCATGGTCACGACCAATAATCATATGGCTGCAACCGTAATTCTGACGGAAGGTAGCATGAAGCAGGGCCTCCCTTGGACCGGCATAACGCATCTCCATGGGATAGCCACCCTGAACCACTGTGCCTTTC
>CAZQAA010000063.1:0-6989 GCA_964591255.1 uncultured Desulfobacterales bacterium | reverse complement strand
GCACCATAAAGCGCATAAACAGATGTCCCCTCTTTTAACACTGCTGTGTATGCCCCAAGTCTCATGGTTCCGCCTTTATCAACAATGTCTTTCTGCCCGGGAAGGATATCGATAACAGGATGGGGCGTATCAGGGTCGATTTCCGTAGAATTTGCACCCTCCAGGTTACAGCAATTCCTGGCAAACTCAATTATGGCGAGCTGGAGCCCCAGACATAGCCCCAGGAATGGAATATTTTTCTCCCTGGCAGTACGAATTATCCTGATTTTCCCCTCTGTACCCCGGGCACCAAACCCGCCAGGCACCACCACGCCATCCACTTCATCCATAAAGGATATATCCTGCAAATCGGTGGTTTCCACCCATCTTATATTAATCTTGCACCCAAGGTGCGCAGAGCAATGGTTGAATGCCTCTATTATCGAGGCATAGGAATCTTCCAGCTTGGTATATTTACCGCACATTGCCACGGTTATATTTCTCCTCGGATTCCTGATATTTTCGATCAGCTTTTTCCATTTCCTCAAATCCGGCGGACTGTATATATTGAGTTTTTTGTGGATAATCTCAGGGAGACCCTCCTGTTCAAATATGACGGGAATCTCATAGATATCCTGGACGTCCAGTCCGGTTATTACTGCATTCGGGGTAACATCACAAAACCTGGCTATCTTCGTCTTAACCTCATCATTCAAAAACTGAGAACACCTGCCTATAATAATATCAGGAAAAATTCCCCGTTGTTTGAGTAGATTGACACTCTGTTGGGTAGGCTTGGATTTCTGTTCATTTACACCAAAAGGGATAGGAATATAGGTAAGATGTATATAAATTATATTTTCCCTCCCAACATCTTCCTTCATCTGGCGCACGGACTCCAGAAAGAGTTCATTTTCAATATCCCCAACCGTACCCCCTATCTCTATAATCATGAGATCCGGGTCTTCTTCCTGTGCTATCCCGAATATGTGCTCCTTGATTACGTCTGTAACATGGGGAATATACTGAACGGTTTTTCCAAGATAATCCCCTCTCCTCTCCTTTTTTCTAACCATATCAAACACTTTTCCCATGGTCAGATTCCACTTGGATTTGCATGTCACACCCAAAAAGCGTTCATAGTGCCCAAAGTCCATGTCCACCTCTCCACCATCATCTAAGACAAAGACTTCCCCGTGTTCAAAGGGATTCATGGTGCCCGGGTCCACGTTGAGATAACCATCACACTTGATGGGAACGATCTTGAGCCTCGAAGAGAGAAGATGGCCAATGGAAGCAGCGGCAATCCCCTTTCCGAGGCCGGACAGGACACCGCCTGTAACAACTATGTATTTGGTGGGCATCAAATCTGGTTAGCCTATGTTGAGAGATTAATATACGATATTTTCAGAAAATCTTATTCATATTCTCGTATGTTAGTCAAGCTATAAGATCTATAATTTCCGAAAATGCACTCGGTTTTTTTACGTTGTCTTTTTTTTCATGGCTGGTATACTCCTAATCCGAATTTTTGTTAGTAAGGAGAAATTCTTTATGAAGGTGTTATGGGCTCCCTGGAGGATGGCATACATTCTTTCCGATCAGAAAGATTCCCAGTGTATCTTTTGTCCAACAAAGAACCGCAGCCAGGACAGAGCAAGACTGATTTTGTGGGTGGGACCATCGACCATGGTAATGATGAATCGTTTTCCTTATATAAATGGGCATCTGCTTGTTGCGCCTGCAAGGCATGTTTCCGATCTGGAATCCCTATCTTCAGAAGAGATGTTCGATCTCTTGGGCATGGTCCGTGAATCGGTATCAATCCTTAAACGCGCCATGAACCCCGAGGGGTTCAATGTGGGACTGAATCTCGGCAAGGTTGCTGGTGCAGGAGTGGAGGAGCATATACACTTTCACATTGTGCCGCGATGGAACGGCGACACCAATTATATGACTGTTTTTGGTGAGGTAAGGGTCATACCCCAACATATTGAGGAGACGTATAACGAACTCCTGCCTTTTTTTCAGAAAATAGACAAAAAAACCGGAGGTGAAAAATGAATATTATTAAATGGATGTTTACGATTATGTTTGGCCTGTTTGTAATTATCGTGGTCGTCCAGAACTACGATGCATTCTCAACATCTGTTGTCTTTAGGTTGGATCTCCTGTTTTTTAAATGGGAAAGCCCTGCCATCTCCCTATATCTGATAAGCGTCATCACCTTTTGTGTGGGGGTGATTTTCACAGGTCTGTACAGTATGCTGGAACGGTTTCGCTTGAAAAAAGAGATCAGGACTCTCAAAAAAGATGTCAAAAACAAGGAACGGGAACTGACTTCTCTAAGAAATCTCCCTGTAACTGCAGAAGATATGGAGACTGACGTCCATAGCCAGCAATAAAACATTCGTAACAGGAAGGCCATATTGTTTTCAGGAGCTATCTCCTGGTGTACTCTTTCCATAACGGCCTTGAGGAGGTATTCCGTGTGGGAATCTATTGGACATTGGTTCCTGGATACCACTAATCAACATATTATCTTGGGAATTTTTGTCGCCTTTGGCGGTGGTCTGATTATAGGCAAATGGTTCCTTGTTAAAGGAGACAATAATCTCGATTCTGGACAGCTGAAAAGGGATGAGGCATTTTTCAAGGGAATTCATCATGTGATATCCAATGACCATGACCGCGCCATCGAAGAATTTGCCAAATCAGTCCAACTCAACTCAGACACTGTTGAAACTTATGTTGCCCTTGGTAATCTGTACCGATCAAAGGGAGACATAGACAGGGCAATACGGATTCGCCAGAGCATAATATTAAGGCCGAATATAGACAAAGAGATACGGCTGATGGCCATGCTGGATTTAGGCCTCGATTATCGCAAAGCGGGGTTTATGAACCGGGCCTTGAGTGTGTTTCAGGATCTGATACGTGAAGATCCGGCAAACGTAAAGGCATTAAATGAGATCGAAAAAATTTATGAAGAGACAAAAGACTGGGAAAAAGCTTATCTAACGCGACAGAAAATCGCACGCCACGAAAAAGGAAATCATCGTCACATACTTGCTCACCATACGGTAGAACTGGGCAAGGAATTTCAAGAAAAAGGAGATTTAAAAAGGGCTGCATCTCTTTTTAAGAAGGCCATAAGTGTCCACAAGGGATGTGTGGACGCCTATCTTCATCTTGGAGATCTTTATTTCGACAAAAAGGAATACAAAAAGGCAATTTCCACATGGAAAAAGGTGGCAGCCGTGGCCCCACGTTACACATTTCTTGCCTATCGTCGTTTGGAGGATTCCTATTCCAGAATAAAAAATCTCAAGCCTGTGGAAAATTTTCTCAAGAAATGCATTCAGATGTATCCTGATGTATTCACCTACCTGGCCCTTGCACGCTATCTGTATAACAAGGGCGATATCGAAAATGCACTTGAACAGACAGACAATGCCCTGGCCTTAGATCCCCATTTCTGGGAAGGCAGGAAATTAAAGGGGGAAATACTCCTTGCCAGCGGCATGAAAGAGGATGCCCTTACAGCCTACAGGGATCTTATCGTTTGCCTGGATTTACCATATCTTAAGTTTCAGTGTTACCGGTGCGGATTTCAGGCTAATGTGCTTCATTGGCAGTGCCCTCAATGCAAAGAATGGGATACCATTACTATGGTGGATTCGGTAGCCGGTCCTGAAGGGAGAGGTTGTAACCGCACTAACCAGATACAAAAGACGCAAAAAGCATGAGCCGACTCACACCCATGTTAAGACAGTATTTGGGTATCAAGGATCAATATCCAGATGCCATACTCTTTTTTCGCATGGGTGACTTCTACGAAATGTTTTTTGACGATGCCCGTATTGCCTCAAAGATATTGGGTATCACCCTTACAGCCAGGGGGACACTTAACGGGGAAAAAGTGCCCATGTGTGGGGTTCCGTATCATGCATCCCGATCCTACATAGGCAGGCTCGTGGAAAGCGGCAGGAAAGTGGCGATATGCGAACAGGTGGAAGATCCCAGGGAGAGCAAGGGCATAGTAAAGAGAGAAGTGGTAAGATTGGTCACACCCGGATCCATTGTGGATGAGGGAGACCTGGATGACAAGAGTAATCTTTATATTGCCGCCATATCCATGGAAAGAGAGGCAAACATCTCCAGTGTCGACCCGCATGGCAATAAAAAGTATGGTCTGGCCCATGCGGATCTCTCAACAGGCGATTTCCGTGTAACAGAAACCAACTCCTTTGAAGAACTCTTCAATGAACTGGGCAGAATTGATCCCGCCGAGATCGTAACTCTTGATATATACAATCTTGCTAAAAAAAGTGAATTTGCCGATTATCCTCTGGAGATCCTTGACACCGGATCCTTTGATCCGGAAAACGCGGAGGAAATTCTCAGGGATCAGTTAGGTGTGAAAACGTTATCAGGCCTTGGCCTGGCAGAGATGCCCAACGGTCTCGTGGCCGCTGGAATCCTTTCTCACTACCTCCGGGACACTCAAAGGGGTTTTCCTGCACACATCAAAAAAATATCCATTTACCACATTGGCGAATTCATGTTCCTGGACGGAAATACGTGCGGACACTTAGAACTCCTGAAAACCATGCGTCGCCAATCAACAAAGGGATCCCTCTTTCAGGTCCTTGACAGGACACTGACCCCCATGGGAAGCCGTACGCTCAAAAAGTGGATCACATATCCTCTCATCAATTTGAATGAAATACGTAAACGTCTGGGTGCTGTCTCCAGTCTAAAAGAAGATCCTTTCATCAGGGAAAAAATCAGGGAAGAATTAAAAGAGATTTGCGATCTGGAACGTCTTAACGGCCGTATCGCCCTGGGGAAGATTAATGCAAGGGACCTGCTGGCCATGAAATCATCTATTTCCAGGCTCCCTCGTATCAAAGATATGCTGAAAGAATCTATGAGCGTATTTCTTTCCGAGCTGGCCTCAGAAATGGACACACTTGACGATATAGGGCGCCTAATAGAAGAGGCCATCCACGATGACCCTCCTGTTTCAATAAGAGATGGCAATATTATAAAGGAAGGATATGACAGTGAACTGGACAGGCTCATTTCTCTCAGCCGCAATGGAAAAGCCTGGATTAAGGATTTTGCCTCCACAGAGCAAAAAAGAACGGGTATCTCCAGCCTGAAAGTGGGATTCAACAAGATTTACGGCTATTATATTGAAATCTCAAAAACCAATCTCCATCTTGTGCCTGCAGATTACATAAGAAAACAGACATTGGTAAACGGGGAGCGTTATATTACCGAATCCCTGAAAAATATGGAGGAGCAGGTCCTTAGCGCCGAAGAGAAACGAATAGAGCTGGAATCCGCTATCTTCGAACGAATCAGAAAATCTATCTCAAGCAAAAATCAGCGCATCAAAATGACTGCTGAGATTATCGCAAAGTTCGACGTGATTGCGGGGCTTGCCGAAACCGCTGAGATAAACAATTATGTGTGTCCTGAGGTAAATGAAAGCAGAGACCTGATTATTATTGATGGTCGCCATCCTGTAATTGAGCAGACAGTGAAAGATGAGGATTTTGTTCCCAATGATATTCAGTTGGATTCCACCGAACAGCAGATGCTGATTATCACGGGACCCAATATGGCCGGCAAATCCACAGTTCTCAGGCAAACCGCCTTGACTGTCCTGATGGCCCAGATGGGCAGCTTTGTGCCTGCCTCAAAAACTATTGTAGGACTCGTGGACCGAATCTTCACCCGTGTAGGCGCCACGGATGATCTGGCAAAAGGACAAAGCACCTTTATGGTGGAAATGAATGAAACCGCAAACATACTGCACCATGCCACACCCAGGAGCCTTGCCATACTAGATGAAATAGGTCGGGGAACGAGCACTTACGACGGTCTTAGTATCGCATGGGCCATTGCAGAATCTCTGCATGATATGGATGGGGAAGGGGTAAGGACCCTCTTTGCTACCCATTATCATGAACTGACAGCACTGGCAGCCACAAAACATAGGATCAAAAATTTCAACATCGCAGTACGTGAATGGCAGGACCAGATAATCTTTTTGAGAAAACTTGTGCCCGGAGGAACAAGCCGAAGCTATGGCATACAGGTAGCCCGAATAGCGGGTCTGCCGGAAAATGTCTTAAAAAGGGCTAAAGAAATACTGGATAACCTGGAGGAAGGTGGTTCTACAGATGAGACGGTGAGACCACATTTGACCGATCATCCCTCTTATAACGCACAAGATGATATGATACAGCTGAACCTTTTTGGGACCAAAGAGATAAGAGTTAAAAAGTGGCTCCAGGATATAGACATCTCTTCAATAACCCCGTTAGAAGCACTGATAGAGCTTAATAAACTAAAAGAGTATGTTGATTCCAATGGATAGCAGGCATTTGTATAAGAATCCAATAGCAGCAAGGAGACATTTCGTTTGCATACTGTTGACGCTCCTCTTTATCGGACTTATCATCCTTGGGGACCCTGCCCAAGCTCCGTGTAAAAGATCCGGTAGCACTAATCCTGCTACACTTCTTAAACAGGCAGATCGCCAGCGAAAGTTATTATATGCCTCTCCTAGAAAGAAAAAATATCGCCACAACTGGCTGAAATGCATCGACCGATATAAAAGGATATACACATCATATCCAGAAACAGACCAGGCAGTCTGGGCCCTTTATCATGCAGCCAAGCTATACACGGGGCTCTATATTTATTCCAGGAAACAGAAGGATCTGGACAACGCCCTCTTGCTTTATAAGAAATTGGTGAATGAATACAGCAAACACCGGCTGGCGGATGATGCCCAGTACAAAACAGGCTGGATCTTCTACAAATACAAGAAAGACCCTGCCCAGGCATAACTTGAATTTCTGAAGGTAGACATAAGATTCCCATCAGGTGACATGCGGCCCAAGGCCAAAAAGATGCTGGACAAACTCGCTGTAACCCTTAGCAGAGAGGAAGACAAACGGATAAGGGAAAAGCGATCTTCCAGCCCCAGG
>CAZQAA010000062.1:0-2925 GCA_964591255.1 uncultured Desulfobacterales bacterium | reverse complement strand
CGGCTTGCGGATCACTTTGAGAAATATTGTGACGTGACCAGGATATTGGACATGATATGATAAAGTCAGCATTCATGATTGCCGGGACCCATAGTGGATGCGGCAAGACTACCGTATCCCTGGGAATCATGGCGGCCCTTATAAAGAGGGGAATCCGGGTCCAGCCTTTCAAGGTAGGCCCCGATTTTATAGACCCGGGATATCATGCCCTTGTTACAGGCAGGGTATCCCACAATCTTGACGGCTGGATCATGGATCAGGCATGCAACCGGAATATTTTCAGCAGGTATGCGCATGATGCTGACGTGGCCGTGGTAGAAGGGGTGATGGGTCTCTATGATGGGTTTTCCGGCAGAAATGATACAGGTTCTTCGGCCCACATGTCCAAATGGCTCGGCATCCCGGTAATCCTGGTTGTTGACGCCCGTTCCATGGCGCGTTCTGCAGCTGCTGTTGCCTTGGGATTCAAATCATTTGATAAGGACCTGAATGTGGCAGGAGTTGTTTTTAACAGACTGGGAAGTACGGCGCATGGCGACATAATCAGGGAAGCCATGAAAAATTTTCCTGATTTTTCTGTCTTGGGCACTCTTCCGCGCGACAAGGGAATCAGCATTCCCTCACGGCACCTTGGGCTGATTACGGTGAATGACCTTGGTGTGGAAGGTCTTGATGTCCAGGGACTGGCTGAGTGGATTGAAGAAAGTATTGACATGGATGCCCTGCTGGCAAAAACCAGGTGGCATGTAACGGCAGAACACCGGGATGATTCATACAACGATGATTTTCGTTTAGAGGCTGTCCGGAAAAGAGGCCGTGACAGGAAAGTGGGTATTGCGGTGGCCCTGGACAAGGCCTTCTGTTTTTATTACCAGGAGAACATACGGCTTCTTGAAGAAGCAGGTGCGGAAATTGTGTTCTTTTCTCCCATGAGAGACAAGTCTCTTCCTCCGGGAGTCAAGGGGGTTATTCTGGGCGGTGGCTATCCAGAATTACATGTGGAAAGACTTTCCCTAAACCGTGATTTGATCCATGAAATTCGCAGGGCTGCATTTGATGGCATGCCGATATACGCAGAATGCGGGGGTTTTATGTTTCTCATGGAAGAGTTCGAGGATATCAAGGGTGATGTTTATCCTCTGGCCGGCATTTTTCCCTTTAGATGCAGGATGGAGAACCGGTTAAAGGCTCTGGGGTACCGGGAGGTCACTATCAGGAAGGATTCCGTTCTGGGACCGGCAGGTACCGTCATCAGGGGGCATGAATTCCATTATTCATATATTTATAAAACCAGATCCAATGTCTCTGCCATATATATGATTGCAGACAGGAAGGGTATATCGGAAAGAGAGGATGGATTTCAGGTAAAGCGCGTGTTGGGTTCCTATGTACACTTTCACTGGGGATCAAATCCGGCAGTGGCCCGTAATTTTGTGGAATATTGCAGAAGGTATGGAGGATAAAATGGCCGGAGATGGGATGACACACATAACAGATATAACAGAACCTGGCGAAATCGAACGTAGTTCTTTTGACATAATAGATTCGGAAGTCCCTGAGCCAAGGCCGTTTAAAGGGGCCCAGTGGGAGATAGTACGCCGCATGATTCACACTACCGCCGATTTTGAACTCCTGTCATTGGTTGTATTTCATCCCGATGCAGTTTCAAAAGGTGTGGAAGCCATCAGGCGGGGATGTACCATAGTCACGGATACGGATATGGCACGCATGGGTATAGGTATGAGACGGATTGACCAATGGGGCTGCAGGGTGGAGTGTCTCATGGGCCATCCGGCAGTGGCCAGGCGTGCCCTGGAAAAGGGCGTCACAAGGGCGATGGTTGCAGTTGATATGGCAGCCAGTAGATCTGATATAGGGATTTTTGTGATCGGGAATGCCCCCACGGCCCTCCTGCGCCTTCTTGAATATGTTGATAGTGGAATATGCTCTCCTGATTTAGTAGTGGGTATGCCCGTGGGCTTTGTGAATGCCAGGGAATCGAAGGAACTCCTCATGGGGCAGTCAAAAGTTCCTTATATAAGCATAAAGGAAAGAAAGGGGGGGTCGGCAGTCGCTGCTTCTGTTATCAATGCTATTGCGGAACTGGCAGGGAGAGGGAGGTGACGGGAAGAAGAAAGGGATCAAAGGGATCAATGAAAAAAGGGCGGCTTCGCCATGGATTTACCACCGGTTCTGCAGCAGCGGCAGCGACCAAGGCGGCCCTTTTGTGTCTCCTTGGTAAAAAAGTAAACAAGGAGAGTGTAAAGATTCCTTTACCAGAGGAAGGAAATATCCTTATACCTGTTGAACGGGTTTATACATTTGATGGATATACAAAGGCCGTGGTAATCAAGGACGGAGGCGATGACCCGGATTCTACCCACCGTGCAAGAATTTCTTCCATTGTTCGTCTGGTGCCGGGGAGCGGAGTGGGCCGGGTTATTATCAAAGGAGGAAAGGGTGTGGGGAGAGTCACAAAGCCAGGATTGCCCATACCTCCTGGAGAGCCGGCCATAAATCCGGGCCCCAGGAAACAATTGCAGAAAGTTGTCCAGGAGTGCTTTTTGGAAGCGGGTGCCAAACCAATGACGGTCGAGGTTACAATAGAGGTTGCGGACGGGGAAAAGATAGCCCAAAAAACCATGAATCCGCGTCTGGGGATCGTGGGTGGGATCTCTATCCTTGGAACCCGCGGAACCGTGATTCCATTTTCCAACGAGGCCTATGAAGAGACAATCACCCTGTCTCTCGATGTGGCCCGTGCCCTAAATCTACAGACCATAATCCTGTGTACAGGTGGAAAAAGTGAAAGGTTTATTCGGGCCCTTTTCCCTGAATTACCGGATGAGGCCTTTATCCAGGTGGCAGACTTTTTTGGATTCAGTTTAAAAGAGGCGGCAAACCGGCAGTTCCGGCATATTTTTT
>CAZQAA010000061.1:0-6772 GCA_964591255.1 uncultured Desulfobacterales bacterium | reverse complement strand
TTCCCTGTGGCGCGGTGATTGAAGAAGACGGCATGATAAAGATGTATTATGGAGCTGCTGATACCTGTATTGCTTTGGCAGAGGCCCATATTGAAGATATCATAAGCGGTTGCACACAGGGTGCGATTGTACCTTAACAATCACAATTTATCATTGTGTTGAGGACCTTATCCGCTACTGTGTCTCCCGAGATCCCCATTTTCACCTAATGATATGCTCCCACAATATCATGCCCATGCGTCCCCGATCGGCGGTCTGATGTTAAGAGAATACTACGATATCCCTTTTGGCGTCTTCCAATGTCGGTTTTTTTGCAAGATTAGTAGCTGAACCACCAGATTCAATTAATAACAGCTTGCCTTGAACGATAGTCTGACGTAATCCTTCGACAACAACCTCATCTTGAATTTTAGACTATATAGCAGCTGATAAAGCCGTTACAAAATCGCTGCCGCCCCGGCTTCAGCCACGGCATGATCATCCTCAACCGTGCTGCCTGAGACCCCGATCGCACCAATAACACTCCCTTGGGCATCCTTCAGAGGGAGTCCGCCGGGAAAGGTGATTAATCCCCCATTGGACTGTTCAATATTGAACAGCGAGCCTCCCGGCTGAGACAGTTTTCCAAGTTCGCCGGTAGGAAGATTGAAGAAACGTGCTGTACGGGCCTTTTTGATAGCAATATCGATACTGCCGAGCCAAGCATCGTCCATTCGGATAAAACCCTTCAGATTCGCACCCGCATCCACTACCGCTATATCCATTTTTGTTCCTATTTCTTCTGCCTTTTTGATTGCGGCCTCAATAACAGCCTGTGCTTGCACCATAGTAATGTCTGCCATAATCATAAAATCTCCTTCTATTTTTTTTGTCCAAACTGTTATCAAAAAAGGTGAAATTGGTGAAGTAAAAACGACCATAATCAGAGTCTGGAATTTGATTCAAATGTAAACCAACCTGTATTATGGCCTCAAGTCAGCTGTGGCTTTTATGATGAGAGCAAAGTCAGACAACAGAAATCCACTAGACTTGCGACAGGTCAAAACAGGGAACACCCTGCTTTCTCCCGGATCGATTATTACTGATGTGTTTTGTGTCTTATATGGTCGATCGCCTTTTTTATCCTCTTTATAACCGTTGCCTTGCCCAGCACCGCCATCACCTCGAATATCCCCGGGCTTACCGTCTCGCCGGTAAGCGCTATCCTCAGGGGCTGGGCAATTTTTCTGAGTTTTATTTCCTTTTCTTCCAAAAAGTCAATAAAGACCTGTTCCAGTGCCTCCTGATCAAACTCGGTCATTGTTTCGAGTACGGAAAGGAGATCTTCAAGCAGGGGGCACAGGTCCGGCTTCAGGAATTTCCTGTCGGCCTTTTCCTCATATTTTATGCATTTTTCAAAATAAAAACGGGATTTTTCAGCCAATTCCACAAGGGTCTTGCTCCTTTCCTTAAGAAGGGGCACGATCTTCAATATTCGGTTTTCCTCCAGATTCTCAAAACGTAGGCGTTCAAGAAAAGGCACCAGTTCCTTTGCGAGAAACCGGTCGGATGAATTACGGATGTACCAGGCATTAAGGTCCAACAGTTTCTCGGCATTGAATATGCCTGCAGATCTTCCCACGTTTTCAAGAGAAAATTTTTCTATAAGTTCCTCTTTTGTAAATTTTTCCTGATCGCCATAAGACCAGCCCAATCTTGCCAGAGAATTGAGCAGGGCCTGGGGAAGGTATCCCATATCCCTGTATGCCAGAACGGACATGGCGCCATGCCTTTTGCTCAGTCTGGTCCTGTCCGGCCCGAGGATCATCGGCACGTGCGCATACACGGGAAGCGGCTCTCCAAGCGCCTGATAAATCAATATCTGACGCGGTGTATTATTTACATGATCATCTCCCCTTATTACATAGTTTATGCCAAGGGATATATCATCTGAGACTACAGCCAGATGATAGGTAGGGCTGCCATCTGACCTTTTCAGGACAAGATCATCCAGTTCGCTGTTATTAAAACGGATAGGGCCTTTTACAAGATCTTTAAATTCCGTTATACCTGTTTGGGGTGTTTTGATCCTGACAACTGCACCCGGAGCCGGACCCAGACCAAGCTCACGGCATTTGCCGTCGTACTTTGGTTTTGCCCCTTTCCTGATCGCCTCTTTTCTCTTTTGCTCAAGCTCCTCCGGTGAGCAGTGACAGTAATAGGCCTTTCCGGTTGAGAGCAGACGGTCGATAGTGGAGTTGTAAATATCGTATCTTTGTGATTGAAAGTAGGGGCCTTCATCCCAGTCAAGACCAAGCCACTCCATGGATTCAATGATAGCGTTCACAGCCTCTTTCGTAGATCTTGCCTTGTCCGTATCTTCAATTCTTAGTATGAATTTGCCATGGTTCTTTCTGGCGAATAACCAGTTAAACAGGGCCGTTCTTGCACCACCGATATGGAGATATCCGGTGGGACTGGGGGGAAAGCGGGTCACAATTCTGTTTGTACCCATGATGGAAAAATATCCTCCGTAATGTTTAATATTATAGGTGCAGTGTTTTCCTCAGAAGGGACACAGAATATAATAGAGTACAGGGGACCGGCGTACGGACAGGATGAAAAAAATTATCCTCCACCTATATGGGGAAGAAAAGAGACCTTGTCATTGGCCTCGAGTACCCTGTCCATACTGGATATTTCCAGGTTTACTGTGGCTGTAACAGTCTTTTCGTTCAACGGGAGATCCGGATACATATTCCTTAACAAGTTAAGGACATCGGCCACCCTGGCACGGTTAAAGAGGGATATGTCGATTTTATCCGTCCTCGTTATTGATCGCTGTGTTCCACAAAAATCTATGGAAATGACCATATTACAAACCCAAGGCCTCCTTTGTTTCTGTCAAAAGATTGGTTGTCATTTCATTTGCGGCTGGAGTTGAACCATATTTTTCAAGCAACTGCCTTGCCTGATTATCCATTAGACCAAATTTTTCAACCGTTTCCGGCAAAGGGATCCCCTCCTGGGAAAATCCTTTTTCTTTATAGACCACATCACAAAGTCGTTGATATGCTTTCATGCGTTTTTTTATCAGGAGTTTATGTCTTTCTTGTGGATCATGAGGAAGATGTTCCTCCTCATTATGTTCCCTAAGCCACTGGTTGTAATACTCTGCCCTGTATTCATATTCGTTAAAAAAGACAGGGGCCATGGCCCTGAGAGGAATCTGGTCGCTCGATCGTGTCCCCTTTCCATGCCGCAGGTTTATCAGTTTTTGAAGAACATACAGCCTTTCCGAATCGTTCAGGATATCCTCAAGTGTCTTGGCCTGCCCCACTGTAGCATTAAAGTACTGAACATAGTATTCAAGCGTGGGCAGGTTTTTTGCAGGCTCGTTTGTTTCTGCAGCATCAGGATGACGCACATCGATCCATGGGAGCTTGCACAAGCCTGTGGCATTAAACCAGGTACGAATAAGGGGAAACCACTTCAGGGCACCTGCCTTGGCCTCAAAGGTGGGAAGCTCTTTGTGGATCTGATCAATAAAGATAAGCCATGCCTCATCGTGTTGTGGACCTTTTAGGGCAAAACCATAACCACCCTGCTGGGCAAGGGATTCCTTGGTTATATACATGGAGAATTCGAGACCTTTCACTTCCATACCGAACGTGTTTAGCGTTTCCAGCACCTCTTCTTCAGATCTGCCGTTGCGGGCTGCATATTGTTTGGCTACCCATTTTTTGCCCCTTGCCACTCCCTGGCCGGCAATTCTGCCGAAACCCTCTCCGTTTGCGATTTCATGTATGAGGCGGTCTGCTGTTTCAATATCACCGAATCGCAGATCGTATCCGATATCAGTTGCGTCCAGGAAGCCCCGTTGTACGCACTCCATGAAGAATGATATGGTCACGCCGGTGGAGATGGAATCTATTCCGTATTCGTCACAATACCAGTTGTATTCCATTACGTACTGGGGGTCAAAAATGCCCATGGAACTGAGTGCTCCCACTGTTTCATATTCAGGCCCGTCAACGCTTATCCTTTTTCCTGCATGAGGCCCCCTCTGAAGTCTTATCTCTTCCGCTCCCTTGGCGCAGGCGAGACAGCAGCCGAAGTAACAGCCATCCGGAATTTTTTTGCTGAAATATTTTTCCAGGAATACTTCTCCAAAAAGCCTGGAAGAATTGGGACTCTGGCCGTACTGATAATTATTAACGGGAAATATATGAAATTTATCCATATATTCTGATAGTGATGTAGTGCCATATGCTGCAAGATTAAGCTGGTCCCGATCCTCCCTGCGCAGTATTTTTCTGAATTCAGAGCCTATGCGATGCACTTTTTTGGGATCTGCCGCATTGTTACCGTTGGCTTTGGGCAGGCTGGACCGGACAACTATGGCACGCAGCCCTTTGAACCGCATAACGGTTCCGGTACCTCCTCTTCCCGCCTGTTTGGAACGGATACGGTTGCGCCTTTTATCGTAGTACAGACTGTTTATTATGCCAAACCTGGTATTTATTGCACCTTTTCCTGCTGTAACTGCAGCAATTGAAGCAGTATAATTCCCGCCGTTCAATTCTTTTAACAAGGTTTCTCCAAAGGAAATGGCTCCTTCGTCAACCTCTTTGTTATATACAGGGGCATGGGCCAGACTGATGGTCCCGGCATCGCCATCCACGACGACAATTACATCCTTTTTCGCGATGCCTGAAATGGAAATAGCATCAAAGCCGGCAAGTTTAAGCAACGGACCGAAATGTCCCCCCACATTTGAATCAATAAACGTATCGGTCAAAGGAGAAATAGTCCCGACGATAAATTTGCCGGTTCCAGGAAACCTTGGTTCATTGCCAAGAGGCCCGCTTGCCATTACAAGAATATTTTCCGGACTATCATAACGGGTGTTCTGTGTAGTCTCATCCCAGATGAGCTTTAGTGCATAGCCGCGGCCACCGATATATTTGTCGGAAAAACCCGGAGGAAGGGTAGCTATGGTTATTTTTTCAGTATCCAGATCTATTTTTAATATCCTGTTGGTATATCCCCGCTCGATTTTTGCGGGTTCATATCTGAGTTGTTGTTGTATATTCATGCTTTTTTTGTCCTTTATGCATTATTGCCTCAGGGCCTTGAAACAAAACATGTGTGGCACTATTTTGGAATCGTATATTCCTGGATGTTTCAACTACCTAAGGGAATTGCCATCTTGATTTCTGCGGAGCCCTCTTCAGGCGGGAAGGAAGTATATGGGACTTTGTCTTTTGTGTCAATGACGAAAGTATCTGCCCGGTCCGGTTGCAACAGAAAGGTTTTTTTTGGGATATTAGGAGTTGAAAAAACCTTGTTGCTTAGGCAGAATAACAATATTGATTCCAAACTGTCTGTTTTCAATGTCCTTACACGTTTGCGCTTTGAAATACCCAATCGAAGGGGGGCTTGTCATGCCAAAAAGTAAAGTCTATTTTGCAGATCTGAGGGCATCTGCAAAAGAAAACCTGCTCTCTAAACTCGCAAGGTTGATGGACACCAGTGGCTTTAATGATCTGGATATGGGTCCACGCAGTATAGTTGCGGTGAAATTGCATTTTGGCGAAAGGGGTAATACCGCCTTTATACGGCCCGTGTTCATCCGGCGGGTCGTGGATCATATAAAAGAACGGGGTGGGTCGCCCTTTTTGACCGATACCAACACCCTCTATGCCGGCACCAGGGGCGACAGTGTATCCCATATCACAACTGCTATAGAGAACGGATTTGCCTATCCAGTGGTTAATGCCCCTGTTGTTATTGCGGACGGAATCAGGGGGGCATCATATTCAACTGTCAGGATAGATCAGGAGATTTTCAAGACGGCCTATATCGGAAAAGAGATCGTGGAATCAGATGTATTGATCAGCGTAGCCCATTTCAAAGGGCATGAACTGTCCGGGTTTGGAGGCACAATAAAGAACCTTGGCATGGGATGTGCGTCAAGAAAGGGAAAGCTGGAGCAGCACTCCGATCTTTCGCCAAAGGTCATCCGCCGGAAATGTCAAGGATGTGGAGACTGCATTCAGCATTGTGCACATGGGGCGATTTTCCTTAAAGACTCCAAGGCAATGATTGATCCTGAAAGGTGTATCGGTTGCGGTGAATGTATTTTGATATGTCCCCATGGCGCGATTGACGTCCAATGGAACGGGGATGCCCTCAGGTTTCAGAAAAAGATGGTTGAATACACCCTTGCAGTACTGAAGGGTAAAGAGGAGAAGGTGTTTTTTCTCAACTTTCTGACTAACATTTCCCCTGCATGTGATTGTTATGGGCATAATGATGCTCCTATAGTCCACGATTTGGGTATAATGGCCTCTTCGGATCCCGTGGCAATTGACCAGGCGTCTGTGGATATGGTAAATCGTCAGACGGCCCCCGAGGGGACATCTCTTACGGACCATAGAAATCCGAATGAGGACAAATTCAGGTCTATCTACCCGAATATAGATTGGAATATCCAGCTTGAGTATGCTGAAGAAATCGGCCTGGGCAATCGTCAGTACGAGCTTGTTGCAATATAATTCTGTCCCGTCCTCACTGAGGCCTTTACGATACAAATCCGTCAGAAAAGCCTTCCATGCACCCATCAATGATTTCCTTTTTGTAATCCCCAGGGCCCCCTTTTGACCGATCCCGCAGCACGCCTGCCTTTTAATACCACTCCATTGACCTGCGATGGAAAAACAACCATTCCTGCGATCATACCCGGCATGGCAGCCTAACTCCTCCTTCTTTTTTCGTTATCTTGGATTTC
>CAZQAA010000060.1:0-2738 GCA_964591255.1 uncultured Desulfobacterales bacterium | reverse complement strand
TCATATTGTTTGATGCCAAACCATATTCATCTAATAGCTACTCCCCAAACAGAGGACGGATTACGTCGTGCAATAGGGGAAGCGCATCGACGCTATACGAGGTATATTAATTTTCAGAAAAAATGGAAGGGGCATCTCTGGCAGGGACGCTTTGCCTCCTATCCCATGGATGAAAAATATACTCTGACCACTGCTCGTTATATTGAATTAAATCCAGTTAAGGCCGGTATGGTAAAACGAGCAGAAGACTATCCATGGAGCAGTGCCAAAGCCCATCTCAATGAAGAAGATGATATTCTTGTAAAAGTCAATCCGCTCTTAGCTATGTGTCCGAACTGGTCTGAATTGCTTTTAAGTAATTCGTCAGAAGAAGAATATGACATTCTGCGTCGACACGAACGAACAGGCCGCCCTCTTGGCTCAGATGCATTTCTGGATCGATTGGAGAATCTAACCTCTCGAACACTCAAAAAGCAAAAGCCTGGACCTAAAAAAGCGTAATTAAGTATGGTGTCCCCCTGATCCTGTCCCCCGATCCGTAGAGTGATTTCATCAAGCCTTTAGGATTCATTCTGTAACTTTTGCTGGGGTAATTATGATGCTTTTAGGATCTCAAGGCTTTTTATGATGCTTCTTTTGTCTACCAATTGGTCTGAAACAAATTTGTGGACAATACTTGATAATAACGTTTGGTAGGGTAACCCCTCAGAGTCAGCCCTGTGTTTTAGTAATTCCAGGTCATTAGCTTTGAGACGTAAGCTTATACTTTTTTTAGCATTAGCTTTGTCAATAATGCCTTCAATCAATTCCTTTTTTTGAGTACTGACGAGGCTGAATTGAGAAATGTTTTTTTCAATTTCTTTTTCGTAGTTATCTAATTTTGGTTTCATACTTTCACCCCGTATATTTCTTGTTTAGCTTTCGGCTGGGATACGCTGTTTTAAGGACGATATTTGACTGATCATCCATTATGAATGGTACAGAATGGATGTAATCATTTAACTTTACAACGAAGACCTGTTGATTGGGTCTAGATGGATTTTCTAATATATCAAGATATCCTTTTCTTAGGATTATTTCAGATATTTGCTCGAAAGAAATATCTCTCTCAAGTTGTAGTCTTTGGTTCTTTTCGTCATCCCAAATAATCATACCAGTATCTCCAATTAAACTATATGTCCATACAATGTATATTCATTGGCAGTGATATTGTCAATTTGTTTTATTAAATTCGAAATTCATAATTCGGGGGACACCATACTTAATATCTTGCATTCTTCTACTGTCACAGTTACTCGGCCCATTAATTCAATTTGAAATTGCCACTGGGTGCGTCAATAGTTAGGTATGGTGTCCCTGTAATTCGTTATCATCAGCGAAGGGGAATCCTTTTATCTCGATCAGCTTATCAACAACGATACAGACAATGACGGAGATCCAATCCACCTCGATCATATCCGTGGGCTTGAACACGGAACCTTCAGCACGGTAAACGGCAGACTGCTCTTTACCCCTGATGCTGGCTTTTGCGGTTTTGAGAGGCATGGTTGTCGGGTGGAAGTGTTACAATATTAATAGGTTATGGCTTGATAAATCTCTGTGAAGCGATTAGTGTACAACCATAATAAAAGAAAACAGCAACCAATAAAACGGAGCAGTTAAAAAAGATGAAACGATCAATAAAACAGACAGGCACATCCCGTTACCTGTGTGTACTTATAATACTGTGTGCCGTATGTCTTCCCTCCGTATCCTGTGCGATATTCATTAAAGACAATAATGTCTGGGTCTATTCCAACCTGCTTGTGGAACGTTTTGGCATGTCTGCGGCCTATGCGGATGAAAAGCTTCAGGGAGCTGAGGGAATAGCCATCCGCCTTGTTCCTCTGATTCGTTCCCGCTGTCATCAGACGTCACAGGGCGAAGAGTGTGTCCCGTCCTACCAGTGGATTATGGATATTTTTTTCGATATGGATGAGGATATCGGGATCATTGGCGATGCCCCCCGTCAATACATCCCGTGGCGGAGTTCCCTCTATTTTCTGGCGCAAAGAAATCCTTACCTGCTGAAACACTGGCAGGAAAAGTTTGGATTGAAAGGTGGGAAGTTGTATCTTGCCGATAACACAGGCGAACGCCGGGCGGTAGCTTTTGAGGTGTTCAGCTATAAACGACCAGCAAGAAGGGGTCTGCAAATGGTTCAGGCCAGGATTAATGCGGATGTAATTCTGGCAGATCCCGACAGGGAACGAATCCTTGAATTCAGCAGTGAAAGCGGAATCGTCCACCGTGTAACAATCCCCCGTTCATATTGGCGGCGCGTAGCGGAATACCAGCAGGAACGATCAGAGGTAACACAGAAAAACCTTCAGGGAGGGGTTGAGAAAGACCCGAACCTATGGGTGTATACCAGGGATTTTGCAGAAAAGTACCACATGCCGTTGTCGAAAGTATCCATGGAGATGGATGGTGCCATGGCGTTGACTTATCGGAAAGACAGCTATGGAGTGGAGATGTGTGGGTATTTCGGCGATCCTGAGGCCTGTAACATGGGGTACACTATGCTATGGGGAGCCTACCTGCCGACTGATGCAGAACTTTACTATACCGATGAATCAATGGATAATTTGTACAAAGGCTACCATCCGGCTACCATCCATTTGCGTGATAAAAGAACAGCGAAACTTGTTTTTGGCGAAACATATCCTGGAATCGTTGGCTATAAAGGCCTCAAGGAA
>CAZQAA010000059.1:0-6848 GCA_964591255.1 uncultured Desulfobacterales bacterium | reverse complement strand
ATTATCTTTCCCGACCTGTTCAGCCGATTTTCTCCTCTTCTCAAGGGGGATGAACCCCTCCTTGTAAGCGGGATCATGGAGGGAGGTGAAATTTCGACCAAGATCATAGCCCAGGACATTTCAAGCCTGGAGGCGCTTAGGCATAAGTCCATAAAGGCTGTTAAGGTCAAGTTGGATGAAACCGCTGTGTCACGCAATCTTCTGGAAAGGTTGCGTGATGTGGTGTTCAGGTATCCGGGGGAATGCAGACTTGTTTTCGGAGTGAATACATCTGACGGCAAAGAGATGACCATATATGCCGATGATTGTTTTCGTGTCCTTCCGTGTCCTGAGATGACCAATGAAATTGAAGCCCTTGTCGGGAAAAGGGTTTATCAGATATATTAAGGGGCGGTGTTTCAACTTGACAATTATGTGAACAACAACGTAAAAGAGTTCAGGATAGAACCTGCGTTGATTGATTCTAGGCCTAAGAGGCTGTTTTATGGAGATGAAAGAGAGGGAAAGGCAGATCCGAAAATATGTAGACAGGATGCCCAGCCTTTCCACTACCGTCACCAAGGTCCTTGAGGTATGCAACAGCCCCAATACGTCCGCCAATGATCTGAATCGCGTCATATCCCTTGATCCTGTCCTTACCGGACGGGTTTTGAAACTTATCAATTCTGCCTATTATTCCCTCCCGAACCGGATTGCCTCTCTGACTATGGCCATTGTCATGTTGGGCCTGAATACTGTAAAAAATCTGGCACTTAGTACTGCAGTATTGGATCTGTTTGGAGGAAAAGGTCCTACACAAGTTCTGCCGACTGATGATTTTTGGATGCATTCCATTTGTACGGGAGTCACGGCCAAGCTGTTGGCAGGGTTGAAAAATGTATCGAGAGTTGAGTTGGAAGAATATTTTGTGGCAGGATTGTTGCATGATATAGGTAAACTGCCTTTGAGCTACAGATTTCCCCAGGAATATGCGGAGACTCTGAAAATGGCTCAAAAAGAACAGTTATCCCTTGATCAGGTTGAAGACCGGGTGTTTGGAATGGACCACTGTATGGTGGGAAACATGATTGCCAAAAAATGGCAATTGGGGAAGACAATGAGCGAATCTATTCTTTTTCACCATAGCCCTGATAACGGGGATGAAGAAAACCGTCAATTGGTTTCTATTGTGGCACTGGCAAATATATCGGCCAACAGTTATGGCATGGGATCATCCGGGGATATCTGTCCTGACACATCAAGGATGCATCATCTCCTTGAGGAGTTGGGGATAAGTGATCATAGCCTTTCGGATCTCCAGGATACCGTGCATGAAGAGATAGAAAAGGCCAAAATTTTCTTAGAAGTGGCTCAGCAAGGATAAAGGTGTATGAACATTAGATTCTGGGGGGTGAGGGGTTCCATACCGTGTCCCGGCCCCAATACGGCAAAATATGGCGGC
Organism: uncultured Desulfobacterales bacterium; assembly: GCA_964591255.1. Taxonomy (GTDB): domain Bacteria; phylum Desulfobacterota; class DSM-4660; order Desulfatiglandales; family Desulfatiglandaceae; genus CAZQAA01. The sequence continues at coordinate 5,407 of CAZQAA010000059.1, read as the reverse complement.
AATACCGCATGTATTGAATTACGTTTCCAGGATCTGAATCGTGTTATCATTATTGATGCAGGATCCGGAATCAGGGACCTGGGCAATCATATGGTGACCCGGGATCTTCCCAACGGTCACATAAAGACGGAGATATTCCTTTCCCATACTCATTGGGATCATATAATGGGGTTCCCTTTTTTTACGCCCATTTATGTCAGCGGATCAAAGATCAGGGTGTACGGTCCTGTGACCTTTGAAGACGATACGCTTGATGAGATAGTGGGGGGACAGTTGACCTATCGTTATTTTCCTGTCCGACAGCAGGAACTTGCTGCTCATATAGAATACATTGAACTCAAGGAAGGCCCTGTAGACCTTGGAGACGGGATCAGGCTGTTTGCCAAGTATCTTAATCACCCCATCCTTTCCCTTGGTTACCGTTTTGAATATCAGGGTAAGGTCTTTTGCACGGCCTATGATACTGAGCCATTTATGAACCTTTTTACTACCGATCCACATGATCCTTCCTATGACGAGGCAATGGCCATAGAGGGAAAGAAGGCGGCCCATGAGGCGAACCAGAGGATGGAACAGTTTTTTAGGGGGGCAGATCTTCTTGTCCACGATACCCAGTATACCAGGGAAGAATATGTTTCATCCAAGGTAGGCTGGGGGCATTCATCCTTTGAGCATGCGCTCGTGGCGGCACGACGTGCCGGGGTAAGGCGCATGGCCTTTTTTCATCACGATCCCATGCGGACAGATGCCCAAATAGACGAACTGTCGGCTATATATTGCGATCAGGCTGACCCAGGTAATATTAAGGTTTTTTTTGCGCGTGAAGGGATGGAGGTCTCGCTGTAAACTGTTTATCTGTGTTTTAAATATGTAATCGAAAGATCGTCGGAAAGTTACCGGATCAGAAACAAGAGAGCAGACTTGACATAGCCCCTTCCCGAAAGATACAAATATAAACAAGATGCCTGGGTGGCGGAACTGGTAGACGCAAGGGACTTAAAATCCCTTGGGGCTTGGTCCCCGTGCGGGTTCGATTCCCGCCCCAGGCACTTTTTTTGCCTGAGATTTTATCTGAATTGAGTCAGCCAGTGATCATTGATGCCAAGACAAACTTATTTTTAAACCTATATGGGTTGGCATGGATATCCGCCCTGCCGGGGCTGATCTGTTCAACCCGCCTTCGTCACGGTTGGCGGGAGAGACTCTTGCGGAGTGCTGATCTAAATCCCGTGGATCTATGGATACAGGGCGCGTCAGGAGGGGAGGCTTACCTTGCCCTTGAAATCGTCACTTCACTATCTTCCCAGGGAGAAAGAAAAATCCTGCTAACATCCGGGACCGTCCAGGGTCTCTCTATCCTTAAACAGGGCAGATTTAAAACGACCGGTTCTGTTGAGACGGCCTATTTTCCGTTTGATATACCTCACCTGATGATACATGGACTTGAATACCGGCGACCCAAGCTTGTCGTGCTGTTGGAAACGGAACTGTGGCCCGGACTCATGGCGGCCTGTCACAAAAAAGATGTCCCTGTCATAATAGTAAACGGGCGAATGTCCGAAAGAAGCCTCAAAGGATACTTGATTTTTAAGTCATTTTGGAAAGAGTTTGGGCCTGAACGGATTTATGCAATTTCACCAGATGATGCCCATCGTTTTGGGATCCTTTTTGGGCCAGAGCGGGTGGAAGAGATGAACAATATCAAGTTTGATCGAATGGATTTCGGGGTCGATTATCGGTCAAATTCGACTCCTCTTGAATCTATTGTTCCGTTTCATGTCCCGTTTTTGGTCCTGGGTTCTGTACGAAAAGAGGAAGAAAGGGATATTGAAAGGGTTATTGAAGTCGTATCCTCGACACTGCCCGGGATTGTGATAGGTCTTTTCCCTCGACATATGCACAGGGTAGGGTGGTGGAGACAGACCTTGGAAAGAATAGGGATCAGGTGGACATTAAGATCTGAACTGCAGGGCCCTGTTTCACCGGGTACCACTATCTTGTGGGACAGGTTTGGTGAGCTGAATTTCGCCTATGCCATCGCAAGGGCGGTATTTGTAGGGGGCAGCCTCAAGCCGTGCGGAGGACAGAATTTTCTGGAACCGTTGGGGCACGGGGTGGTTCCGTGTGTCGGGCCGTTCTTGGACAATTTTAGATGGGTAGGGGAAGACATCTTTCAACGTGGACTGGCCCTTAGAGTTAACAGCCGTAAGGAATTGGCCCGGGCCCTTCTAACAAATCTGGTCAATCCGCAACCGAGAGACGATGTTGTTGCCCGGGCCGAAAAGTACGTTCAGGAAAGAAGGGGAGGGACTGCCCAAGCCTGCCAGCTTATTACTACCTATGTATAGCTTCCGATGTGTCTGTTGCTTTCCCGATTTTAAAATAATCTATAAAAAAATAATATTAATATCCGATTCAACCCAACTTGGTGTTTCCTAAAGCTTTTGCCGGAATCTGCCGATAAGTTACATGATGAAAAGTCCTTCTTATACGTCAACAGGCAACATAGATGTGCGGTTGTCTTAAGGATGGAGATTCCGGAGGAAGTTACAGATGTCTAAAAAAAATAAATCTGAACCTGTATCACAACATGATGAATGTAATGCCCTGAAAAGGGTTAATCGAGAATTTGAGTCCCTGCTTGATCTGAATATTCAGCTCGCAGATCTTCATGAGCTTGACAAGATTATTGATGCTGCGGCCCAGGCCATTTCATCACGACTGAAGAAAGAAGAGGGAATGATATGCTTGCTGAATAGTGATGAAAACAGGATTAGTGGGAGCTTCTGGCTGGCCGGCAAGGCCCCTGAATTATTTTCAACCAGACTGGATAAAGATGGGAATCCTATTGATGATGAGGAGATAGACAGACTGGGTAATGGACTCAAAGGTTTTATTAAAGGCCTTTATGAAAATTTTTCCGGTAGCGGAATATATAAGGGCGGTCGATACAGACAATATTTTGTGTTGCCTTTCAGGTATGACGGCAAAACTTGCGGGGAGATCGTCGTTCTTGAAACGGACGACACATATGCTGCTTATGGTGGAGAGGAGATACCAAAGATTTATGATTATCTGTCAGCCATATTAAAAGGCGCTTTTACCCGAGTCAGACTCGCTGAACAGATGGTTGAGACGGAGGTCATTGCCAGGAAGAGCACAGCAGAAAAAGAAAAGAGGGAACAAGAGATAATAAGGGCACAAAAACTGGAATCATTAGGACTCCTTGCAGGAGGTATTGCCCACGATTTCAATAACATTCTGACTGCTATTTCAGGTAATGTCTCACTTGCCAAGATGTATTTGAAACCGGAGGAAAAGGCATTTCAAAAACTGACCAAGGCGGAGAAGGCCTCCTTCCAGGCAAAGGAACTGACCAGACAGCTCCTGACCTTTTCTCGCAAGGGAGGAGCACCCACAAAAAAGGTCATATCAATTAGGGACCTGATAGAAGATTCGGTTCAATTTACCCTAAGGGGCGCCAATGTCTGTTGTGATTGTGTCGTGCCCCAAGATCTTTACAAGGTTGAGGTGGATGAGGGTCAGATCGGACAGGTTATAAACAACCTCCTTATCAATGCGGATCAGGCAATGCCTGAAGGGGGTACGGTCCATGTGAAGGCAGAGAATATTAACATAGGTACGAACAACAACCAGCACCTGAAGCCCGGGAAGTACGTGAAAATAAGCGTAAAAGATCACGGGATTGGTATTCCTGAAGCCAATCTTATAAAAATTTTCGATCCGTATTTCACCACCAAAGAAGAGGGGAACGGCTTGGGACTTTCTACAGCCTATTCTATCGTGAAAAAACATGGTGGAGGAATAGATGTGGAATCTAACGAGGGTAGGGGGAGTGTTTTTCATGTCTATCTGCCCGCTTCCAAGGAAACAAAAGAGGAAAAAAAGAAGGTGGAGAAGAAAAGTCCTTTCTTCGGCAAGGAAAAGATTTTGGTTATGGATGATGAGGAGGAAATCAGGAATGTCCTTGGCGAAATGCTCGAATCGATCGGCTATAAGGTGGATTTTGCGAGAGACGGCATGGAGGCGATTGAATCGATTAGATCGGCCAAGGAATCCAGGAATCCTTTTGATGCGGTTATCTTGGATTTGACCGTGCCCGGGGCAATGGGAGGAAAAGAGGCCATACAGAAATTGAGAGAGATTGCTCCGGAATTGAAGGCAATAGTCTCCAGCGGTTATGTAAACGATCCAGTCATGGTGGATTATAAAAGATACGGCTTTAGTGATGTGATAGCAAAGCCGTTTGAGATTTCACGCCTCAGCAAGGTCTTGCACGAGGCGTTGACTGAACAAGGGGGACTCAATTAAAAGCCGCCTTTGCTTCTTCCACTGAACCGTATATTGTGAGTCCGCTTGTCTCGGCAAAATCTTTTAGTCCGTTACTCAGGGCCTGTGTGCCGGTGAGGCGTACATATATTTTCAGACCTTGGCATTTTTCAATTACAGATATGACCAGCTTGATCAAAGACATGTCCACTTTGCTGACCTTGTTGAGGTCCAAGACGATTTTGTTGATCCCCTGATCTGACATCTGCTTTGCCTTTGTTTCTAAGATGTTTACGATCTTGGCGGTGACAGGCATATCAACCTTTTCCGGGACCGTTATGATCTGGATATCGCCATCTGCCGAAAAGTACCCGCCGGATTTATCTTCTCCTGATTCATCTTCTTTTTTTATCTCCAATTTTACTGCCTTTTGGGCCCTCTCGAGCAGCTGTTCTCCCTTAAAGGGTTTTACTATATAGTCAGTTACTCCCATCTTGACTATCTGGAGCACGTTTTCCTTGCCGGATTCCGCGGTAAGCATGATTACAGGGATGTTTTGCAATTTCGGCTCGGCCTTCAATTTTTCCAACATCTCTACTCCATTCATAACAGGCATGGTTATATCTAGGACAATCAGGTCCGGTTTTTCCTTGTTTGCCGCAGCCAGACCCTCCACCCCATTTTCCGCCTCTAAGATTTCACAATCGTACGGTCTGAAGGCCTTTTTTACAATCATTCTGATGGTTTTGCTGTCATCAACAGTCAGGATCCTTAGAGTCATATTTTCCCTCCATTTCTACTTGTTATTTAATCATTGTTTATCTGTTGGGTTGTAGCGAGTGTTCGGTTTTTTTTTGTTCCCAATCCTTTTTATTGAGATACTTTTTCTTTTTTTATTTATCTTTATGCAGGCTTGCCTTATGTATTCATTTTGACGGGTGTTTTATATCTTATGTTAACTCCCGTTTTTAATAAACGTTTCTACAAAGGCTGTATGACTTCCGTTTTTAACAGCCAGGCATTTATGCTGTAACCACTCCATTGGTTCTATCTTGAAGTCAGAGCCGCTGGTTATGGAAGGGATTGAAAGCTTACAAGAAAATCCTGAGTCACAAAG
>CAZQAA010000058.1:0-3779 GCA_964591255.1 uncultured Desulfobacterales bacterium | reverse complement strand
TGCCGAATGAGGCCGCCCTTAGCTTTTTCTATTCTCGTTTGTGAAATAGGGGGTCAGGTCTTGCATTATAACTTTTCGTATGTTATTCGGCCGCATAAAATTTCAGACTCCTGTCTGGAGATGGAGCGCAGATAGAAGGGCCAAGTACTTGCAACCGACAGATGCCCCCGGCTCATGCCGGGGGGAGTGTCACTCTCTCAGGCCGTTTTATTTTTTGCCCGCTTTCGATATACGGCAACGCTTTCCTTGACTTCAAATCCTATCTTTCTCTTGGGCTTATCTTTAGTGTCTATTAGCTGCTTTATGGCTTCGAACACGACCCTGAATTGCTGATCGTATTTCCTTTCCATTGCTTCGATTTTTCTTTTCAGTTCTTCATGGGTGGAGAGCATTTGGCGCAACCGCGTGAATGCCCTCATGATCAAAATATTCACCTGGATGGCTCTGTCACTATTTAGAACGCTGGAAAGCATGGCCACACCCTGCTCCGTGAAGGCCATAGGTTTGTATCTTAAACCCATCTTGTCACGATTGGAGGTCACAAATCGTGACCTCCAATTTTCAAATTCTTCTTTTGTTAGCTCAAACATAAAATCTTCAGTGAAATAGGGGGTCAGGTCTTGCATTATAACTTTTCGTATGTTATTCGGCCGTATAAAATTTCAGACTCCTGTCTGGAGATGGAGCGCAGATAGAAGGGCCAAGCGGAATATGTCAATGAAAATGAGACACCCGCAGTCATAAATTAGTGTCGTGCCTCCTGGCTCGACTTTGGTTTGTTTATCCATGCTGCCTCTGGCAATGGAAACAGTTTGGGCATTTTACCCCTTTTTCTTTTACCCTTGTGAAAAGTCGGAGGTTCCCACTCAATCTCGGCCCCCTCATCCACATCGTCATCCTCGTCCCACCCTGCAATCCCTTCCTCGTCGTAAAGAAGGGTAAGAACATGCCCATAAGAATTGAGAGGCAAAGACCATTCCAGGATTTCAGTGTATGGCTTGACGCCCCGACCGGTTACCCAGTTGTCGGCCTTTACGCCTTCAAAGCACTCAGGAGCTGTATTGCCCTGGAAAATCGCATAGGCGACCGTTCCCGGTGATAGGAGACGGTTATCCATCTGAACATAAGGGCGGAAGTCTCTTGCATGGAAAAGGCCTTAACCCCTTGCTTACACCCCTAAATAATCTCTCAATTTGTGAACAGCCTGTCGATGTCTTGAAGGGTCCATCTTCCCAATATTCAACAGCTTCCATTTAACGGCCGGCTTATTCTCAATCCCTTCAAGTGGAAGGAGATCCCACCTGGGGTGGCCCTCCTTCATTGAAACGATGAATCTCTTTTCATCGGGGGGCAACTCGCTTCTAAGCATTGAGACCAGACCATCTCTCGTTGCTTCCAGCTCTTCACATGTCACCCCTTCAGCTATCATGCCTTTGAATTCTTTTTCAAAGATATCTCTAATATCTTTCGGCTGCGGACTAAGGATCTCAACCATAGGCCGGGGATGGCTGATAAGGTACACGATAAATGCTCTGCGCATCCTGGCGGTCATGCCTTCATTTTTGATCATGAAATGGATATCAAAGAGATCCCTTGGATGTTGACGGTCAAGGGCTGCACAGATTTTTCCTGCGTACAGTTCGTCTGAAGATAGTGTACGACTCCGTAACGAAAGCTCAAAGAGCTCTTGAGCTTTCCTGGTTAGTATTTTTATTTCGGGTGGATACACTGAGCCCCTCAAAACGAGATTGGGCTCTATCTTCACTGTTACCCCTTCCTGGTTGACTATCATGCCTCTTAAGGTATTGGTCCCGTGGAGCTTTTTTAACACGATTCGCGTTCCGGGAATTTTCCTTTCAATCTCTTTGGACACACGAATCAAGGCATGGGTGATATCATTCAGGGCAAAGTCCCTCTCGTTTACAGGAAGGTATGTGAGGTCGATGTCCACTGAAAGGCGAGGGAGATCACGGATAAAAAAATTGATCGCCGTGCCTCCTTTCAGGGCGAATACTTCCTCTTTGTGAATCAAAGGCAAGATTCTGAGGAGCAATTCGGCCTGCCTGAAAAAGACCGTGTCTCTCATGCAGAGACCTCTTCATAGTTATCCCGGGGAACAGTGATAAGATATTTCCTGTCATACTTTCCGTTTGGGACAATCATGCGCTTCCCTTTTCCGAAATTTATCCCTGAAAGGTCAAGGTCTGATATCCAGGAATGCCCATGCTTCTCTGCCATGTACATGAAGAGCCTTTTAACCTTGATAGAGCGGCACATTGTCAATAACCTCTGCACCATATTTGGTCGTAAGCTAACAAGGTTTTCCATAAGTAAGAAGGCCTCTTCAAAGCTGATCTTTCCCGGGACAAGATGAAGCATCTCCATGGCTGCTCTTTCGGGTGAAGATATCCTTATAGAAAAGTCTTTTTCTCTAAACTCCGAAAAATTCTCCTGGCTTTCCCCAGGGAAAAGATTGGTTCGTGTCATGACAATATCTATCCCCAAACGCTCCCCTTTAAACCAATTTGGTAAAATTTGACCTTGCGTACCATATAAAAATACCTTTCTTTTGCCAGAAGGAAGGTAGTGAGCATAGCCTTTTAGCTCAAGGGCCGTCTTTCCCCCGGGGTGTACATTCAAGTGGAGTTGGTTTTGAAGCGCATAAATGGCACCGGCCCATTCTACCCTGTCTCCATAGAGGATATAGGCGCCTCTCCCGAAGGATTGTAGCCAACCACTCTTTTTATACCTCACCAGGAGATCATGGCCAAAACCCAACGTATTCAGGTAAGATGCAGTGCTGACGGTACCTCTAGGCCATTGACTGATCAAGCGGTTTATTTTTGTTTTTATTTCCTGAGTCATGACCATTAAACAACCATATTTTTAAACTAAGGTCAAGGATCAGTTTTAAAAAAGACGTGTTTGCTAACTTGAAGACATCAAATATGGACAATTTTTAAACCATCATAGTGGTTCAGGGTTCATCCATCTCTTCTCTTTCCAGTTCCTTTTCATGAAATAGGGGGTCAGGTCTTGCATTATAACTTTTCGTATGTTATTCGGCCGTATAAAATTTCAGACTCCTGTCTGGAGATGGAGCGCAGAGGGATAAACTAAAATTAGCTGCTTAGTCAAGGATTTTTACCTGTCTATTTGAGTGCTTACATGGCGCTAATAGGAAACCTGCTTGGAAGCTTATCATACACTTTTGACAGATACAGTCAAACTCCCAGCATTTTTTTTCAAAAAATTCGTGCAGGCGGGCATTTTTCTTCGACCAAGGCAGATAAAATGAACTAATATGAAGAAAATTATCCGATTATCTGCTAAAATTATTTCGGCTTGCCAGAGGGGGGTCGTGGCCAAGGGAGATCCATTTGGCAGAGAGTGGAAAAAGGGGCGGAACTGGTGGGAGCGGATCTACCTGTGTCGGGCGCACGGCAGACAAGTGAAATCAGCTTCTGGATCATAAGCTGGGGGTTAAATGCTGTAGCCCTTGGCCGGAATCTCTGAGGGAGGAGTTAGGCACCGAAGGGGAAACGGAGCTGAACATGTATGAGAAGGAGGTGAAAAAAAGAAAAAAGCTATTCGCCTGCCTGACTACTGGTCGCCGTTGTAATATATTTGCTTGATGCTGAACCCGATGAAATGGGGAGTTTAAGGCCGTAAATTCCGGTATTGTCTTGACATTCTTAGATTTAGAGTAGTTTTGAAATGGCATATTGTCTGCACTTCTAGTCGGTTAGGATATTTATCAATTCACGTTTGCTATCTAA
>CAZQAA010000057.1:0-3542 GCA_964591255.1 uncultured Desulfobacterales bacterium | reverse complement strand
ACTTCCGCCATAAGTTCCAGCATGAGGCGCCGCACCTGATTTCTATCCATGTGCGTGATCTGCCGGATATCCGCGTTACTCAACCCAGGCTCCCCTTGTTCGGCCCGTTGTTTAAGAACACTCAGCACCCTGGTTTTAGCAGCTTCCCAGTCTATTCTGCGGTCCCGTTCTGGATGGCCGGGGGCAGAAAGTCGACGATGCAAATCGTGACGCAAAATCCAGTAAGTCCCCCTTCCTGTTCCTCCCCGTTCGAGATAGCCAAATTGAAGCTCCATTTGGCTCAGGATTTCCCTGACATCACCCATGGAATGCTGAGTTATTCGAGCTGCTATGACTGCATCTATCTCTGGATGCCTAAGTAAATACTGGATAATAAGAAGGTGTTCTACTGAAAGAATGCGTCCTTTTTTTGACTCTTCCGCTACAAACATCCTGAATGGTACAGAGAGCTCTTTGGCCCTAAAAACGACCCGAACTGCTTCACCTTCGTCAATAATGACTGGTGGTTCTTTTCCTTCAATAAGCAGTGCATGATACATTCGCCTAATACCCAGGTTGCTGCGGTTTACCAGACGAAGTCGGGTTAAGGCGTGTACCAAAGTTGGATTTCGCGAAACAGGTTCATGGCGCAAGATATTTTCCGGCGTAATTCCGCCAGGCAGTCCGCCAGGATTACTTATTTCCAAACGATCTGAAAATTGCTTTACCATGATTGGACCGTGCATGCGGTAATCGGTATGCACAAAGGCATTGGTTAATGCTTCCCGGATTGCAATTTCAGGATAGGTACGTATCTCAAAATGAAAAAGTCCCTGACGGACTGTTGTGATTGGATTTTCTGCCATGATCCTGTCCAGAATGCGTTCCATGGCAATGGGTATGGCCTCGGTGCCGTCTGCCCGATTTGAATAATCAGTGTCCGAAGCCATGCGTAGATATGTCCATACATAGCCAGGAAAGTGTTCCTTTATTGCATCAGCAGTTCCTGCAAGCAACAGTCCTGCACGGAGCAGCCTGCCACTTCGAATGAGCCCAAGGGCAGCAAGCATGTCCTGGTCTGGCTTGTTCAACAGATCTTCCGGGGCATGTTCACGGCTGGCAGCATCTCTCAGTCTTTCCATGGCAGATGGAGACAGATAGCTGTTCACCGGCCCATCCAGAGGAATTGCAGTAAAATCAGTTTCCCCAGTTTCCACCATTACACGGCGTCTCAATGTCCCGGTAAGTGGTTGACAATCTTTACCGATCCTGATTTTTCCGCGGCCTTTGGTATCGGTATAAGGAGGAAGACCAGAAAAGATCTGCATGACAATGAGCCGCCCTGTCCCTTCTGGAACCGCAAGTTCTTGGAATACCGGGGTCAATTTGGGATCTGTGGAGTCATAGACTGCTTTTTTCAGACGATTGACGTCTATCTCTGGCGATACGCCAAGGATCGCCTTGTCCCTGCCCACAGCCTTATCATTGACACCAAAAACAACAGTGCCGCCTCCGCCGTTGGCCATACAGATGGCCATTTCAACGATCAGGCTGATGGCATCGGATGTACTCCTTGTATTCCATTCCTTGAAGTCAATATCCTGATCTTCCAACTCGTCGGCAGGCTTGTGATCAAGTTCATCAAGGAGTTCTTTTATTTCATAAAGATCTTTCATCACTACTCCAGAACAATCCTCACCTTTCCAGGCTCCTTGCCCTTGGTGAGTGCGTCCAGATATTCCGATGACCGAAGTCTATACTTGCAGGGTTAATGCCGTATTCCTCCAGATACTGATAATAGCGTCCGGTTTTTCCGCCCAGGAGCTCGGCGTATATTTTCTCCTTCCCGTCCCTTGTGGTAATCACATGAATCGTGTCAACGTAGCGATTGCTCTGGTGCAGGGCATACAGGGTTTCAGTTATAACCTGCGGACTCAGCCCGCATACGGCTAACAATATGGTCTTCATTATATCCTTTCTGCCTTGATTTTGCCCAGCCCGAAGGATGTCTGTTTACCCAGATGCACCTTTGAGCAGAATTCAATGAGCGGCATATATTCTCCGATTTTTCCCTCATAGGTGACTGTCCCTGCCATGCCGCCCATTAGCATGCTTTTGTCCTGGCGGTGGGAGTAACGCCTCCAGTCAAACCAGTTGAGATCCGTATCGACAATGCGGACTGTTTCAGCCCTTTTCACAAGCCCCCGGTAATCAAGAGGAGGTTCGCCCTCTCCGTGGCAGTTGAGCAGGGAAGAGACCCTCCTGAGCATGGCCCGTACCAGGACGTGAAACGGAAGGTCGGCCTTGAGCCTGTTTTCAAACTTGAGGCGAAGGGGCGTTTCGAGGACAATTCTTAGACAGAAGCTTTCTCCGGAACAGCTGTTCAGGTCGGGAATGGTCAGGGTTTCCAGGGAGTCAGCCGCATCCAGCCTGTGATCCACGTCAGAATATACGGTCCGGGTTCCATGAGTCACTCTTTTTAAAGAAAACCGCCCCCGTTTCCCGTTGATTTTTCTGCCGATACCGATCTTCCCCATCTGGTCAAATGCATAAATGAAATAGGGCAGGTTGTGGTTTGCCTCACCAAACAGGAGGAGGTTGAAATCAAAAGAAGACCCTGCCGGAAATTCTGTTTCAGTGGTCAAGGGAGGTTCTATTACGAACGGGTGTGGAGGTGAAGCAATTCTTGATCCGCCAGGCATCTCTACGGCCTCGGAGGTCTCAAAGACCAGGGCATAGACACATCTTTGCTTCAGCAGGCATTGGCTGCATTCTTCTCTTTTAAGGGCACATACAGTCTGTCTCAATGCCCTCCCAAAAACGCCCCTGAAGGTTGATCCCTTATAAAACGGGAGACCGGCTTCACTATCAAGGGTACAGGAGAATCTATATTTGCCGTAGATCATAATTGCTCTCGATAGAAGATTTGACGACCGGCACAACTGTAACTGACAGAACAGATATATTGAACAGGCTATAAAACTTTAACAAGGATAATAAAACAACCGCAACCTTGCGGATATCCCTTTGGATAAAACTGGTTTTGTCTAAAAAGTATAGCGGGTAACAAATTGTGATTGCAAGAACAGATTATTTAACCGGATAGAAACAGGGTAAAAAAACGCTTTTCCTTTGATGATTTGTTCTAACAAACCAAAATATAAGGAGAAGCACGTCATCATGAAAGATTGATCCCAGTATGCCAGAAGGTGATATGGCCATTATGGATTTCAATCCCCTGTCAGACTTTTTCCTTTTCATTTTTTTCTTTTTGAGAGTATGATTTTTTTTGTGCCTTAACCTTTTAACATGCTATCTGTGTGGGGTCAGTGATTTCCTGCGCAAGATATTTTTTTAGACAGTCCTGTCAGGCAACCTGCCAACAATAAGGAACGGAGGATGAGATGATGGAATTTTTTGTTTTCAGGCTCAACAAGCTTAAGGTTTTGAACAATCGCGAGTGGGGTCCGGGCGAACTCAAGTTGCTCAGTTTTGTTACCGGCGAGGATGTAAATCTTCCCGTGCTGGATGACCTCCAGAGGACAACAGATCCGGAGCGCAAG
>CAZQAA010000056.1:0-3736 GCA_964591255.1 uncultured Desulfobacterales bacterium | reverse complement strand
AGATATTTCTGATAAGTCTCGGATGTGCCAAGAACCTTGTGGACAGCGAGTATATGTTGGGTCTCCTTCGGGAACGGGGAATTGATCCGGCACCCCGTATCGAAGAGGCAGATATAGCACTTATCAATACGTGTGCGTTTGTCCAGGCCGCAGTGGAAGAAACCATTGATACTATCCTTGAGGCGGCGGAATTCAAGGGGCGGGGAGGATTAAAGAAGATCATTGTGACCGGCTGTTTTGTGCAGCGGTACGGGTATAAGCTTAAAAGAGAATTGCCCGAGGTGGATGGATGGCTTGGTACGGGTGAGATCCACCGGATCGGGGATCTCCTGGAGGATGTCGCTGCTGGTCAGTCCACGCCTTTTTTTATCAGCAGGCCCACCTTTTTGGCGGATTATCCCGGCCCCAGGGTTCAAGCGACCCCTTTTTATACTGCATATCTCAAGATAGCTGAAGGTTGCTCCCATAGGTGCTCTTTCTGCATCATTCCTTCCTTGAGAGGGCCGTTTAGGAGCCGGAGTATCGATTCCCTGGTAATTGAAGCGGAGGAAATGGCGGCCAGGGGTGTGAAGGAGATCAACCTGGTTGCCCAGGATACCACTGCTTACGGCATGGACCTTGCCTGTGACGTGGGACTCGAAGACCTGCTCGAGAGGCTTTCGGCACTCAAAGGGATCAGGTGGATACGCCTTATGTATTGCCATCCTGATGGCATAACCGACCGTCTCCTGGATATTATGGATGCCGAAGAGAGTATCTGCCCCTATCTCGATATCCCCCTGCAACACGTAAACAGGGATATCCTGAAACAGATGGGCAGGTCTTATGGAAAAGAGGGCCCTGAGGACCTGATCAGGAGAATACGGTCCAGGAAGAGGCGAATATCCCTCAGGACAACACTGATGGTAGGATTTCCCGGTGAGACGGAACATATGTTTGAGGAACTGTATGATTTTGTTAAAATGGCACGGTTTGATCATCTCGGGGTGTTTGTCTATAGCAGGGAAGCAGGAACGGCGGCGGCCCGGCTTGCTTTGGGGGTGGGTCGTGAAGAGGCGGAGGAGAGAAGGGACAGAATAATGTCTCTGCAGGCAGGGATATCAGAAGAGATGAATAAACAGATGTTAAATCAGACGGTCCCCGTGCTTATAGAAGGCCTGAGTCCCGAGACTGATCTCCTGCTGGAGGGACGTACGGCAACAATGGCACCTGAGGTGGATGGACGGGTCCTGATTAATAAAGGCGATGGTGCGGAAGGTGAAATCGTGCCTGTCCTGATCAAAGAGGCCTATCCTTATGACCTGCTGGGGGAAATCGTCCGGGGTCATTAGAGAAAGAAATAAGATGCTGAACCGATTTAAGGACCATATTGAAAGAATCGATAGAGAACTGGAAAAGGCCCTCAGCTCCAGGCTTGGGCTGGTTGAGGATATGGGGGGACATGTGCTGCTTGGGAATGGCAAGAGACTGAGGCCTCTCTGTTTTGTCCTTTCCTGCCACATCTGCGATTATCAGGCCGAGAATATATATGAGCTGTCTACCATCTTCGAGTATATCCATGCAGCATCCCTCCTGCACGATGATGTCCTGGACAATGCCGATATTCGACGTAGCAGGCCTTCGGCCAATTCTGCCTGGGGTAATCATGCCGCTATCCTGGAGGGGGACTTCTTTTATGCAAAATCGCTGTCCCTTGCAGTAGGTTCCAACAGCCTGATCTTCCTGGACAGACTGGCAGAGGCCACTACGCAAATGGTGGAAGGTCAGATCATGGAAATGGTTCATACCCATAACTGGAGTATGGGTGAGAGAGATTATCTGGATATCATCACCAGTAAAACGGCGTCCCTTATATCAACTGCATGTGTATGTGGCGCCATAGTGGCAAAGGCAGGAGAAGGACCCGAGCAGGCCCTTATGGAATTCGGTCTGAACATGGGAATTGCTTTCCAGCTTATGGATGACGTCCTGGATTATGTCTCCTCGGAAGATATTTTTGGCAAGCCGGTGGGAAAGGACCTGATAGAGGGCAAGATTACCCTTCCCCTTATACATGCCCTTGCCGGGCTTGATGAGGAAAAACGGACACGTTTTGAATCCCTGTTCAAGGAAGGCCGGGCAAAAAATGCGGATTATCTGGACCTGATGGAGCTTGTAAGGGATAGCGGAAGCCTTGACAGGGTCACGAAGGTGGCCGAGACCTACGTGGAGAAGGCGGCAAGGTCTTTGGATGTGTTTCCCGATTCATCAGGTAAGAGAGGGCTTCTGGACCTGAACCGTTATGTGGTCCAGAGGGAATATTGATACCTCCCTGAGGAAAGATGATTTCCAAGTCTAGGGTCCGCTGGTATTGTATGGTATTGTAGCCCGCAAATTTGCTTAGACACGTATCTGCAGCAGGTCTGTCCCTATTGTCAGATCTCCGGCATAATGTGCTCGGCACTGGGAGGCGATGTCTGTTTCCAGGCATTCAGGATAGAGATGTGTCAACAGGAGCCTCTTGACATTTGCCAGTGCGGCAATACGTCCGGCCTGGGAAGGAGTCAGGTGCCCGGCCACCTCTTGGCCATCAGGAAATGAGGCCTCAAGGATAAGCAGATCCGCTCCCCTTGACAGCTCCACAATTTCATCACAAAAGGCAGTGTCTCCGGAATAGACAATGCTCCTGCCCTCCCTTGTTTCAAGTCGATAGGCAATGCTTTCTGATGCGTGCTTTACAGGAGCAGTGATTATTTTGAATTTTTTGTAATTATTCGTGGATTTCCCGTTTGTTCCCAACTCTCCAATCTCTATGATACCGGGGGGAAGATCCAGGTAGGGTGCATATGCCTCCTGGAGACGATGCATGACCCGGCCCAGGCCATGGGGGCCTGAAACCATGACAGGCTCATCTCTTTGAGGTATGGAAGGACTTTTTTTGGTGAATAAAAAGTGCACCAGATCAGATATGTGGTCTGGATGAAAGTGGGTAAAAAAGATATGGCTTATTGAATTTATATTCAAACCTGTTCTTGCGAGTTGACGGACTGTGCCTGGTCCCATGTCAAACAGGATATGATCGCCATCTATACTGACCATGAGTGAAGGTGATCCCCTGTAAGCAAGGGGTATCGTCGTGCCTGAGCCGATAACTGTCAGTTCCATTCATTCCTCCCATCTGTAATTTGTCCTTAGAATTGTTAGTTCAAACAGGAAAATCTATCAAGCCCTTTTAGACAATAAAGGCCTGTCGCTGTGATACGCTAAGTCTGTTTATACTTTACCATTAGGTATGGAATAGAGTATAAAAAATATATATTTAGCTGGATATGGAGGGATTTATGGTTAAGCTCTTGGCCGTGGGTATAAGAGAAGAAAATGATCTGTTTTCAAGATCTGTCAATAGATTTTTTCCTGACAATAAGGTGTTTTTTGTCCAGGACAGGAAAAAATGGATTGAAACTGCCAAGAAAGAGCAGCCAGACCTTATTATACTGGATGTGACTGCGGCTGATGATAACGGGTGGATTAGGGCCCTCAGGCAAATAAGACTTGATAATGCCACAATGCGTATCCCTGTTATCCTTTTTGGAGACTCGAACGTCTCTCCTAGCGCTATAAGTGAAGGCCTTAAGGCGGGAGCCTGTTCTTTCTGGAGTTGGCCGGTTGATGAGCTCCTGCTGGCTGCCCAGATAAAGGCCATACTGCGGGAGAAAGCAGATCGTGACTCCCTTGTTTACCATAACGAGATGCTGGA
>CAZQAA010000055.1:0-8497 GCA_964591255.1 uncultured Desulfobacterales bacterium | reverse complement strand
CCTGCTCTTAGCTGCCTTCTTAGGGACAAGCCTCCTATCCTTTTGTCCATCTGATCAGCTGTTCTGGAATATAACAGGTCCTGTTGGAAAAGCTCGCAATCTTTTCGGTACCTTCGGTGCCCACGTGTCAGGACTCCTGTTCTTCCTAATGGGCTTTTCCTCTTTTTGGTTGGTGATTATTTTCCTTTGCATAGCCGTTTTCTCATTCCGCAAGATTCCCTCAACATCCTCTGTCACCAATTTCGCTGCTACTATCTTTCTCCTCATTTCATCATCAGCGACCTTACATCTTCAGACACCTCAGAAAATGGTATTCAAGGGCGAAGCCATCGCACCGGGAGGAATAATTGGGCTGTTACTTGCCGAATCCACCAAAAAATTTTTCAATTATTTTGGAGCAAATGTACTCTTTATAAGTGTCTTTGTCATATCACTAATGATTGTTACTCGACTATCATTAGGCAAGATATTCTCCAGATTAGGCCTGTGGGCCATGGGCCTGTTCAGGCGTATCAGGGATATAATAACCAAGAGAAGGGAAAGAAAACGTAGGGCTGCCAAAACCATGGCTGCCAGAAAAAAAATAAGGTCAAGCCCGAAGGTAACCATCGTCAAGGATTCCCTTCAAAAGGAAAAAATGCCTGAACAGGAAATGTTTCCATTCATGGATGTTGCCGGAGAATTCAAACTGCCTCCGCTGGACCTTTTGACCGATCCGCCAGAACCACAAGATGTGGAAATAAAACGGGAAAGCCTTGAAATGAATGCCCGGCATCTTGAGAGGAAGCTCCTGGATTTTGGAGTAGAAGGAGAGGTCGTTGAGATTCTTGCGGGCCCTGTAATAACAATGTATGAATACAAACCGGCACCTGGTGTAAAAATAAGCAAAATCTCCGGCCTGTCTGATGACCTTGCCCTTACCCTAAGGGCTCCCAGCATCCGAATTGTCGCCCCCATACCGGGAAAGGCTGCTATTGGAATTGAAATTCCTAACAATCAAAGAGAAATGGTTCTCTTAAAAGAGATACTATCAAGCAGTTCCTACAAAAACTCCAAGTACAAGCTGCCGATTGCCCTGGGCAAGGATATTACAGGTACGCCTGTAATCACTGACCTTACCAAAATGCCCCATCTCCTTGTGGCAGGTGCCACAGGCACAGGAAAGAGTGTCTGTATCAACACCATGATAAACAGCATCCTGTTCAAACTCTCCCCCGACACTGTGCGGCTGTTGATGATTGATCCCAAGAGGATTGAACTTTCCGTCTACCATGACATTCCCCACCTCCTTCATCCAGTCGTAACGCAGGCAAAAGAGGCCACCAAGGCACTTAAATGGGCAGTGGAAGAGATGGAAAGACGCTATATGCTTCTTTCAGACAGGGGGGTCAGAAATATTGAAACCTATAACCGCAAGATACTCAAGAGGACAAAAATTGAGCCCCAAGACGACAAAAAAGGCAAAGACGGCATTCTTCCATACCTTATCCTTATCATTGATGAGTTAGCCGATTTAATGATGGTATCTTCAAGAGAGGTGGAAGAAGCTATTACAAGACTTGCTCAAATGGCCAGGGCCGCCGGCATACATCTTATTATTGCCACTCAGCGGCCCTCCGTCGATGTCCTCACGGGCATTATCAAGGCCAATTTCCCCACACGGATATCTTTTCAGGTCTCTTCCAAAATAGATTCCAGGACAATACTGGATACAATGGGTGCGGAAAATCTTTTGGGAAACGGCGACATGCTCTTTTTGCCCCCTGGCGTAGCACGTGTCCAAAGGATTCACGGGGCATTTATCTCTGAAGAAGAAGTGCAGGCTGTAACCGACTTCCTAAGGAAACAGAAAAAACCAGAGTATGATAACGAAATATTATCCCATATAGCAAAAGATGAAAAATCTGAAGAAGCGGAAATCGAATTGGATGAGAAATATGATGAGGCAGTCAGAATCGTCCTTAAATCTGGGCAGGCATCCATTTCCATGCTGCAACGCAAGTTAAGGGTCGGTTACAACAGGGCGGCCCGTATGATCGAGGCCATGGAAATTGAGGGAATTGTGGGTCCTTCAGACGGCATTAAACCTAGAGAAGTATATGGGAAAAGGGGATATAAGTAGGTGATACGGGTTATCATATTATTGCATTTTTTTATATTTCTGCTGTCCAATGCTGTGCCCGCCAATAACAATATCGCCTCTATCATAAGGGGAATACAAAAAAATTATGCCCATCTCCCTGGCTTCAGAATTTCCTACAAAAGGGAAGTTATCACAAGGACAATGTCTTTTCTGGGGAATCAGATAAAGGGAGACATCGCTACAGGCAAGATATTTTTTAGACCACCATACTCATTAAAACTAGAGCAGGAAAAGCCTCAACCAGAGACCATAATTGCAGGCAAAGACACTGTATGGTGGTATATACCTGGAGAAAAACGTGTTTATAAGTATCCTTCCGGTAAATTTGGAAAGGAACTTATGCTGCTGTCTGATATATTCCGAGGCCTTATCAATGTTGACGACAACTTCACGGTTTCTCTGCTTACCCAAGACAAACAGGGAGAATACCGAATTAAACTTATCCCGCAACCCCCCTGGGAAGAAATAAACAGTATCATCATCACTGTTACGAATCGGTTTGAAATACACCGGATCAATATTCAAAACCGGTTAGGAGGAGTAACCCGTTTTGAACTTGATGATCTGGCTATGATGGACAAGTTTGATGACGGCTTTTTTATCTTTGAAATCCCAAAAGGCGTCCAAGTCATACAGGATAATGGCCTATCTCTTACTCCTTAACCCCTGCTTATTAAAGCGGATTTTTCTGTTTACAGATTCTCATATACCCAAGTCCTGTTTCATACTATTCCATATTTCTTTGACAGCCCTACAGCCTTCAGAGCGACTATCGAATTCCACAATGGTTTTACCCTGAACCATGGCCTTGGTGAAGGTGAGATCAAATGGGATCCTGCCTATCACAGATATATTTCTTTTCCTTGCAATATCCTCGACAGCTTCGGCTTCGTCCGGATTTAGATCAAATTTATTGACACATACCATGGAAGGGATCTTAAAGAAATCGGCCAGTTCGGCAACACGCTCCATATCATGCCTGCCGGAGATTGTTGGTTCAGCCACGATAAGGAGTGCTGTGGCCCCTCCAAGGGATGCAATGACAGGGCAGCCTATGCCGGGAGGTCCGTCTGTAAGAAGCAAATCCATTTTTTTTTCTTCAGCAAGCCTTTTGCCTTCCTGCCGAATCAGGGTTACCAATTTGCCGGAATTCTCTTCTGCAATTCCAAGTCTGGCATGGGCCATAGGACCGAAACGCGTTTCAGAGAGATACCACTCCCCGCAGACATTCAGAGGAAAATCAATCGCCTTTTCAGGACAAAAATAGTAACAAACACCACAGCCCTCGCATTCAATGGAATCCACTACGAAATCCTCGCTAATGGCCTTCCATCTGCACAGGTCCCTGCACAGTCCGCATTGCGAACACCTATCTTGATCAATGAGTGCCGTATGCCCTGATTCAAAGTCATTACGGTCCTTGATCTCAGGATCCATTATCAAATGCAGATCAGCCGCATCCACATCTGCATCACAAATGACCTTGTTCTCGGCCAATGATGCAAGCGCCGCAACAATGCTGGTCTTTCCTGTTCCGCCTTTACCGCTTATTATAACTATTTCTTTCATCAAGACAGACTATTTGCCCCCTGCAATCTTTTCAATCAGATGGTATAATTCCAAAAATTTTTCTTTCCATCCGGGAATTTCCTCCACCATCATCTTCCCCTTTGAGTACGCCTCTGCAATACGTCGATCAAAGACAATTTCCAGGAGTATGGGAATACCCTCCTGTTCCGCATAGATCCTTACATCCTCGTTCCCCACGTCCGAGCGATTGATGACCAGTCCGCACGGGATGCCTAATATCCTGACAGCCCCTACCGCTAATGTAAGGTCGTACAAGCCAAAGGGCGTGGGTTCTGTAACCAGCAGGACAAAATCCGATCCCTTCATAGCCGCGATCACGGGACAAGAGGTCCCCGGAGGAGCATCGATAATAGTCAGCAGATCATCCCGGGAGTATTCCCTTACTTTTTTGATAAGCGGAGGAGACATGGCCTCTCCTACTCTTAGCCGGCCATGAACAAACTCCAGGCCATTTCTGTATCCCCGTTCTATGACACCCAACTCTCGCCCTGTTTCACTGATGGCCTTTTCAGGACAGACCTCCATACACCCACCGCAACTGTGACATAGTTCGTGAAATACTAGAACGCTCTCACCAATAACCACAATAGCCTTGAACTGACATATTTCCCCACACTTCCCGCATAAAGTACACTTTTCCATGTCCACCTCGGGGACAGGAATGGTGATATTTTTAACCTCTTCAATGATGGGCTGTATAAAGAGATGGGAATTGGGTTCTTCTACATCACAATCCAGAATCTGGACATCAGAATCAACAGAAACGGCCAAATTGGTAGCCACTGTTGTCTTTCCCGTACCCCCTTTTCCACTTGCAACACTTATAATCATCCGGCACCTCAATTAAAAAATAGGGCTGTAATCTCCTCATCAAGAATATTGACAAGAGATATCATAGCTCGACTAAAATAGTTCAAAGGATTATATTGTCCAAGATTCTTTATTCAAATTCATGGAACAGTACTATAATGATGGATATTGATAGTGTTGTGGCTATTTGTGGATACCATGACATATTTCAGGTTTATGGTATGCGTATTTCAAAAGGCCATGCCACCAGTCCCCCCTCAATAAAAGAGATCCTGTCAAAACCAGCCGCATTGAGAATCCTTTGGGCTTCATAACCGCGCAGACTCAGTTTGCAAAATGCAAGGATATCTTTGTCCCGCGGCAGTTCGTCGAGCCTTTCCCTGACCGCTCCCAAAGGGATATGGAGAACGTCATAGGGTAGCTGCATCGCCTTGAATTCATCAGGCGTGCGCACATCTAAAAGCAGGACATCTCCCCTTTCTATCCGCTTTTTAGCCTCAAAGGCAGAAATGCCGGCTGCCAAGCCGTCCAGTTTGTTGGTAAGTATATGGGCACAAGTTGTAATGGGGTCAATAGGAGGTCCGTAAGGTGGGGCATAGGCAAAATCTATATCCGCCAACTGATCAAGGGTACCGCCAAAAAAAATGACACTGGCAGCGGCATCCAGGCGTTTTGCCCCTTCTCCCATCCCGGCAATCTGAACCCCCAGGAGCTTCCTGTCACGCCTTGAGGCGATCATCTTGATAATTAAAGGTTTTGCATCAGACATGTAATGGGGTTTGTCCAAACCTGACCACGTTATGGTCTCCACATCCAAATTTAATTGCTTTGCATCTTTTTCCGAAAGGCCGGTACTCCCGACTGTAAAACCGAAAGCATGAACAATACTTGTACAGGTGATACCGCTAAAGGGCGTCGGCATCCCCGCGATATGATTTGCAATTATTCTGCCGTGCTTGTTTGCGGTAGATCCTAACGGCACAAACAATGGCCTTCCCATTACCCTGTTAATATAATGGTTTACGACACAGTCCCCCCCTGCATAGATATCTTCATCACTTGTCTGACAGTATTCGTTTACAATAATTCCACCGCGGTCCATACATTTAAGACCTGCATCTCTTGCCAGTTTGTCGTTCGGTCTGGTCCCAACACCCAAGATAACCAGATCCGCAGGGATACGCCGTTTATCTGTATCAACAGAAGTGACTCTTTCGTTTCCATCCATAGAGACAACCCGTTCCCCAAGGACCAGTTTTACTCCATTTTGCCGTAGATGCTTGGCAAAAAAGGTAGCAATGTCTTTGTCCAAAACTCCTGGCATGACTTGATCTTCCATCTCCGTCAAGGTAACATCCAGTCCACGGGTAACAAAGGCCTCCGCCAGTTCAATCCCGATAAAACCTGCCCCTACCAAGACAACACGCCGCAATTTTTGTGCCTCTAACTCCCTAACAACGCCGTCAGCATCATCAAGGGACCTCATAAACCAGATATTTTTCAGATCAAGACCCGGTATAGACGGACGAAACGGATAACCACCTGTGGCAATAACCAACTTGTCATAGCTCAGATCATTTTCCTCTTCTGAATCCAGACTTATCACCCTGACTGATCTGCGTTTTCGATCGATACTAACTGCCTCTGTACGTGTAATCATTTTGACACCCTTTACTTTTTCGAAAAATACAGGGGTCCTCTTAACACCTACAGGAGTCTCTGTAAGAGTATCGATTTCCGTAAAAACACCTTCCACATAATATGGAAGGCCGCATGCTCCGTAAGAGACTGTGTCACCTTTCTCAATTACGGTCACATCGGCATCAGGAAGGATTCTCTTCAATCTCGATGCGGTCTTAGGCCCGCATGCCACTCCCCCGATTACCAAAATACGCAATCCTGACTCAGCCATACCGGACCTCCTTGCTACTCCTTGACCCTTCGCAGCTCCACTTTAACCCTGTTATTTGTATTCGGACATTCCCAGACCTGGACGTCAGGGTCATCACCAGCAGGAAATGTTCCCCCGAATTGCAGAGTATTTATCATATTGAAAATATTGTGATAAAAATAACCGCAGAATTCGCCACACTTGTGTATGCCTACCTCGAATTCGTCTCCCACTTGCATGCCTATGCTGCAATCTCCTTGCATTTCAATCACCTTGGCTATTACCTTATTTCCAATCTTTGGATATGATATTGCCATTTTTGTCCTCCTTTTTCTGATCTAATCTAAGAATAATCATGAGTACCCATCAGCACCTTAATCCCGGTTTTGTTCTCCAGGATATCTGCCAGTTCTTCGGCATTTGTATAGGGACAGGACGGTTTGGCATTTACCAGGCACGAACTCAGGTAAATTGCCTCGGGTTTTATCTCAGCCAGTTTTATAGCCATACCCATATTAGGCGCAGTGGTACGCCCGGGGCATTCACATCTGACAAACATTATCACCTGGGAGGGATCATCAAAATTCCCTTCCCCAAGGGCGGCAGCCTTGAAACACCGCCATTCCCCGGGACAGCCATAGCCGCTGTCCATATATGCACCACAAGCTACAATAGCAACCTTTTTCATCATTCGCTACCTCCTCTCTAAACAACAGATAACAATCTAACTAAAATGGCAGACACTTCCGAAAATCATGCAGTAAGGAACTATCCAATTAGATATCTCAGGACACTAACGCAATACATTCATTTCAAATCTCTCTTAATGGTCACAAACGTTTTCCCCTGTTACAAGAGAATTGCTTAAATATTGTTTAACAAGAGACTCTGGCGTATCTATAGGCGCCCCGGTAACAACCTTGATACCGTTTTCATTAAACAACCCCTGGGCCCTGGATCCCATCCCGCCAGCAATAATGATATCTGTTCCCAATTCGTGGAGCCATCTGGGTAAAACACCAGGCTCATGCGGTGGAGGAGTATGCATCGATTTACCTTTGATATCCCCGTCCTCGGCCTCAATCAATGCAAATTGTTCGCAATGCCCGAAATGGGAACAGAGCTTGCCTTCAGCTAAAGGAATGGCAAAAAGAATCCTGTTCTCTTTACCACTATCCAATTGTTTGTCCTTTTCTTCTTCCTTATCAATGGACTGTCCACTTCCAGTATACAGTTCCGTAATCCGCTCCACGATTCGATTAAATTCCTGGGTGAAAGGAAGCTGATCATTATCCAACGCATCCAGTCTTCCAGCATCTCCCTGTCTGACCACTTCCGGTTCAATTGGGAGTTTCCCCAACAATCTCAATCCTTCTTTCTTGGCAATTGATTCAGCCCCATTCATCTTAAAAAGATGAATCTCTTCGCCACAATGTGGACACTTAAGACCGCTCATATTTTCTACCATCCCCAAGATATCCATCTTCACCTGTCTGCAAAAATTAATAGATTTCCTCACGTCGGCCAAAGAAATTTCCTGGGGCGTGGTTACAATAAGGGCCTTTGCATCAGGGATAGTTTGAGCCACAGTGAGGGGCTCGTCCCCAGTACCTGGAGGGGAATCAATAATTAAATAATCAAGGTCAGACCATTCAATGTCAGATATAAACTGTCTGATAACACCTATCTTAATAGGTCCTCGCCAAATAGTGGCCACATCTCTGTCTTCCCCCATAAGGGCCTCAATCGATATAACCTGCATATTGGGCAAACATGCGATGGGAGCAGCTTTGCCAGGTGTATCTGAGGGCTGGATCCCCTCGTTAAGTCCAAGTAATCTGGGTATACTCGGGCCATGGAGATCCACATCCATGAGACCCACCTTATGTCCCTTTTTGGCCAACAAAACAGCGAGGTATGCAGCAACGCTACTTTTGCCAACTCCTCCTTTACCGCTCATTACCAGTATCTTGTTATTTATGCGACTCAACCTTTCCCTGATCTCGGCATCCTGTATCGCATGCTGATCATTATGATGATTGTTTAATCCACAACCCTGGCCT
>CAZQAA010000054.1:0-8295 GCA_964591255.1 uncultured Desulfobacterales bacterium | reverse complement strand
TTAATATATGGAGGATATGTTAATGAAAAAATTGCATTACATTATAGGCATTTTGATTATGGCTTTTGTAGGCTTGTGGCCTTTGCATGCTAATGCCATTACCGTCTCTCCCGGTTCCATAAGTCTAAATGTCACTCTAATAGCAGGACAGTCGGGTTCATATACTTATGCGCTTAGCATCCAAGGTGTGGCAGATGCAAGGTGGAATGCCTCGATTGTATCTTCAACCGTTGGCCTTTCCTTAGATCCTGTGGAGGGTGACCTGGACGACGCAACTGGTTTGGGGTCAACCACCCTTACAATTACAGTGGGAACCGATGTAGGGGAAGGTACATATACCGGATCAATCACATTTTATTCAGATGAAGGGGGCAGTATTGAATCAGATTCTGTTCCCGTGCATGTGACGGTGAATCGGGTTATTGGTGATAGACTGGTCATTTCGCCTGCATCTATTGAAGCAAAGTTTATCAGTCCTGATATGAGTCCCCAGAGTTTTCCAATCACGATCAGAAATCTTGATCCTGATTTCACCAGTTTTAGGTGGTCAGTTGGCAGTGCGGTCCTTCCGTGCATATCCGTAAGCCCTGTTTCCGGAACAGGTCCAGGCACTGTAACAGTTACCGTTAATCCTGCAGAGATCCCCGCTGTAGAGGATCTTACCTATACTGAAAATCCTATTGAAATAATATTTGCCAGTGATATAGGTGAGGCCACCCTTTATGTAGAGATAAGCTTTAGTCAGATAGGGAACAGACTGGTGGTATCACCTTCATCACTTAATGTTAAGTTCACACGTGCAAATCTTTCTCCTGTGGAGTTTCCCATTAATATCATGAATGCCAATCCTAACGTAGACGAGTTTGACTGGAGTGCCAGCTCAAATGCTGCATGGCTGGAGGTCGTTCCCCGTTCCGGTACCGGCACTACCAATGCTACTATAAGGATTTATCCCAACTATATTCCCACTGGAGTTGAGTCTACTGCGACAATTACATTTGAGAGTTCGTTGGATTATTTAGATGAGGACCAGGAGAATAAAACGGAAAATGTTCCCTTTACTGTGACTGCCCTTGTTTACGGCACAACGGAATTGACAGTTTCACCTTCTTATCTGATGTGGGATGTGGAAGTCCAGGAGGGCGCGGGTATACCAGGACTTGAACCCCAGATGCTGATTGTGAGCGGGAGTGCCGATGGATGGGGCCTATCTTATGACGTGTCTTGGCTTAATGTATCAGTAGACGGCAGTCTGGTAAGCCCAACACCGGAAAATAACATTACAGTAGCGCCTGTATCATCGTTGCTCAATTATGGATGGAATGAAACGAATGTAAAAATATCTGATCCGGGAAGCGGTTTTTACAGGCTTGTTCCCATATATATCAATGTGCATAGGCCAGGTGAAACATCTTATATACCTGTACCCCCACCTGAATTTATCCAGAACACATCTGCTTTTATCCTTATTGAGGCCACTGATGCCCATCTGCTTGATCTTTGTCTCGGACTTGGAAATATGGAAACAGGTCAAAATGCCTATTTAGTGCTGGAAGCCCCTTATACGATGCCGGGCGTAGTTTATTCCTATACTCCTGCGAGGCCGGAACTCTGGAGCGAGATCGCAAACAATGGGATCCCTGTTCCTGGTGCAAATGGGCTGTATTATTCTCCAGGTCCCATACCTGATATAAAATTAATAGGCTTTCCCCTTAAAGGCATTACTGGTGAAATGTGGCTCAAGACAAAGGTGGGGACAACTTACAGTTCTGCTGTTGATGTTCAAAGTGTAAGAGTAATTGTCCTTGCTCCTGCAGGCTCGTGGCGGGTTACGGAATTCTACCAAGGCGTCGAATATACCTATCCGGACAGTCAGCCTTTGACGATCACTCAGGAAGAAACAGGCTATAGTGGGCAATGGGGTGATACGGATATCGATGTCATATATGGTGATGGAAAGACGTGTCTTTATAAACTAAGTTTTTCCAGATCTTATTTTGATTTTATCTATGAAATAAAGAGTCTTTCAGGATATAAGCTTGAGGGCATTTGGAAGTGGAGATGGCATGGCCGGGGTGCTTATTCAGCAGGAGAACCTTTTATAGCTGAGAGGATTATGCAATGGCAATAGGCTGTCGAGACAGATAATAAGTTTTTGATAAATATTTAAAATGGCGGATGATAGAGAGTACAAATCTTTATCATCCGTTTTTTATCTTATTTATTTTGCCAAGATCGGGATTTCATTGATTTAAGGTTTACGGTTTCATGTTGAAAAATCAATGCGGTCTACAGCATATATCCCTGGAGCATAGAAATATGAATTTCGTTTTTCCTAACTTCAAGATAAAAATGTAATGCGTTAAGCAGGGACTTGACAATATTCATCTTATTAATATAAACAATAAATTCGCCTTGGTTTGATATGATAAGCATGAAAATTTCAGACATGGTATAAAGTGCCAGGAAGCACTTAAATATTACAGACTTATCATAGCCGAAGGCAATTATAAAGAAAGGGGAGAATCGATTATGGGTTTTGTAACAAAAACAATAGAAGGAAATGAGGCGGCTGCCCATGTGGCTTATGCGATGAGTGATGTGGCAGCAATTTATCCTATTACACCGTCCAGTACTATGGGAGAATATTGTGATGAATGGGCCTCTAACGGACGTAAGAATATCTTTGGCCAGGTGCTGGAAATCGCTGAGATGCAATCCGAGGCAGGGGCCGCCGGTGCTGTTCATGGCGCATTGGCCGCGGGTGCTCTTTCCACAACATTCACTGCATCCCAGGGGCTGCTCCTGATGGTTCCAAATATGTATAAGATCGCAGGTGAATTGATGCCTACGGTATTCCATGTTTCTGCTCGAGCGGTTGCAGCTCATGCACTTTCCATATTCGGTGATCATTCGGATATCAATGCAGTAAGACAAACGGGTTTTTCCCTATTGGCGTCTGCCTCGGTTCAAGAGGTGATGGATCTTGCCCTTGTTGCCCATTTGGCAAGTATCCGTGCCAGTCTGCCATTTTTACATTTTTTTGATGGCTTCAGGACCTCCATGGAGATACAGAAAATCGAGATAATAGACTACGATACAATGGCCGCACTTGTTGATTGGGAGGCTATTGACGAGTTCAGGGACAGAGCCATGAATCCGGAGAACCCACAGCTCAGAGGCACCGCCCAAAATCCGGACATCTTTTTTCAGAATCGGGAAGCATCGAGCCCTTTTTATGCCGTAGTACCACAGATAGTGCAGGAAGAGATGAAAAGAGTAGGGGACGTGATTGGCAGGTCGTACAATCTGTTCGATTATGTGGGTGATCCTGAAGCGGATCGGGTTATAATCTCCATGGCATCCAGCTGTGATACGATAGAGGAGACAGTCAATTATCTAAACAATGTCGGAGAGAGGGTCGGGCTTGTAAAGGTTCGTCTTTATCAGCCCTTTTCAAGGGAACACTTCCTCCAGGCCTTGCCTGCTACGGCAGAAACTATTGCTGTGCTCGACAGGATCAAGGCCCCTGGTTCCTTGGGAGAGCCCTTGTACAGGGATGTGTGTACTGTTTTTCAGGAAAGGGGTGAAGAGCCCATTATCGTAGGTGGGCGTTATGGCCTCGGGAGTAAAGATTTTACACCGTCTATGGTCAAGGCCGTATTTGATAACCTTCGTTCAAGAGTCCCAAAAAATCATTTTACGGTGGGTATTGAAGATGATGTTAGTTATTCTTCTCTTAATGTGAAAGATGAGATTGATCCGAGTCTTGAGGGAACAGTACGGTGTAAGTTCTGGGGACTTGGTGCTGACGGGACTGTTGGAGCCAATAAAAATGCAATAAAGATTATTGGTGAAAATACCGACATGTTTGCCCAGGCCTATTTTGCGTATGATGCGAAAAAATCCGGTGGTATTACCATGTCACATCTAAGGTTTTCTCCACACCGTATCCAGTCACCTTATCTGCTTACCACCTCTGATTTTATAGCATGTCATAACCCTGCATTTGTAAATCAATACAATATCCTGGAAGGCATCAGGGAAGGGGGCTCCTTTTTACTGAATTCGCCTTGGACGCCTGAGGAGATGGAGGAAAAGCTCCCTGATCATATGAAACGTGTTATTGCACAGAAAAAATTGAATTTTTATACTATTGATGCTGTAAAAATTGCCTCTGAGCTCGGTCTGGGAGGGCGTATTAACATGATCATGCAGGCCGCATTTTTTCATATTGCAGATGTTATCCCGCCAGAGGAGGCATTCGCTTATATGAAAGAAGCAATTAAAAAAACTTATGGTAAAAAAGGTGACAAGGTAGTCCAGATGAATATGGATGCTGTGGATAAAGCTATAGATGCTCTGCAAAAAGTTGATATTCCCAAGTCTTGGGTTACGGCGGGACATGAAGAATACAGGGAAGAAGAGCATGAACCTGAATTCGTAAAAACCGTTATGCGTCCTATGCTCGCCCAACAGGGGGACAAGCTCCCTGTGAGTGCATTGCCTCCTGATGGAATCTTTCCTACTGCTACAACTCAGTATGAGAAGAGAGGGATTGCGATTAATGTGCCTGAATGGCAACCTGATAACTGTATACAGTGTAATCAGTGTTCTTTTGTTTGTCCTCATGCGGTCATTAGGCCTGTCCTGGCCGAAGCAGATAGTCTCAAGGATGCGCCAGAGAGTTTTATCACTGTAGATGCTAAGGGAAAAGAACTGAAAGGCTTGAAGTATCGTATTCAGGTTAGCCCCCTTGACTGTACAGGATGTGGCAATTGTGCCCAAATATGCCCAGCCAAGAAAAAGGCTCTTGTCATGAAGCCATTGGCTACTCAGAAAAATGATCAAGTTCCAAATCATATTTTTTCCACCAAGCTGCCGGTTCTGCATGACAGGATGCCTGCAACATCTGTAAAGGGAAGCCAGTTTAGGCAGCCTTTGTTCGAATTTTCGGGAGCCTGTCCTGGATGTGGCGAAACACCTTATATAAAGCTTATTACTCAGCTTTTTGGGGATAGGATGGTGATAGGTAATGCTACTGGATGTTCATCTATTTATGGCGGATCGGCTCCATCTTGTCCCTATACAGTGAACGAGGATGGACATGGTCCGGCATGGGCCAACTCCCTTTTTGAGGATAATGCTGAGTTTGGCTTTGGCATGCAATTGGGGATAGGCCAGAGGAGAGACAAATTGGCAAACCTGGTTAGAGATGCCATTGAAAGCGGAATATCCAAGGAAATGGAGGAGGCATTCAATGATTGGCTTGCTAATATGAATAATGGAGAAAAATCCAAGCAACTTGGTCGCCGGATTGTGGAACTAATCGAGATCGAACTTACAAATCCTGAGGCCCAGTTCAATCCTATCCTTATTGATATCCTGGACATGGCAGATCAGTTTACAAAGAAATCGGTCTGGATGTTCGGTGGAGACGGGTGGGCTTATGATATCGGCTATGGTGGGCTAGATCATGTTGTAGCCATGGGACGTGATGTCAATATTCTCGTTTTGGATACCGAGGTCTATTCCAATACAGGAGGCCAGTCTTCCAAGTCTACTCCAATGGGAGCTGTAGCCAAATTTGCTGCAAGTGGCAAAAAGACACGAAAAAAAGATTTGGGTCTTATGGCAATGTCTTATGGATATGTTTATGTGGCATCTGTTGCAATGGGGGCTAACAAAAATCAGGTGTTAAAGGCCATTTTGGAGGCGGAGAGTTACAATGGGCCATCTCTTATTATTGCCTATGCCCCCTGCATTAACCATGGTATCAATATGGGCCTTTCTCAGGAAGAAGAAAAAAAGGCTGTGGATACAG
The DNA here is from genome assembly GCA_964591255.1 of uncultured Desulfobacterales bacterium. GTDB lineage: Bacteria > Desulfobacterota > DSM-4660 > Desulfatiglandales > Desulfatiglandaceae > CAZQAA01. The sequence goes on along the minus strand of CAZQAA010000054.1, from coordinate 2,471 downwards.
GTTATTGGTCGCTTTATCGCTATGATCCTAGGCGTAAAGCAGAGGGTAAAAACCCGTTTATTCTTGATTCCAAAGAACCACAAGGTGATTTTAAAGAGTTTTTGCTGGGAGAAGTCAGGTATTCGAGCCTTACCAGGTCATTTCCTGAGCAGGCTGAAAAACTTTTCCAGAAAGCAGAGGAAGACATGAAAGAGAGATACGAACAATATAAACGGCTGGCAGCAGAGGGAGAATAATCTCCATATCTCGTGTCATGTTTGATATGAAAACCCCCTTGGAAGAAAATCCCAACAAGGGGGTTTTAATATCAGGATCATATGTCGCAACGGAAGGAAAAGTTGTGGGAATTCATTCTTTTTAGGTCATCAAGGCTGGTTAGGTTACAGGTGAGGGGTGTGATGGTAATTTTATTTTCACTTAAGGCTATGGAGTCTGAATCGGTTCTACCATTTTTTTCAATAACCATTTCTCCCGTAAGCCAGTAATATACATTCCCACGGGGATCAGTACGACGTTCAAATCGTTCTTTAAGCCTGGATGTCCCTTGTCTGGCAAAGCATACCCCTTTAATCTTTGTGGGTGGAACTGCCGGGATATTAATATTAAGGGCGATTTCCTTTTTAAGCCCGCTTTTTTTCATGAAGCGAATTATTTCTTTGCTGAATCGGGCGGCGAATCCAAAATCAGGATTTTGCCTTGTGTCAAGTGAGATCGCAGCAGAGCTTATTCCTAAATATGCTCCCTCTGTTGCTGCTGAGACAGTACCGGAATATAATACATCGATTCCCACATTTGCCCCTAAATTTATACCAGATAGGATTATGTCAGGGGGGCTTTCGAGCAGTTCCTGAACCGCAATTTTGATGCAGTCAGCGGGTGTGCCGGTTACGGCATAGCCAAAAAAAGATTTTCCCATATGGATTTCTTGAACTCTGAGAGGGGATGTTAGAGTTATGGCGTGACCTACCGCACTCATTTCCGATTCAGGTGCCACAACATACAGTTCATGGTCGGATTTTAGGGCCTGGTAGAGTGCAGACAGACCAGGCGCATAAATTCCGTCATCATTGGTTAAAAGAATCCTGTATTTTTTGCCGTTCATATTGATGGACGCCTATATATCCAATCCCATAGATTTGGGAAAGAGTCAAACTTAGCTTGCCTTTCCCCAAAAAAGCTATATGATTATGATGATTATTCTTAATAAAATATCTATTGTTCTCAGTCTGTTTATAATAACTATATTTTGTATAAATTTCGCAGTGTTAACCTGGCCAATTACCTGCAGTTTTCAGGTGTTATTAGGCAAAAAAACACCTGGAGGCTGGAAAGTCAGGAGGTGTTTTTCCTGGACATAAAATTTTCATTTCCCAGCTTGATATCTTTTAACATGATGTCAGCATTTTTTCTGGATTTTGCTGATCATATTTGAGGTGTTTGTTTCATATCATGATAGTTAACCTGTCGAAAGTCAAGTCCTGTTGTGGGAGGGTTTAATGCGACAGATTTCGAGCCGGATTGTTACGGATGCCATTAAAGACTCTGTAATACGGGCTAATATTGAACTGAACGAGGATGTGGTCAATGCACTTAAGCATTCCCATGAAAAGGAAGAATCTCCTGTCGGGAAGGAGATCCTTGCTTCATTATTACAAAATGCGATGATTGCAAAGCATGAAAACATACCCATATGTCAGGATACTGGATTGGTTGTTGCCTTTGCCGAACTGGGCCGTGATGTTTCAATTGTCGGAGGTGATTTTAACAAGGCAATTGATGAAGGAGTGAGAGAAGGATATAAAAAAGGTTTTTTGCGTAAATCTGTGTGTCATCCGTTTACGAGAGAGAATACGCGTGATAACACACCTGTAATTATTCATGTGCAGATTGTGGAAGGAGATAGGCTCACTATTTGGCTGTTGCCCAAGGGTGGGGGAAGTGAGAATATGAGTCGGCTATTCATGTTATTGCCTGCTGAAGGGTGGCTTGGCATCAAGAAAAGGGTTGTGAGAACGGTTATAGAGGCTGGAGCAAATCCCTGCCCTCCGACTGTTTTGGGTGTGGGAATAGGCGGAAATTTTGAGACAGCCCCTCTTCTGGCAAAAAAAGCTCTTCTTCGACCCTTAGGGACTCCGAATGATGATCCTGAGCTGAATCAGATGGAGGAAGAGCTCTTAGCCGAGGTTAACAAGACCGGAATAGGTCCTGAAGGACTGGGTGGAAGGATAACTTCCCTTGCAGTCCATATCAAAATGATGCCATGCCACATTGCGAGTCTTCCTGTGGCCATTAATATTCAGTGCCATGCCAGCCGGTGCGCCAGGATAGAACTTTAACCGAACTAATTATATTATGTTGTTGTAGATGTCTGGGGGAAAATTATGGATGGGGTATTTCATTTGAAGACTCCTTTTACTACTGAGACAATAGAATCTCTGAGAGCAGGTGATAAGGTAACAATTAGTGGTGTC
>CAZQAA010000053.1:0-19593 GCA_964591255.1 uncultured Desulfobacterales bacterium | reverse complement strand
GGTTTTCTTCATGGCTGTGAGAGCAGGAGGATAGAGATCTGCAAGTTGTTTCCAATAGGACAATGCAAATGACAGGCGAACACCATACATGGATGGTTGATGCTCGAGCACATGGTCATGAAACCACAGGAAGCGATCAAGAGCTTCTTTGTATTCTCCCTTTTTCACCAAATCCTGTGTATCGCTTAAATACTTGTGCATGTCTTCAGCGTGAACGGACAACGATGCCGTCATGACGAGGATAAGTATTGTTATCAGTGTTCTCATATTACCTCCTTTCCTGAGCCATCGTGTCTGCCGGCAGGAATAATCCTCTTGAAGTACTAAAGCTTATGTCTTGACATCCTTTTTTTTATCCAGCCCGCAGCCAGGCGCCATATAATCTTCGCTCCTTCGGCCTCAGGGCGCAAAGTGGCGAAAAGTACCTCTACCTTTTGCCGGCGTTCCTTGTAGTCAAGACGGGGAAACAAGGAAGCTGACTGAGCCGGTATCGAAAAAAAATCGACCAGAAATTCCTCGGAAAAGGGTTTCTCATAAACCCCTTCCTGCAACTCTTCGCAACAGTCTCTTAAACCAGCCAGAGCTTCCCGGTAGCTGGTGATCACCTGTCTTTCCGGCCGCGGCATGTTACAGCGGGAAAAAGCTATGTGAAACAGGTTGCTGCCGTCGGCTGCAACCAGTTCCGGATAGAAAGAGAAACCCAGGCTACCACCCGGCTTGAGGCATGCAACGGCTCTTTTAAGGCTCTTTTCTGCCTCTGGAATGATGAAAATCGAGGCGTTGTAAACGACCGAATCGAATTTTTTCTCGCCGACCACGCTTTCCGGAGCTGCGGCATCTCCGACTTCAAGCCGGATTCTGGGATCGTTGATTACCTTTCGGCCATGGGCAACCATCTTCTCCGATAAGTCTATGCCGACCACCTCACACCCAAATTCGCGGGTTAAAACCTCGGCTGAGACTCCGCTGCCGCAACCAAGGTCCAGAACCGAGGATCCCTCCGACAGACCGACAAATTCGGCCAGTTTCAGGGTTAGCTCGGCGAAAAAACCGTAGCGCTGTTCGAACTCATCGTAGAAAACGAAACTTGAATCGAAATTATTGGCTACAACCCTCTTGATTTTGCGAATCAGAGTTTCTTCCATTTTTACATAGATCGTTGCCGATGTTTTTGCACCAAGAGATAGTACTCATATGTTCGGCGCATTCCCTCCACAAGCGGAGTATATTGAAATCCAAAATACTCCTGGATCTTGGCACCCGAATATATAAGATGCCTGTCCAATGGAAAAGGGAGAGGGATTCCTTTCCTGTAAATCTCTTCCATGCCCATTTTTATGGTATTGATCCTTTTACCGATTATCCCTTCAAAGACCTCTATCATTCGTTGGTATGAAACCAGCTCTGGAGCCGCGACATTAAAAGCACTACCAAATACCTTTGGATTGCCAATTGCCTTGATAATAACCTTGGCCAAGTCAACGACATAGACAAAACTGTACAGAGGCAGTTCATTGTCTGGCAGGATCACTGCTTTGTTATCCCTGATCATATCAAAAAAGTAAGTCTCTCTGGGGGCATAGTTGTATTCGCCATAGATTATGGCTGGGCGCAGAGAGGTATATGCGATGCCTTTTTGATCGCATAATTCACTTAACATGCACTCCGCCAGCCACTTTTTATACCCGTAATCGGCATATTGGCCCAGTTCCGGCTGGGGCCCGGCAAGCTTGGGGGAATCTTCAGTAATGGGTAGATCTAAAACATTCTGATTGACTGCAGTGGTACTTATAAATATGTAATGTTTCAAGGTGCCAGGCAGCGAGTCGAGCATTATTTCAATATGTGCCGGTGCATAGCCGCAAAAATCGATCAAGGCATCCCATGTATGGTCAGGTATGACCTGCCTGATCGTGTGGCTGTCATTCCGATCGCCCACAAGTTCGGTGACCCCATTTTTACCTAAAGGCATATTGCCGCGATTGTAAACAAAGATATTACAATCTTTGTGCCTTAAAAGCTCTTCCACAAATATCCGGCCGGCAAAATAGCTGCCTCCTATAATCAGAATGTTCTTCATCCTGTTCATCTCCTTATGTCTATTCCCGCCACATAGCCCTTTTCCTCAACTTATCATCCTTTATATTGTCCTGAATAATTGGACTGTGGTCGAGCAAAAAATCACTGGTTGAACGACTCAGGCCCTGCCTGTGGAATTCCCTGATCACACGGGCACAGATTTCCTCGATAATTTTATTTTTCTTTTGATAGTCAACTGTTGCCATCATAGAATCGATCTGTTCATATAAAAATTTCCCCAGCACCGGAAGGGATCGAACGGCCAGGTGACGCCACTTATAAAAAGGGGCATAGTGCCTGTTTAAAAGGAATACCAGTGACATCATGTCTGAACAGAATTTTGTCTCCGCATAAAGGGCCGCAAAAAATTGATGCCGCCTAACAGACCTCATAAAATTATACTGGCCGGCCTGGGCGCATGTCATACACCGCCATGCGATTTTCAGCAGCCTTATGTCCTCGGGATAAAATTTCAACAGCTCGTTCCTTATTTTTGTGAATTCCCCCAAGGGATCAGTAAAAACCTTGCCGTTGGTACAGCTGGATAAATATTCCTCAGGAATGTAGAGCCATCTTTCAATGGTATCCGGGGCATGAGGACTACCAATAGACCTCTGGTAGAATGCCCCGATTTCATGCACCCCAATCCGGCCGCCACCCCATTGGGTCGAAAAACGTCTAAAACCCTTATAGGTTTGCGGGAGCCTTTCGTATTCCTTTTGGAGTTCCTGACCAATGGTGCGATAATCATCTGCCGTCAGCCATAAGCAGAAACCCGGTCCCCAGTCATGATCCCGTGATATCTGATCATCAAAACCGTAGCACTCCGAACCTTCACCTACCAGACCGACTGCAATGCGATCCTTGTAATCGGCGAATTTTTCCTCTATCATTCTGACACCGTAGGTCTGGTAATACTCCTCTGACAGTTCCAATCCCTGCACAGAAAGATCCCCTTGTCTATCCTTCATATTCCAATACAAAGACTTGCTCGGTGGTAACAAACTTGCCCTGTTCGATCAATGCATTTATCTTTTTTGAGACCTGGGCAGTAATATATTTTTCACCACATTGCACGCACAAACCTGCCGGAATATCCTTGACCACATAAAGCTGGCCTTCCAGGCGGTAATCAAAATTTCCTACCTTAATGTGCTCTATATTGCCACCGCAGAAAAAACAGTGCTGCAAATTTTCCCCCATATCTTCTCTCCCCTGTTCGGTCCTGTTAACAGGATCATCCCATATCGGCCTGGACGGTACATAGACAAACAGGATCACCAGCCAATCGTTTTGATCTTCAGAACACATGATATGCAACGCCTTTTTCCCTGTATAACCCAGCACCAAAGAGCTGGCATTCCTTTTCGGATGCCTGTGGATTTCGATTATCCGGCCGCTTGCAATTGCGTCTTCAATCTCCTGGATAGTTACCTCTCTTGCCATTAAACACCTGATTACATGCTCGGAAATATGATAGGCCGATTCGATTGTTCTTTTTCTGATCCAGTCAATTTCAGGCGCAACTGCTATCATGATTTTCCTGCTGTCTTCCTGTTTCCATACAAGGAGTTAACTATATCCTTATCTTATTCCGCACCCTGTTTTCTTTGAAATATCTTATTAAAGCGACTTTTCTGCATGATCCAGATCATTATAGCCTCCTTTCCTTACCAGGCGCTCAAGCATCTTCAATGAGAGATTCTCTCCTTTATCAAGGGCGTTTATTAAATTTTTGTAATACAATTCAAGTGTATTATCGCCATACGTTTCCAGCTCGCATTGAAGATAGATAGAAAAGTTACTGCCGTCCTGGGCCGGGGCAGTACTTCGACATACCCGGTTATAAATCGTCGGATATCTATCCCTGATTTCTTCCTGCCACCCTGTTTCTATCTCGACAATTTTATCAATTAAAGGGTTGGTATTTAACGGAGGCATTAAGTTATCCATGCGGGCATACTTCTCCATGAGCAAATTACGACCATCTTTTTGAGCTGCTTTCAGATCACTAAGGTACGATTCAAGCATTTCTCCTGTCCACATCTCATAAATACTGGCACGTATTTTTCGAAAGGCATCCGGTTCATCCTGGCATGGAGCTGTTCCAGAAGACCTGACCCTCTGGAACATATACAATTCTATGTCAAGAATTTCTTCTATGATACCCTGATATTCAGCCATGATGGTTGCCTATGCTGTAATGAGAAACAAGCTGAACGACCAATAAAGACTGGAAGCAATCCACTGACCTTGGCGATTTCCCTGTTTCAATCTTATTCTATATGAGTACAACCGTCATATCAAAAAAAATTGAAAATTGTAACGGAAATCAGAGTCAGGCAAGACAAGTCCATGCTTTAATCATGGATGAAATCGTGTTATATGGAACTTACTACTTTGATTGTACCTGATAAACTTTTTTTATAGGAGAAATAATGGCGGTAATACACGGTTTTGAGGTGTTGGAAGAAAGGGATATCAAGGAACTAAACACCCTGGCCAGGGTCTTACGGCATGTAAAAACCGGCGCAAGGCTTCTGTCTCTTTCCAATAATGATGAAAACAAGGTTTTTGGCATAACCTTTCGTACGCCACCGGTCGATTCCAGCGGTGTTGCCCACATCCTCGAGCATTCGGTACTCTGCGGCTCAAGAAAATATCCCGTGAAAGAACCGTTTGTAGAGCTTCTGAAGGGATCGCTCAACACCTTCCTCAATGCATTCACATATCCTGACAGAACATCTTATCCAGTGGCAAGCCAGAACCTCAAGGACTTCTACAATCTTATAGATGTGTACTTGGATGCAGTATTTTACCCCAGGCTGAACCCATTCGTCTTTCAGCAGGAGGGCTGGCATTTTGAGCTCAATAGCCCTGACAAGCCCCTCTCCATAAAGGGAGTTGTCTTTAATGAGATGAAGGGAGCATATTCATCTCCTGAAAATCTGCTTTCAGAGTATTCAATGCAATCCCTTTTTCCAGACACTACCTATGGATTTGATTCGGGTGGAGATCCGAAAAAGATTCCGGACCTGACGTTTGAACAGTTTAAGGAATTCCATCGCAGGTACTATCACCCTTCAAACGCCTGGATTTACTTTTATGGTGATGATGACCCTGACAGGCGACTGAAATTCCTGGACCAAGTCCTGAAAAATTTCAACCGGACAAATGTGGATTCAAGGATACCGTTACAGCCCCCGTTTGATCAACCGAGACGTATTATAAAACCATTCATGGTTGATGAAGGAGAAAATGAGGCATCTCAAAAGGGCATGACCACCGTCAACTGGTTACTTTGTGAAGGCCTTGATATAAAGACCAACTTTTCTCTCCAGATGCTAGAGTATATCCTGCTGGGAATGCCTGGCTCCCCCCTTCGCAAGGCACTGATAGACTCGGGATTGGGGGAGGGTATTGCCGGCGTGGGGCTTGAAAACGAACTGAGACAGCTCTTTTTCTCCACCGGTCTTAAAGGGGTAAAGATCGAGGATATGGAAAAAGTCGAACCCCTTATTCTGGAGACCTTGGACAGGCTGGGTTCGGATGGGATTGATCCTAAGACCGTAGATGCAGCGCTCAACTCCATCGAGTTCAGGTTGCGGGAAAACAACAGTGGTCACTTCCCTCGTGGCCTTGTTCTGATGCTTCGTGCCCTTACAACCTGGCTGTATGATGGTGACCCTCTCGCAATTCTGTCGTTCGAAAAACCTCTTGAAGAGATAAAAACCACACTCAAAACAAATGACATGTTTTTTGAAAAAATAATAAACCGGTTCTTTCTGAAAAACAAACATCGCACTTCCCTTTTGCTCAAACCTGACCCGGATATGAAGCAGAAGGAATACAAAGAGGAACAGGAAAATCTGCAGAAGATACAGGCCAATCTGGACAAAAGGGAAATAGAGGAACTCGTCAATAACACCAAGGAACTCAATCGCATTCAGGGAACCGCTGATACTCCAGAGGCCCTTGCCACCATCCCCCTGTTGAAACTTTCTGACCTGGAGCGGAAAAACAGGTCCATTCCTCTGGTCATCAAAAATCAGTTGGATGTTCCGGTCCTGTCGCATGATCTCTTTACCAACGGTATTTTGTACTTGGACATAGGTTTCGACCTCCATCCCCTGCCCGGTGATTATCTCCAGTATGTACGCATATTCGGCCATGCCCTTACCCATATGGGCACGGAAAAAGAAGATTTTGTCTCACTTACCCAGCGCATCAGCAGAAAGACAGGGGGAATCACAACCCAAATATTCACCTCGACAATAAGAAATACGGGAATAAGTGCTGCCAGGCTTTTCATGAGGAGCAAGGCCGTGGTCAACAATACAGGAGAGCTCATAGACATCCTACACGATATGTTGCTTTCTCCCAGGCTTCAGGATCGGGATCGGTTCCGGCAAATTGTTCTTGAGGAAAAGGCCAGACTGGAACAGGCTTTGATCCCAAAAGGTCATCAGTACGTCAATCTGCGCATACGATCCCATTTGAGCGATTCCGGATGGGCCGCGGAGCAGGTAAAAGGAATAAGCTATCTCTTTTTTATAAGAGATCTGATAAAGGCCGTGGATGAAAACTGGGACAAGGTGCTTGAGATCTTAAGAGAGGTCCATCGTATCCTTGTAAACCGTAAGAATATTATCTTGAATATCACTACGGCCGGAACAGATCTGCCCCGGGTTGAACCCCACATAGATGCCCTGTTGGGAACCATTCCGGAGACTCCTGTCACGAAAGGGAACTGGTCCTATGCACGACCTACGCCCTTTGAAGGAATGACGATCCCTTCCAGGATAAATTTCGTGGGCAAGGGGGCAAATCTATATAATCTGGGTTACGGATTCCATGGTTCATCACTTGTCATAACACGTTATCTGCGCAACAGCTGGCTGTGGGATCGTGTCAGGGTTAACGGAGGAGCCTATGGTGCCTTTTGTCTGTTTGACCATCTTTCAGGGGGACTTACCTTTGTCTCTTACAGGGACCCCAACCTTATTAAGACCCTTGAAATATTTGACCAGTCTGCCCGGTTTCTGCATAGTGTGAAACTTGACGGCAAAGAACTCACCAAGGCAATTATAGGTGCTATAGGGGACATTGATGCTCATATGTTGCCCGATGCAAAGGGGTTTGTCTCCATGACACGATATCTGACCAAGAATACGGATGAGGCGCGACAGAAGATGAGAGAGGAGGTCCTGGAAACAAGAAAAGACGATTTCAGGGCCTTCGCCGATGTGCTTGATCAGGTGAAGGAAAAGGGAATTGCAAAGGTAATGGGGGCAGAGAATGCCATCAGGCAGGAGATGATACAGGGCACCAAAAAACCAATCATAGTCAAGGTACTGTAACCAAATCACATAGATATTTTAGCATCACCAGTCATACAGCACCTCCCAGTGTTTGTGAAACGATGGGTCCTTTTGGCTGTAACAAAAATCCATGGTTTTACCTTTTCCCGGCGTATTACTGGGATCTTCTTTCCAGTAACGCAAATAAATGGCAGGGCGCAGTTCGGGGTCATGCTCGTTCGATCCGGCATCAGGTGTCCCCCTTATCCAGACCTCTTTTTCTTCTATGATCTTCCAGACAGTCCCGAAGTCCTTGCTTCTGACCCTTTCCCCCACATAGGGCAGATCCAGCTTGTCTCGAAGATCCTTAAAGCGATATACGGATCGTTCACCATAATCCAGTATGCGTTCACCATATATCATTATCCCAACAGCTCCAAGAGGGGCAGTCAGCAGGATAGAAAGTACGGCTACTGCCAGTATTACTTCGCCGGAAGCTACGCCGGATGCCAGAGGAATGGCACCTATTGCGGCCTGGACTGTAGCCTTTGGTATGTAAGCCACCACACAGAAGAGTTTCTCTTTCCAGTCAAGTCCTGCGCCGAAAAGGGATAAATAGGTTCCTACGCTACGAAATAGCAATCCTACTATGATCACAATGGTCCCTGCCAGTCCGGCCTTCCATACAACATGTATATTGACCTGGGCGGCCACCAGCACGAAAAGGAGAAGCTCTGCAAAGACCCATAGTTTTTTGAGTTTCTGGGAGATGATGTGGGCAATAGGCTCGGATTTTTCCAGGATAATAAATCCAATTGCCATTACACCCAACAGGCTTGCAATGGGGACCCATGGTTCAAAAACTTTTTCCAGCCAAGTAAGGATTATTGCTGTCCCAAGGACCATAAGCGTCCTCCTCGGAGGACGCCAATCATACTTATTAAAGATCCAGTATAGAAAATAGCCAGGGATAAGCCCCATTATAATTCCAAGCCCTATTGAAACAGGGATTTCTCCCAGCTTGACCAACAGGTTTATATCGCCACCCCCGTACATCCCCATAAATATGGTAAACAGGACAATCACAAACACATCGTCCACTGAGGATGCAGCCAAGATGAGTGTGGGAATACCCTTTTTGGCACCTCTGCCCCTATCCATAAAATCTATCATAAGAGGCACCACCACCGCCGGAGATACGGCTGAGAGAATTGCTCCCAGAATAGCGGCCTCAATAAGGGTAATGTGGAGCAACTTGGGGGCTATCAGCATGATACCTGCTATTTCGAAGAGTGCCGGCACACAGCTCATGGTAATGGCAGAGCGGCCAATCCGGTTCAATGTATCCCGCCTAAGTTCAAATCCCGCGCGGAGTAAGATTACGATAAGGGCAATTTTTCTGAAGTCTCCGGATACTTTCATCATATCGGGAGAAATGAGATTAAGGACATAGGGACCGCAAAGAATCCCTACAAATAGCATTCCTACCAGTCCCGGCAGTCTTACCTTTCTGAACAGATAGTCCGCACCCAACCCCATAACTATAATAAGTGCAATACTGAATGCCATGGCAAACTCCGTTATATAGGGTCCATCTTCAGGGATATCACTCGTAAAAAACAAAAATTCCGCGCCGACAGGACTCGGAGCGGAATTTTCAAGAATACATAAGTATTCTATGTTTCAAGGTAAAAGAGACAATAATTTCTGCCGAAATAGCGCTCTGTTCCAGCTGACATCAGAAGTCATCATCCCCACATCGATAACAGGCAGGGCATTTCAGGCAGACTTCATTGCCCCAAAAATGTAACAAATTTATAACAGCAGGCATTAAAACATGTCAAGGCGGATTTTTATCCGTATTTCCAAATTTCTAATCACTTTTATTCCATCATATAAGCCTGCCATCTGACATATCCCCTCCGAAATTTCTACAGATGCAGCAAAGGGGCTTTGTCCCAGACAGGGATGTTTTTTTAGGGCCTTTCATTTTTTCAAACTCCCTGTTAACATATTAACCCCGGATCCGCTTAATCATTGTTTGCAAAGTTTTGAAATTTTCGGTTACAAAGTTAAAGGCTGAAAAAGACGGCGGAACACTATGACAATTAATCATAAAAAAGGCTCCAAGCCTCTGATAGGGTCCTGATTTGCCGGGATCTGAAGAAAAAAGTCTGAACAGGGCGGCAGGAGTAGTAGGGTTTTTTACCTTTTTGAGCCGTATATTAGGTTTGGTCCGTGATATGGTCATGGCCAGCCTGTTCGGCTCCGGTATGGTGACCGATGCCTTTTTTGTGGCATTCAGGATCCCGAATCTCTTGAGACGCCTGTTTGCAGAAGGATCTCTTACCATCTCCTTTATTCCTGTATTTTCCGAATATCTGGCAACAAAAAGCAAAGAAGACGCATTTGATCTGGCAAGGATAATATTGACGCTCCTTATATTTATCCTCACGCTTGTCACGTTACTCGGAGTTATCTTTTCTCCATGGATAGTAAGGATACAGGCCTTCGGCTTTGGCGGCTCTGGAGTAAAATATGATCTGACCGTACTCTTAACAAGGATCACCTTTCCATATATATTTTTTATTAGTATTGTCGCCTTTTTCATGGGGGTTCTCAATTCCTTGAGACATTTTGCTGCACCTGCTGCTGCCCCTATTTTTCTTAATATAGGTATTATAGGTGCGGCATATTTTATCTCTCCCCACTTACATGAACCTATTGTAGGGCTTGCCATCGGAGTGCTGATCGGGGGTGCACTCCAGGTTGCTCTTCAAGTTCCATGGCTATTAAGTGAAGGCCTTTCCCTGTTCCCCCGCTGGCAATTAGACCACCCGGCACTAAAAAGGATCGGGCTGCTGATGCTGCCGGCGATATTCGGCTCTGCCGTATACCAATTCAACCAATTTATCGGGACACTTCTTGCATCATTTCTAAAAGAAGGGAGTGTTTCATGGCTGTATTACGCTGATCGGCTTGTCCAATTCCCTTTGGGCGTTTTTGCCATAGCCATAAGTACCGCAGCCCTTCCCTCCCTATCGACTCTGGCGGCCAAAAAGGAGATGGAAAAATTTGGAAAAACCCTGAATCATACACTACGCTTGATTCTGTTTATCACATTGCCCTCTACAGCAGGATTGATCGTTCTTGGGAGACCTATTATTCAGATTATTTTTGAAAGGGGGGCCTTTGACAGTGGCTCCACGGACATGACATATTACGCCCTTCTTTTTTATGCAGTGGGCCTATGGGCCTTTTCGGGCATAAGGGTAATGGTTTCTGCATTTTATGCCCTGCAGGACACAAAGACACCTGTAAAATTGGCTATTGTTGCCTTGGTGACCAATCTGGCTTTGAGCCTGATCCTGATGGGACCATTGAAACATGGCGGCCTTGCTCTCGCGCTATCCCTCGCATCGGCTCTTCAATTTTTTCTTCTACTCTTTTTCTTTAAAAGAAAAATCCGCATGAACGTCCTGGAATCGGCATTAAAACCAGTGCTGAAAATAATCTCCGCCACTGCGGTTATGGGATTCAGTGTCCATTATTTCCATTCCAACTGGTTACATACCGGCCCGGATACAGGCGTATTGACCATGCTAATCAACCTGACGCTGCTGCTGGTGACGGGAGTGGCAGTATATCTCGTGGTCGCAAGAATCCTGAATTGTCGTGAGCTAACATCGGTACTGGAGCTACTTCGACTACAAAAATTTCATTCGGGCCATATTGACCAAATCAGTGATGCAGGAGAATAAGATATAGGGAGTGAGCAGAAAGAGAGAAAAATTAGGATGGTGCATCTATGACTGGGCCAATTCCGCATTCGCCACTACTATCCTGGCAGCGGTCCTGCCGATCTATTTTGCTGAAGGCATTGTCCCTGAAGAGGGTGTCAGGCTGTCATTTTTAGGCTATGCAGGATCCCTTTCCGCCACAAGCCTTTGGGGCTATATAAACGGTTTTTCTGCCATCCTGATTGTGGGTTCCGCGCCTATCTTGGGAGGCATTGCCGATTACACCAGCCGCAAAAAGCTGTTTTTGATAATATCATGTTATGCTGGATCTCTTTTTACCTGCCTCATGTTTTTTTGCAAAGCCGGTGCAGTATTTTATACCCTGCTCCTTTTCTGTCTGGCCCATTACTGCTTTGTAGGCGGGAATGTATTTTATGACTCCTTTCTCCCTTTTCTATCCAAAGATGACGAAATGGACCGCCTTTCCGGTCATGGTTATGCCCTTGGCTACTTAGGAGGAGGGCTGGTGCTTGCTATGAATATGGCCTTTATCCAGTTAAGCCACAAAATAGGTGTACCCAAGGATATGGCCATCAGGTTGTCTATGGCATCTGTGGGAGTATGGTGGGCCATGTTCGGGACAATATCTTTCCTGATGTTCCACGAAGACAGGTTTCCGGCCACCGATCATATCGGCATGAGGGAGGCTGCAGTTGCCGGACTGCATAGGGCATGGCAGACGACCAAGACCTTGAACAGGCACAAACACGTAATGACCTTCCTCTTGGCCTATATGATTTACAACGATGGGGTGCAAACGGTAATCAAGATGGCATCTATCTATGGCAAGGATGAACTGCATCTGTCCACGGGCATTCTTCTGGGGACTTTGCTCATGATACAGTTTGTGGGAATCGGCGGGACGATCCTTATGTCCCGTATCGCCCGGCAGTTCGGGACCAAGAGAACCATTATGGCTACACTTATGATCTGGTTCGGAGTGACACTGTTCGCCTATCGTATGAGTTCCTCTCTGGAATACCTGTTACTGGGATTAATCGTAGGTTTGATCCTGGGAGGTACCCAGGCCCTGTCACGTTCCTTATACGGGCGCCTGGTTCCAAAGGAAAGATCCGCAGAATTTTTTGGCTACTTTTCTGTCTTTGCCAAACTTTCCGCTATCTGGGGACCCATACTGTTCGCATTCATACGTCAGATCACAGGAACATCAAGACTTTCTATCTTATCCCTTTCCCTGTTTTTTCTGACAGGTTGCTTACTTTTATTTTTGGTGAGGGAACCGAAACAATGACAGGATAAAAAACCCTGCCCTCCTTTTACTGCAGAAGGCAGGGAGAAAAGATCTGTTGTCTGAAAATTAACGCACAACAAAACGCTTATCCAGATCATTCATCCTCTGTACAATGCCACCATATTCCAATTCGGAAAACGGCAGCATGGCACTACCAAAAAATCCCTGTCTTCTAATCTCGGTAGCTTTTTTAGAGATATGACTCCTTACCTGATCCCAATAAGGATGATCAAATGCATCCACCGGATTAGTCAACCTGCCTTCATGTACACAGTACGCCGCACATGATACGACCGGAGGTCCATCAAAAAATGAAATACTGCTGTTCAACTTCACCGGCATCAAAGGACCATTATGACTTCCTCTCATAAATCCTGCCACAAATGGACCTATATTGAAAGGAGAAAGGACCTCGCCTGTTGCAGGAAACGCTCCCTGAACCCGTACCAACATGATAGGATCATCCTTGCCCGTATATTTTCCTGCAATATTGTGCAACCGGGTGGTGCTCACTGCTGCCGCTTGTTCCCCGGTGCTTCGGGAAAATACCGACTCCACGACAAATCTTTCAAGATCTCTCAAAAGGGCCGCAATATCATACAATTCTTCAGGAGATAAAAGTTCTACTATCCTATCGGATTCTGTATGAGAAACATCCATAATGGTAAAACGAAAGCCGTCGAACATATTCGGGGAAAGTATGAGACCAGCACAGTGCATGGGATCACAAAAGGCAAGATACAGGGGAAGATTATAGGCCCCGGGATCAGTCTTGTCAGCGGCAAAAAACAAAAAAGGTTCATTTGGCCTTTCTTCTATCTCCATTTCGGCAACAGCAGGCCCCATCCCTTTTACATTCCCAGAAAATGCATCTTTAAGCAGATCCTGACCAGCACCGTACAGGCCTTGGTCCTTTGCTACCTCCGTTCCCGCTATAAAGGCATCCCATGCAAGTTTATGGACATCTGAATCTCCGACTCCGCGATCATGCGTGCAAAGGATAGCAATGTCATCACCGGTAAAACTTATACGATGATCTATCAGTAGCCCTCTTTGATGTTGTTTGACGTGTTCCGTAACCGCATTAATTACCCTTTGACTTGGCTTGATGTGTCCACCTATACTACCTATATCAGCCTTTATTGCAGTAATGGTTGTTTTCATGATATTCTAATGTACCTCCTTTCGGAATTTGTTTTCGAATACTCTATTTATGGGGCTTTAATCTGTTTTTGTCAAGCTACAAACACCAGACACACTCGTGAGGTATGGCATAATGAACAATATGAACGAATATTTTGAGGGATTGAACAGATCCTTACGTGGCACATCCAAACAGGAAAGACAATTTGACCAATTCGAAGCATCTGAGCTGTATTGCCCTCACTGCAAGCAGGCAGTCCCGCTCAGAAAAAACTTGCTCCTTGTCCTTCCTGACGGGGAAAGGTATGATTATCGTTGTGTCTATTGTGGAACTTCGGTAGGGACCAAGACCGTGGCCAAGGAGTCTCAAAATCACATAATAATATGATTCGGCGCACATAAGGCATATCTTTTTTGCCCCTAATCCATATTAAGGCGGTCCTGCCACGGCCATTTACCACAATTCCAATCCGTTACCGGGAAGCTAATTTGAAAATCATTCCTTCAACAAGGAGATGGCTGCCAAAAATATTGGAATCATTTTCTGTGTTAACGAATTAGTGCTGTAATCAAACCGATCAAACCCCCGAAAACCCCGCCCCAGACTACAAGCCATCCCAGATGCCTGCGTATCATATCCTGAATGATTTCCTTGACCATCTTAGGGGTAAGCTCATCAAGCCGTTTACGTACTATATTTTCTATTCTATTGATAATATCGTCAAGATCTGCATCGCCTTTTATTATGTCTTTAATCCCATCCCGTACAGAGTCACTATCTGCAATCTTTGTAAAGGTTTCCTTTATCCTGATGGTAAAAGGCTCTTTCAGGGGCATAAGTGCCCCAACACCCCCTATCATGCCAAGCATAGGCGCAAAAGATGACTCGGAAATTACAGCAAGAATAGTATCAAAGGATGGACTGAAATCTATTCTGTCTATCACAGGTGTAAGATCGATATTTTCAGGAGACGAATTTTCGAAAAAACGCTCCATGTTTTCATAAGTAAAAAATTGATTCATAATAAGGTCGTGTATGCCTTTTTTGAAATCCTCAAATCTGGCTGGAATAACGCCTGAACCGTATAGACCTGGGACCTTTTCAAAAAGCATATAAATTGCCAACCAGTTTGTTATGGCCCCGGAGAGGGCAAACAAACCCATATTGTAAATTATTCTATCGTTTAGAATCAGACCTGTTGTTACGCACAAAGAGGCCAATATGTTCGTAGCCAGGCTTTTGTTGATTTTTGACATAGTCTCTCTTTTCTCCTGTCTTAAATCCGTCTTGGCCCTGTCTCATTGCCACCGGAATTTCATATCCTTAAGAGTCAAGACAGACAACTACGGCAAAACGTGACCTTTTTCAAAGAATTTCTTTAATGTGGATAGCATCCAGGGGGCAGGCCTCGATACAGTCCCAGCATCCCATACACATATCCTGAAATACAATCGGCGATTTGAAAGTCCCGTCTATCTGTTTTATTACCTTATGTGTGCATGATGCAGCAGCAACACACAGCCCTTCATCAGGATTGCATTCCCGAGGCTTGCATATGGAATAGTCTACCAAAGCAAATGATTTTTTTGGTTGCATAAAATTATCTTGTCTTATTGTGATTTAAACTTGATAGCATAAGATATATCTCTAATATTCACTCTCAGTCTGGATACACAAAAAAATTTGCTGATATTATTACAAAACATCCGCCTTGTCCAATCCATACGCCAGATCCAAATTTCAATAATAACTCGTATAATTTATCATTTCTCTCCATATTTTTCCATATATCCCCTGGGGGTCACCATTCTTTTTCCTATGAGGCGAGTGCAGGAGTTGCCTACTATGACAATAGTCAGCATATCAAGGGTGCCCTCATCCACATCTCCAGCCTGAACTATCCAGACCTTTTGGCCTGGTCTGGCCGCATTGCGCACAATACCTATCGGGGTTGTTTTTCCGCGATATTGCGTGATAAGTCCCAGGACCTCTTTGATCTGCCATACCCGTTTTTTGGATCTGGGATTATAAATTACCAAGACAAAATCAGATTCAAGGGCCATCAAGATCCTTTTCCTAATATGCTCCCACGGGGTTAAAAGATCGCTTAGACTCACCACGGCAAAATCGTGCATAAGCGGCGCCCCCAAAAGGGCAGCCGCAGCAGACAAAGCAGGCAAGCCGGGAATAATTTCCACATCCAGCCTGTCAAAAAGATTTTTTGATTCCATCATTTCAAAAACAAGCCCGGCCATGGCATAAATGCCGGGATCACCGCTGCTCACCAGGACGGTCTCTTTGCCATCAAGGGCCATTGCCAGAGCATCCCTGCATCTTTCCATCTCCCCCCGCATGCCGGTGGAAAGGACTTCCTTTCCGACAAGAAGACAAGGATCAATAAGCCCAATATATCGCTTGTATCCCACGATTACCTCGGCCCTGGCCAAGGCCTGCTTAACCGCAGGTGTCATATGGTCCGAATGTCCAGGACCCAAGCCTACAACTTTCAGTGTTCCAGGGCCACCGCCAGGGTGGCATTTCTGCTCTTTCTCTTTGGAATAATCAGTCGGCCTTTTCCCGCACACAATATGGCTGTTGCTTCGCATACGCTTTTTACTCCCATGTGCCGTTTTACAATCAACGAAGGATGCGGAACGTCCACGTTTTCAATCTGCTCCCGGCTGAAAAAAACAAGGTGAATGCCCAGTCTGGCCGCAGCTTCGATCAGACCGGTTTCGTCTTTTTTCATATCAACGGTGGCCAGGGCACGAAGACTCTGTATGGAGATGCCTTCATCAGACAGTACCTGCCGGATCAGCCCTGCAATCTCATCGGCACTGGTCCCCCTGTTGCATCCGATCCCCGCAACCAGACACCTGGGATTGAGCAGGAGTCCACCCCGGGGCAGGGATTTCAGGTGCCAGTCCACCCATATCCCGGGCATACCTGACACCCAATTATCTTCTGATTTACAATAGTGTATCGTGATACCCTCTGGAGGATGATCCATAAAACCAAGACGATTGTCGGAATCAAAGACCTGTATAGGCTCCCCCTTTAGGATGGCACTATTTATGTGCTTGATACCGTTTATATTGGCAATGGCCATACCCCTCTTCATGGCTAAAACATCAATGGAAAGCAGACCCTCAGTATCTGTTGCTGTAGTAATAACGGCCTGCCCTCCTGTAAGAGATGCAATCCTTAAGGCAAGTTCGTTTGCACGTCCCATATGCCCGCTCAACAGACTTATACAGTACTGCCCCCTCTGGTCAAGGACTACCACTGCCGGATCCAGGTCCTTGGACCTGATACATGGCGCAATGGTCCTTACGGCAATTCCCGCCGCAGTAATAAATATATGGTTCCGGTAGTCATTAAATACCTTGCCAACCTTTTCCATGAGACTGTCAAACAATATCACTGTCCCATCATCTTCGGATGCAAGATTTTGCGTAAGGAACAGGTCTCCGGACTCTCTGCCTGCCAAGAAGCGACCCAGCGCCGCTCCCTTCCTTGTCAGGGCGTATATGGCAGTGTCCTTCATTATGATCCGTTCCTGAAACCATGGCTGAAGTCAGGAGCATATAGCCGTGAACACGACTGTTTATCCTGTCCGGGGAGGATCAAAAATATGGCATGTTGCTTTATGGCACGTTTTTCGACTTCCTCTGCCAGATCTCTAAGCGTTGAGAAGAAAGCTTCTTCATCAGGCCATCCCACACGGTATCCTGTAAAAACCAGTGTATTCTCGGGATAGCCTCCTGCAATCAACTCCTGCACCATTGTCCGAGCATCCCATGCCGAGAGATATATGGCCAGGGAACACTGGTGAGAGGCCAGGCTTTTAAGACTTTCTTTTGCCGGGACCAATGTCCTGCCCTCCATCCTGGTAATAATAAGGGTTTGAGTAATATCCGGAATGGTAAAGGAAATCCCTGCCAGGGCAGCAGCAGCAAAGGCGACACTTACTCCTGGTATAACCTCGTATTCCACGTTCTCTTTTTCCAGGAGAACAATCTGTTCCCGAATGGCACCATAAACAGACGGATCTCCGGTGTGAACCCTGGCTACCGTATATCCCTTACGAATACCTGCCATGACAAGGTCATGGGTTTGATCCAGTGTCATTAAAGACGAGTCCCTTACCCTGGCCCCTTTTTTTGCACATGCCACCACTGCCTTCGGCACGAGTGAACCAGTGTACAAGACCACATCTGATTCCATGATGAGCCGCTGCCCTTTTACAGTAATCAGCTCCGGATCTCCGGGGCCTGCCCCAATAAAATAGACTTTTCCCTGTTTTTTTACCATATACAATAAAAACCTTTCATGAAACACGCGGTTTGTCCGCCGAAACAATAAAAACCGGATTAAACGCCTTCATGTGGAGGTCTCCGCCCAGTTCTTTTGCCCTTGATATCCATATCTGGCTGACTGTACACGGCCAGCCTTCTGTTGAAAAAAACTTCAGGCTCCTGTACAGGGAATCCAAAAGGACCAGATGCATGACAATCTTCCCGCCAGGCTTGAGTCTTTTGCTGGATTCTTTAACAATCCGGCTATTCCTGCCTGTTCCCCCGCCTATAAATATTCTGTCCGGTTCAGGCAGACCGGAAAGGCAATCAGGCATCTCTCCGTAGACAACCTCCACATGATAACATCCGGTCCTCCTTATATTTTCATGGATCAGATCCACACGTTCCTGCTTTTTCTCTACCGCAATAACCCTGCCGCACCTTGCCAGAAGTGATGCCTCGATAGCCACTGACCCTGATCCTGCACCCAGGTCCCAGACTACATGCCCGGGGGATATACTGAGTGCAGCAAGACCGGCTACCCGAACCTCACTTTTGGTAATCTGTCCGCGTTCATGGAGATAACAGTCATCTCCCATACCTATTCGGGGAGACACCTCAACAGGTCTTACGCGTTCAAGAAGCAGGAAATTGAGGGGGGAAAACTTGGCATAAGCTGCCTGTTCAGGGATGTGGATGGTCATCCGTTCATTTTCAAGCCCTATATTTTCAAACACATACATCCTGAAAGCATCCACACGTCGCATATGCATCTCCGACCCGATACGGCCTGGAGTATTGTCAGGGTCAGTATATACGGCGACCCGATCGAAAAATGCCAGGGCACAGAAAAGAGAGGAGAGATCTTTCCGGCCATGGAGTGAAACCGTCTTTATATCCTGCCAGCATATTCCAAGCCGTGAGGCTGCAGCCTGGAGTACCGTCACATTGGGATGTATGCGGACATGATTCCTGCCAAGTTTCTCTGTCAACAGTCTGCCGATTCCGAAAAAACCCGGATCACCGTCCGCCAGGACCACCACCTTCTTTCCCTCTTCAGCTGCAACCCTGATACGTTCTATAACAGGATCGAGGGGAGAAGATATCAGCAGACGCTGAGCATCAGAAAGCATGACCCGATCAAGGGGCTGTTTTCCTCCTGCCAGGATATCCGCTCTTTGTATAATTTTTTCATATGAAGGGAAAAGGGGGGCATTGCCTACACCCATACCCAGAATTTCGACAGTCTTCATTCATGCACTCCGATCTATGCCCTGCATCCTCCCATATAAGGCATGTCATCTGTGGAAAGCCTCCCCAACAGATAGCCGTCAAATGAAAATACGCATATCTCCAGTAAGATGTCAGGGGAAATAAAACGGATGCCATTCATGAGAGCTTTATGCAAAAGAGCTTGAACCACATCTTTTCTATGCCTGTCCTCCCATATCATATCAAGGACGTGGCGCGCAGTATTTGCGCTCATAATCTCCTTTACCTTTTGTTCATCTATTCCTGCCTCCCGGCACCATTTTCCCATTAGAGAGAAATCGATCATGGCTGTCTTGGCATGGGTATATTTCTGGCCCTGGGCCAGTTTGACCAGCTTGCCGAAAAAACAGGCATAAAAAATATGCCGGAACTGCCGGTTTGCCGCCTCTTTTAAACTGAATCCAAAAAAGTCTGCCACCTGGATAAAGGCCTCATCCGGTAATTCAGG
>CAZQAA010000052.1:0-22717 GCA_964591255.1 uncultured Desulfobacterales bacterium | reverse complement strand
TCCCACCTTTGAACGGCAGTAATAACAAATACCATCTTCAATCTTCCTGTTCCACCAGTGGGTATGTCTCAGGTTCCGGGCCTTTTCCTTTTCCCGTTTTATATGTTCTTCGGTGACAAGGTATATCCCTTTTGTCATCCGTGACTTATACTTCAAGATTGCCTCACAAGACTGAAATAAAGTTGATTCATTATTGGCAAACACCTATAACCTGAAGGGCAAAAACAGCAAGCCATCCCCGGGTTAAACGGTTTGGCGTTTATGGTCCCGGTTAAAACATTTTAAAGAAAAACGGGCTATACCTATCCAGGGCAATATAACAGTTTACACAATATAAAAAAAAATACAAGCAGATTCCATAGGTTATAATCATATGCACTTGACAAGCATCTTTCTGTCTGATATCAAATTTTCTTCCTGTTAACAAGTTGAGGACATCCTGTGTGAAAGAGAATATTTTAATGTCTTTTTCCTGCATAAACTTAAAAAATTATAAGTAGAGCCGATCACACAGCAAATCATGACAAGTGAAAGATTGGAAAGTTTAACCAGAAAGATCTCCATGACAAAAGGAAGCTGTATTTCTTGCAAGGATGCCGTGGAACTTGCCACTATCAGCGACGAGGTCATGGACCTCTTTATGTGTGCCCACAGGATCAGACAGCAGTACAAAGGGGAAAAGGCTTTCACCTGCTCCATAATCAATGCCAAATCTGGCACATGTTCGGAAGACTGCGCCTTTTGTGCCCAGTCATCCCACCATAAAACATCTGCCGCTACCTATCCCATGCTGGATGAGCAGAGGCTTGTGGAGGGGGCACTTCACTGTGCCGAAGCCGGGGCCACAAGATATTCGATGGTAACCAGTGGGTACATGTTAAAAGAAGAAGAGATAGATACAATAATCAAGGCCACTGCCATAATAAAGGCGAAAACAGATCTCGTGGTATGTGCCTCACTGGGCGTGCTTACAGAATCTATTGCAAGGCGTTTGAAAGAAGGCGGGATCACAACCTATCACCATAATCTGGAGACCTCAAGAAGTTATTTTCCCCATGTCTGTACCACTCACCGCTATGATGAAGACGTACACACTGTGGAGATTGCCAGGGCATCGGGCCTCAGGGTATGCTGTGGAGGTATTTTCGGCCTGGGTGAAACATGGGAGCAGAGGGTGGAGTTGGCATTCACTTTAAAGGAACTTGATGTGGATTCCATCCCGATAAATTTTTTGAATCCCATACCTGGCACCAAGATGGAAGATAAACCGTTGCTCTCGCCCATGGATGCACTGAAATGCATTGCCCTGTTCAGATTGATAAATCCTGGAAAGGATATAACCATTTGCGGAGGCAGGGAAAAGACCCTGAGGGATTACCAGTCATGGATCTTTATGGCAGGCGCTAATGGGGTGATGATCGGTGATTATCTTACAACAAAAGGACGAAATATGGACAGGGACATAAAAATGATAAAGGATATGGGATTAGAGATAATCAAAGAATAGACGGTGAAAAAATGGATATGCAATACATGCAACTCGAAAGTGACGACGTAAAATACATTTGGCACCCCTTTACCCAGATGCAGGAATATGCAAAAGAAAGGCCCCTTATAATAAAAGAAGGAGAAGGATGCATCCTGAGAGACACATATGGAAATGAATACCTTGACGGGGTTTCTTCCCTGTGGACCAATGTCCATGGACACAGAAAACGGGAATTGGATACCGCCATCAAGGATCAGGTGGACAGGATTTCACATTCCACTCTTCTCGGCCTCTCCAATGTCCCTGCAATAGAGTGCGCCAAAAGACTGGTTGCAATTGCGCCTCACGGATTGACCAAAGTTTTTTATTCGGACAACGGGTCCACTGCCGTGGAAGTGGCCCTCAAAATCGCATTCCAATATCAACAGCAGGCATCAGGGGGAAATCCTGAGAAAAAAAGATTTGTTTCCCTCAAAAATGCATACCATGGAGACACAATCGGCTCGGTAAGTCTGGGAGGTATAGATCTTTTCCATACCATGTACAATCCACTCCTCTTCGACACGCTTAAGGCAGAATCCCCTTACTGCTACCGGTGTGCCTTTGGAAAATCGTATCCTTCGTGCAATATTGACTGTCTGAATCAGATGGAAAAACTTTTAAAGACCCATGCCCATGAAATTGCAGGCCTGATCATCGAACCGATGGTCCAGGGAGCCGGAGGGATCATTGTCCAGCCACAGGGATACCTGAAGGGAGTAAGAGAACTCTGCAACCAATACAATATCATTATGATCGCTGATGAGGTGGCTGTTGGTTTCGGGAAAACGGGCAGAATGTTTGCATGTGAACACGAACAGGTCGTGCCCGATATAATGGCCCTCGGCAAGGGTATATCAGGTGGATATATGCCCTTGGCTGCCACGTTGGCAACTGACAAGATCTACGAGGCGTTTTTGGGTGACTATGATGAGTTCAGGACCTTTTTCCACGGTCATACCTACACGGGCAATCCACTGGCATGTGCGGCCGGTGTGGCCAATCTTGAAGTCTTTGAAAATGAACAGACAGTTGATGGATTAAAGCCAAAAATCCTACACCTTGCACAAAGACTGAAAGTCTTTGATTCTCTAAAAAGTGTGGGAGATATACGCCAGTGCGGTTTTATGGTGGGAATAGAATTGGTGGCAGACAGAAAGACAAAAGAACCCTTTCCCCCAAGACAGCGGATCGGCCACAGGGTAATAATGGAGGCAAGAAAACGGGGGCTTATTATAAGACCCCTTGGAGATGTGGTGGTACTTATGCCACCGCTTGCAATATCTGAAGAAGAGATTGACAGGCTATGTGAAATAACCTGTGAGTCCATACGGGTGGTAACAGAATAATCTCAAGCAGGACGAACCTGTAATAGCTTAACAAAAACCCTCTTACCCCGGAGATGTTTCCCGAAGTCACTGTGCCTTCCCTGAGTATTGAACTGATACATGATTTTGTTGATATGAGGACCCAATTATGGCCGTCTTTATCAGGAGATGAAAGTGGATATATTGGAAGAGATAAAAGAGATTCTGGTGGAAATCTTTAATATTGAAAAAGAGGAGATAACTCCCGACACCTGCCTTATTAAAGACCTGGGCTCTGAGTCGATTGAGCTCTTGGAACTGGCTATTGCGTTAAACAGCAGATTTGGGATCAAGGTGAATGAGGACGATGTGTTTCTTAAAAGGATGGGCTTTTATCTGAATGGGGCCAAACAGCATGGCAAAGATCCTGTGCAATATATAGGAGAAAGGCTTCCGTTTCTTTCCGAAACAAGAATAAGGGAAATTATGGAGGAGATGAAAGGGATATCTCCTCCGCTTAAGGTAAAGGACCTGGTCAGTTATGTTGAATGGCAACAAGACCGGCAATAGCCTGGCTGTCTGGGCCAGGGACAGGTTCCATGCTTCCTGAACATCTGCAAAAAAGATTATTGTTTCAGAAACAGGCCGAACTGTACCGGAGTCCTTTGCAAATAAAAAAGAGAGATGGGAAATATCTTCTGATTGATGACAGGAAGATATTGAACTTTGCCTCCAACGATTACCTCGGTCTCGGCGTATCCGGTGAATTGAGACAGAGGGTCGCAAAGAACTTTTCAAGTTACGGCACATCGTCATCTTCCTCCCGCCTTGTAACCGGCAATTATGCTGTTATCAGTGAGGCGGAAAGGGAATATGCCGCCTATTTCGGTTATGAAGATGCCCTCTTCTTCCCGAGCGGCTATCAAGCAAATATAGGTGTCCTGTCAAGTCTTTTCAACCAAGACGACATCCTAATCTTTGATAAACATATTCATGCAAGCGCAGTGAAGGGGATAGCCTTGAGCAAGGCCAGGTTTCACGGCTACAATCATAATTCCATGGCTCATCTGCACAGGAGGCTCGACAAAAACAGTAAAGGCCGAATCACTGTGGTAACCGAATCCCTTTTTAGTATGGATGGCGATCTGTTGGATGTGGAAACGCTTTTGCACTTAAAACATGAGACCGGCTTTTTCAGTATCGTGGATGAGGCCCATGCGTTCGGGGTGCTGGGACAAAAAGGCATGGGTATCGCCAGGGATGTGGCGGATATTGCAGTAGGCACATTCGGAAAGGCCCTGGGCCTTTTCGGTGCATTCGTCCTTTTGCCCGAGGGGTTCAAGGAATATCTCCTTAATTTCTGTTCCCCTCTTATTTATACCACCACTCTCCCCGAGGCACATGCTGCATCCGCAATTGATTTGCTTGATATACTGTCACGGTGCGAAGATCGCAGGGAATATCTTGCATGGATATCCCGTTTTATGAAAAATCGTTTGACAGACGCAGGATTTACGGTAACAGGAGATGCCCATATACTTGCCATTGAAATAGGGGATGAAACCAGATGCATGGAGATTTCAAAGAGGCTGTTTGAGAAAAATGTATTCGTCCTGCCTGCAAGATTCCCTACCGTTCCACTCCACAGGTCTCTGTTGAGGATCGGGATGACGGCACTCCATACGGAAAATGACGTAAGGCATCTGGTTGACAGTCTTAAAAAGGCATACGGAGATCTTGAATAATGAAAGACAATATCATCTATGTGGCAGGGACGGATACAGGTGCGGGAAAGACCGTGTTGTCTCTTTTGCTGATGCAATATTTTTATGAAAAGGGTCGTAACCCCTTTTATATCAAACCCGTCCAGACGGGATGCACGGATCCGTCCGACATGGAAAGTGATGCCGCATTTGTCTATAAAAATGTGGGCCATCTGGTTACTGAAAATCCCGGAGAATCCGTCATTTATTGCTTCAAAAACCCGAAGGCGCCTTACTTCGCGGCCCGGGACGAAAAAAAGACCATAGATGTGATGACCATACAAAACATAGTACATAATAAAAGCCTCTCTTATTCCCCCATTATTATTGAAGCTGCCGGCGGTATGCTTGTGCCCGTAACAGAAGAGGTAATGATGATAGATATAATAGAGATTACCGGTGCCGCACCCATTATTGCCGCCAGGGCCGGACTCGGCACAATCAATCATACCCTGTTAACTATAGAGACCATGAAGAGGAAAGAAATAAATCCCTTGGGAGTAATCTTCATTGATTCAGGGGAGATACCCACACCGGAAGATATGATCGCTGAAAATATTGAGGCCGTAGAGAAATTTTCAGGAACAAGGGTGGCAGGAGTAGTGAGAAGGATCGACAATTTTTCAAGGCCAAAAAGGGATTGTTATAAGCCCCTTGAAAAGATATTTGGTAGGTAGACTTGGCTGTTGATTCATTAGCTAAAAGGTGCTAATGATGATAGACTTGATATAAACAGTTTACGTTGGTCAACAGGTGAAAAAAGGAAAAATATTTTCAAAATGCACGCAGAAAATCCTGGAAGAGTTATCACCATTACCAAGATCCTTTTTGCTTTGGCCCTTATTACATCAATATTTCTCCTGTGCCGCATGTGGGCCCAAAAAGGTCTTTTTAACCCAGAGGCTGTAAAGGGTTTCCTTGAATCTCTCGGGATTTGGGCACCAATAATCTTTATTTTAATCCAGAGCATAATTATTTGTCTTTTTTTGCCTGCCAGTGTTTTGACTATCGCAGGAGCGGCCGTTTTCGGGGCCTATTGGGGATTTCTGTATGTCTGGATAGGCACCCTTGCAGGTGCAACAGGTGCTTTCTTTATCGGGCGCACACTGGGAAGAGATCTGGCCGTAAGACTGATTGGCCGTAAACTTAGAAAATATGACGATGCTATTGAACGAAATGGTTTTACAACAGTTCTCTATTTACGGTTGATCAATTTTCCCTTCGGCCCCATGAATTTTGGTATGGGCCTTACTAAGGTACATTTCCGTGACTATTTTATGGGAACAGGTCTTGGAATTACGGGTGGAATCTTCATCCTCATCTTTCTCGGTGACGCCCTAAGAAGTGTGTGGATCTCCAACAGATGGGCAGAATTGATATCCACAAAATTTTTTGTGGCAATAGCGCTTTTTCTTTTTTCAATATCCCTGCCCATGGTCATGAAAAAAATCAGGATTGGCCACTAAATATCTCAGGAAGAGACTAAAATCAAATCGGGGGATATGATGTTGAAAATAGGTTTTGTCGGCTGGAGGGGAATGGTAGGTTCCGTACTAATGGGCCGGATGAGGGATGAAAATGATTTTGGCGGCTTCGACCCCCTCTTCTTTTCCACCTCTAATGCAGGTGGAGAAGGTCCGGATGTGGGGGTTGATATACCGCCCTTAAAGGACGCCTTTGATACGGAACTCCTCTCTTCTTTAGACATTATTGTAACCTGTCAGGGAAGCGACTATACTAAACGCATATATCCAGTACTCAGGAAAAACGGCTGGAGCGGTTACTGGATCGACTCGGCCTCTGCCCTGCGCATGGATGATGATAGTATCATCGTGCTCGACCCGGTAAACCGTGCGGTCATTGATTCCGGGCTGTCTCATGGAATCAAGACCTACGTAGGGGGAAACTGTACTGTCAGTCTCATGCTTATGGCGCTTTCGGGACTATTTGCAGCAGGGCTCATTCAATGGATATCCGCGATGACCTATCAGGCTGCTTCCGGAGCCGGCGCAAAACATATGAAGGAACTGATCGCGCAGATGGATGCCCTTTCAGATGCCGCAAAGGATATGCTGGATGATCCTGCATCGAGTGCAATCGCCCTTGACGCCATTGTAACGGAAAGACTCAGGAACGATGTATTATTTCCCACACAGAATTTTGGAGTTCCACTTGCGGCAAGCCTTATACCGTGGATAGATTCTCCCATGGAGTCCGGACAAACCAGGGAAGAGTGGAAAGGTTATGTGGAAACGAACAAAATCCTGCAAACCGAAAACCCAATTCCTGTTGATGGTGTTTGTGTGAGAATAGGCGCAATGCGATGCCATAGCCAAGGCCTGACTATAAAACTGAACAGGGATGTACCGATTGATGAGGTCGCCCATATGATTGAAACCGGCAACAAGTGGGTAGAACTGGTGCCCAATGAAAAGGATTCAACTATTCGATCGCTGACTCCTGCCGCTGTGAGTGGCACCCTTACTGTTCCAGTAGGCAGGTTGAGAAAGATGATTATGGGGCCAGAGTATATGGCAGCCTTTACAGTTGGAGATCAGCTTCTGTGGGGTGCAGCAGAACCTATTCGAAGGGCCTTGAAAATTATAACTGAATACCTTTCATGACCTGATGGCCTTGATGTATACTGGAAAATCTTTTAACATAGTAATATTATTCAAGTTATAGGCAGGAGAGAACATCCTTGTTTTTTTGCGGAAGTGGAAAGCTCACTGGTGGGGCTCCCGGACTTCAAATCCGGTGTGCGGGGCTAAAACCCTCGCAGGTGGGTTCGATTCCCATGCACTTCCGCCATAACATCTTGTGATAAAAAGGACTAACCATGGAAAAAGGACACGGTTCCAAATTTTTCATCATTTTTCTGCTTTGCTCCCTGGTTGTGCTCCTGAGATTATTTTGGACATATGTCTCGGCTATAGTCCTGGCCCTTCTGATCGCAAGTGTCTTTTATCCTGTCTACTCCAGAGTATGCCGCATATTTAAGGGGCGTGAACAATCTGCTTCCCTGATTATGATCCTTTTCATATTCCTTATCCTTATAGTACCGGTGGGATGGTTTGTGGGAACCCTCTCTAAGGAGGCCTTTGAATTCTACAATCGAACAAGCAGTACCGTATCGATTGGACGCATTCAGCAGACACTGAACGGGGATTCCATTTGGGTTGAACGGATCAATAGAGTCGGGAAAAATATAGGTTTTGAACTCACACCTGAAACGGTTGAAAAATTGGCCGCCTCTGTGGGCAAAAATGTTGGACTTTTTCTCTATAAACAGATCAGCTCTATTGCCTCAAACCTTCTAAGTTTCCTGGTCCATTTCTTTTTAATGATGCTTGTAATTTACTATCTTTTCAGAGACGGGACACGGCTCAAAAACTATATTATTCAATTGATACCTGTGCCGGAAGGACAAATGGAAAAGGTGGCAAATAAGTTCCAGGAAATGGGCAAGGCTATCATAATTGGTAACGGCCTGTCGGGAATTGTACAAGGTATTCTGGGAGGTTTCGGTTTTTTTATATTTGGATTGCACTCTCCTTTCCTCTGGGGAACAGTCATTTCTTTTATGGCCTTCTTACCTATTATAGGGGCCTCTATAGTTTTTATACCTGCTGCAGTAATCCTTATGCTCCAGGGCAAAACGGGTATAGGAGTCGGGTTTTTGATCTATAATATGTTTTACAGTTCGGTCATAGAATATTTTATAAAGCCCAGGCTTATTGGTCAGGGCATGCAGATGAATCCCCTCCTTGTCTTCATAGGAATCATCGGGGGGATTAATCTGTTCGGTATCATGGGAATAATATACGGCCCCTTAATCATAACTATATTCATGACCCTTGCAGAAATATACAGGTTCGAATACAAACCCCAAATTATATAACCTGCCCCTCCGGTTCCCAATCCTTCAACATTTCCACAAATGTCTCAATGCGCAAAGCGGTGCGACCGTCAATATGCCCTGGCCGGTCTCCCTCCAGTGTAAGGATGGGTATGGATAAATATTCTCTGAGAATAATATCGTATATCTGTCTGTAACAAAAGGTCTGGGTATAGTGTATCAGACCATCCAGCCGGCGTTCATGCACTGCCAGTTCAATATCTTTCAGCCTCCTTCCCACTTCATAGGGATATGTATACTCAAGATACTGGGTTACGATATCCTCCTGGTCAAATGGCATACTGAACTGCCTTTGCACCTCATTGAAAACCACCCTTGCACCCAATGACTCGATAAATTCATAAATCTGGTTAAAAATCGGCGGCACCCCCAGGTATCCCAGCCGTATTCTGTCTTTCTCAGGCCTTCGCCCTTTCACCTTGAGAAGAAATCTGTCAATTTCTTCCTCAAAACGACGGGGATCTCCGTCAAAATCCGAGCTCCTCACCAGAAACAGGTGGTTTTCATAACCTGTAACAAGATCATCCATGTAAGTCTGGCGATCAAGTCTCTTCAACTTGGCCCTTATTACATCCAATCTTGATTTTACCTCCCCGATCTTCTCCCAGGAGGTAGAGAGACGCTGCATAAGCTCCTCCATCTGGCCCTTGAGCACATCCCTCTTCCTGCTCAAGGGATACTCAAATGTGATCACATCCACACCCCTGCGCGCCAGCACTTCTGCCAGGGCAATGGTATTGCTGCAGTCTCCTCCTGTGACCGCAATAACCTGTTTTATGCCGTGATTGATAACCGTGGCATAGATGCCCTTGATCCAGGCGCATATATTGTGAGAAAAACCAGCGGCCTCGGCCTGTGATATAAGCCTTTCCGGGTGATCGGATGTAATGAAGAGATTGTTCAGGTCAACAGGAGTCAGACCTGCTGCAAAGATTATCTCAACCGGTATGGTAGCTGTGATTCCTATCAATTGTCTATGCCTCCACAAAATGGAACCTGAACTCCGGAAGTTCAAGGCAGGTCAGCCTGTTGCCGTATACTGCACCGGTATCAATACCGATTTTGTTGCCCTGGACCAGGGGTTCAGGAAACGGGGTATGGCCGAAGATGACCTTTTTACCAAAATCATAGTCGGAATAGACAAACCGGTCCCTGATCCATAACATATCTTCGTGGGACTGGTCTTTTACCGGTATTCCGGGTCTGAAACCCGCATGAACTACATAATAATCCTCAAGCTCTATATAGGGCCTTAATGCCCGGTAAAAGGACATGTGTTCCCGGGAGACCAATGGCTCCTGATCTTCCAACCTGCCTGCCCTGTAGCTTGCAACGGTGGTGATACCTCCGTTCAGGAGATACATATCACGCCCTTTCCCTTCAAGATAATCCATAAGCATGACCTCGTGGTTTCCCAAAAGCAGATCTATGTTACAAGAAGATTCGACAAGGGAAAGGATATAGTCCACAACACCCTTCGGGTTCTCACCCCGGTCGATATAATCTCCTAAAAAAATAAGCCTATCCGTATCGGGTACCCAGTCTATCTTGTCCAAAAGATTTTTGAGCATGCTAAGGCAACCGTGGATATCCCCAATAATAAATGTTTTTTCTGGTCCCATCAGAAGTTAAAGATAATACGTGGCCGGTCTCTTGGATCAAGTCGATGAAGGCCTGCCTTCTGTGCAGCATCTACCGCATCCCGGTATTCCCTGGCCGTGAGGCGGCGGTTTATCATATCGTCTGAAGCCGCTGTGCCGCAGGGTCTGTATTGGTCCATCAGATTCACATAGGTGTTGGGCGAAACCTCTGTTGCAATGAATTCCATTATTTTTTCAGTCATGGCCACACGGTTTGGCATAACAAGGTGTCTGACCAGTAGACCTCTAAGGGCGATCCCCTCATCATCCATCACCAGATCCCCCACCTGGCGATACATCTCCTTTACTGCATCCATGGCCACATGCCTGTAATTCTTTGCACCCATAACCCTTCCGGCCCATTCATCATTCCAGGATTTAAAATCAGGCATATAGATATCAAAGATACCGTCCAAAAGCTCAACGGTCTCCTTCTTGTCATATCCACCCGAATTATAAACCAACGGCACCCTGAGTCCCTGTTCAATGGCCACTATAAGCGCCTCGATAATCTGGGGAACCACGTGCGTGGGTGTCACAAAGTTTATGTTATGACATCCCCTTTTGGCCAGCTCGATCATCATTTCAGCCATCTGGTCAGATTCCACAACTACTCCTTCGTTCAGGTGGCTTATCTCGTAGTTCTGGCAGAAACAACATAGCAGGTTACAGGAGCTGAAGAATATGGTACCTGATCCGTATTGACCTACCAGAGGAAGTTCTTCACCAAAATGGGCATTATAGCTTGCAACCCCTGCTCTTCTCCCCGTCTTGCAGTACCCGGTCTCTCCTTTAAAACGGTTCACACCACACTCCCGTGGACACAGGGTGCACTTTTCCATGAGGCCTATGGCCTTCTCCATCCGGAGCTCAAGTTCGCCGCTTTTATAAAGCTTCAAATATGAAGGTTCCACGAGTTCAGGATTGCTGTTGATGCTTCCAGTCATAATGCCAGTAGTAGGTCGGTTCATCATATGGGTAAATTTGGTGATAAATTTATCCTATGTGCTTTGCTTGCGTGATTTTTTCAGCATTCGTGGCCTGTTTTACCTAAGATGAATGGATAATGGCATTTCCAAGTTTCTATAACGCTGCAACTCTTCAATTGCAGCATGCCAGCTATGGGATAGAATTTACGGGAGAGAAGGTCCCCATATTAATCCTGCCAACGGATTGATATGTTAACAAGACTGTCGGGCAAAGGCAAGGCATAGCCGTAGGGCTTTGTCTGAAAAAAAGTCTGTTTATTTTCTATACGGACAGAGAAGGTTTGTACTAATCCGGAAATATCACGACAACAACAAGGCTTGACACCTTTCTAATCCCGACCCTGTCCGAATATCCTGAGTAACATTAGGAACAGGTTTATGAAATCCAGGTATAGAGAAAGGGCCCCTAATATGGCTCCCTTTCTGACAACGGCGGCATCAAGACCTGCTGGCTGCGTGAGTGCCATATTTTTCAGTTTCTGGGTGTCGTACGCAGTTAAGCCTACAAATACGAACACACCGATGTAACTGATTATCATGGCCATTGCACTGCTTCTGATGAACATGTTCACCAGGGATGCGATAATGATCCCTATAAGCCCCATCATAAAAAAACCGCCAAGAGAGGTAAGGTCTTTTTTTGTGGACCAGCCATAGATACTGCAGGCAACAAATGTCCCGGCGCAGATAAAAAATGTGCTTACGATGGATGTGCTTGTATATACCAGAAATATGAAAGAAAACGTAACGCCGTTCAATACCGAGTAGATGACAAACAGGGATGTTGCCGTCCCAGCGCTCATCCGGTTAACCATACCGCTGATGGCAAAAACAAGCCCAAGCTCCCCGATCATAAGCAGTATCAGGAGCAAAGGGTTGCTATATATGAGATTCATTATTCCAGGACTATGGGAAACATAGTAAGCCACAAGGCCCGTCAATCCCAAGCCCAACGCCATCCAGTTGTAAACGCTTCTCACAAATTCATTTACCAGGATTAATGGCGTGGATCTTTCTGCAGAAATTCGTTCCATGATTTTACCTCCAATCTGATCGTGGTTCATGCAAATATGCTTAATTATAATCGCTAAAAGAAAAAGTTCAACCTCAACCTGTTTAAACACTCTCAAAAACCGACTCCATAATTGGTTGACTTTAAGGCCACCTGGGTTTTTAATAGAAAATAGGCATATAGACAATAATCTGCATCAGGATCAACTAAATGGATGATTCGTCAGAAATCAGGCTGCTTCAAAAAAAAGAGAGGGAAAATCGACAGAAGCTGCACATATTGCTCGAGATCAGCCGACTTGTCTCTTCTCTCCTCCATTTACAGGAAGTCCTGGACGGGATAATAGAATTGCTTGTAAGGGAATACAGGTTCTATGCCTGTTCAATCCGGCTACTGGACAGCAATGGGAACTTGAGAATAATGAGTCAAAAGGGACTAAGCGATTCTTTTATCAAAAGGGCAGCAAAACACCCGGAACCCGGCAGTTGTCTGATGGAATGTTTTCAGACCGGGAAAATCATTATAGTAAATGATGTCGATCAGGCTGACAGATTTAATGCAAATGGTCTGGTTATTGCGGAAGGCACCAAATCCTTTGCCCTGACCCCTATCAGTGTGGAGGCAGAGGTTATAGGGATCCTTGTCACTACCTCAAAAAGAAAAAACTACTTTCACGAACGTTACAGCGATGCTATTTACATCATCGCTACACAGATAGGGCAGGCCATCAGGACCGCCCAGTTGTACGATGAAATTTATAATTTCAGCCGGAAACTCGAAAAAAAGGTCCAAGAAAGGACTGCCCAGTTAAAAGAGAGCCATGAAAGGCTGCTCAAGGCCGAAAGACATGCGGCTCTTGGCAGGCTGGCAAACAGGATTGCCCATGAATTCAGAAATTCTCTGACCGTGATCGGGGGATTTGCCAGGAGACTTCATGAAAAAATACCTGATAATGATTCAAACAAGAAATATGTCGACATAATAGCTGAAGAAGTCATGTCGTTGGAAAGAAAGGTGGCGCAAATCATAGAAATTGCCACTGAAGATCAGGGGGACATTGCAGCCCTGGACGACGAACTGCGTTAAGTCCTGTTTGATATTGTTATCCACGTGTTAGACATCTTTTATTATATATGTCATCTGATACAGTGATCAAAAATCTTTTGGCCCCGGCCTCTGTGGCCATGATCGGCGTGTCCCGCAAAACAGGAATTGGGGCCCTTAATCCCCTACAAATACTAAAGAACTTCGGATATCAAGGAAAAATATATCCTGTCAATCCATTCGCACAGGATATCCTCGGACTTCCCTGTTATGAAAGGGTAGGAGATATTCCGGACACACCGGATCTGGCGGTGATTTCCGTTGTACGTGACCTTGTGCCTGATATCCTCCATGAATGCGCTGATGCAGGGATTGGTGTGGCGGTGGTGATAAGCGATGGTTTTGCGGAGGCGGATTCCCGGGGGAGAGAATTGCAGGAGGAACTGACAGACATACATCGGCAGACCGGTATACGGATACTTGGTCCCAATTCCATGGGAGTTGTCAATGCCTTTGCCCCGTTTACTTCCTCATTCGTTGAACTCCCGTCGCACCATTCACCAGTTGCATGTGTATGCCAGTCAGGTCTCTTTATACAGGGATTTTCCGGATTACGGATAGGCAAGGGAATAGACATAGGAAACGGCTGTGACATCGACGTCCCGGAACTGCTGGCAGGATTCTTGGATGATAAGGATATCAGGGTGGTGGTCTTGCACATTGAGGAATTAAAAGATGCAGAGGGGCTGGCGAAGGTCTTGACAGAAAAAGGGGGCCAAAAACCCATTGTAGTTTTCAAGTCAGGTCGGACAGGACATGCCAGAGAGGCCGCCATTTCCCATTCCGGTTCCCTGGTGGGCGACTACGAAGCGTATCAGGCCTTTTTTAGGGGACTGGGCCTATTGGTAGTGGAAAACACCGTTGAACTTGAAGACATAACGCGACTCCTCTCCACACTAACCCTTAACAAGGGTAAGCATGTGGGCATAATAACCCCTACTGGCGGTGGGGGAATCATCACATTGGATGCCTGTGAAAAGTTCGGCTTTGGTGTCGCAGAACTTTCCGGACACACAACCGAAACCATCTCAAAGGTTTTTCCTCCCTATTATACACCGAAAAATCCGGTCGATATCATGTCTGCAGGTTTCAGACATGGCTATGGAAAAGTATACAGAGATGTATTGACCGCCATGTTGGCCGATGATTCGGTGGACATCCTGTTTTGCATAAGTGGCATGCCCACCCTGAAAACCATCTCTTCCATCGTATCCGAAATCCCGCATGACCAATTAAAACCGGTATTGTCATGGATCATAGGCAGGTATGAACAGGAACAGGCAGAAAAAATAATAGGTGATCTGCCCATTGTCCCATTCTGTCATCCCGAGCGTGCATTCCGCGCATTGCAACTCTATGCACAATATGTCGACCGCCTAAGTGCGACCGGCAAGAGACCTTCGTTTGCCCATATCAACCACAAAGCGATTGAACAGATTATAAAGGATACAAAAGGAAAAAACGAGCACCTCCTCTTCACCAAGGCACTGTCCATCCTGGATTACTGCGGGATTCCGATTCCAAAAATGTGGGTATCAGATGACCTGTCAGAGATTCCTGACACGTTCGAAAAAAGAAAAAGACCGGTCTGTCTGAAAATGGAAGTTGAAGGTATTGTCCACAAATCGGAGCACGGTATGGTAAAACTGGACATAAGGACAAAAAGGGATCTCGACTCTGTCCTTATGGAAATGCAAAATCGATTATCCACCGGCCAAAAAATCAAACGGGTATTGGTCCAGGAAATGGTCACCAATGGCCTGGAGTTGTTTGTCGGAGTCAAGAGGGATCCGCAGCTTGGTCCTATGTTGGTCATTGGGAAGGGAGGGACGGACGTGGAGATATATGCCGATATTGCCATGACGGCGATTCCCCTTAACACGTCCCAGGCCATATATACGTTAAAGGAGACCAGCATATCGAAATTCATAGAAGGTCGTTTTTACTCCATACTTGCAGATATTATGGTGCGTGTTTCAACACTGACAATCAGGTTTCCCGAGATAAAAGAGATGGATATAAACCCCCTTATCTTGAACAATGATGGAGTATGGGCGGTTGATGCCAGAATACTCTTATGAGAGCTTTTTCATATTGAAACATGAGGAGATCATATGGATTACGAAACCATTGAATACAAGGTGGAAGAGGCCGGTATCGGGATCCTGTCACTTAATCGTCCCCGTAAATACAACTGTGTAAATCATAGAATGATGGAAGAACTGGATGCCTTTTGGAAAGAACGCCTCTATGATCTTGAGACCCATGTGATCATTATGAAAGGGAATGGTAAAAGGGGTTTTTGTGCCGGTCTTGATATGAAGGAAGCTGGAAAAATGATACAGGAAATGGACCCGGACCGGTTCTACAGGTTCCAGCACCGTTTGGCCCGACTCAATCTTGCCATGCGGCAGGCACCTCAGCCCATTGTATGTGCCATACACGGTCCTGCCGTGGGGCTTGGTTTCAGCTTTGCCCTTGCATCGGACATGAGGGTGATTGCAAGAAACACCCGATTTTCTGCCGCGTATATAAACATAGGGCTGGGTGGGGCCGATATGGCATGCAGCTATTTTCTTCCCAGGCTAATAGGGGCCGGAAGGGCATATGAATTTATGCTGACGGGAAATTTTATGTCCGCGGACGAAGCTATGGCGCTTGGGCTTGCAAGCAGAATTGTAGAAAATGATGCGCTCATGGAGGTTGCCCTTGAACTGGCCCGTGTCATGAACAGCAAAAATCCCATGGGGCTTCGCCTGACAAAGGAGGCCATCAATGTAAACCTGGATATAGGAGGACTTGAGCAATCCCTTAACCTGGAAGACCGCAATCAGACCCTGCTTGTCGCCCGAAGCCTGCTTGACAATGAAAAAAAGACCACCAAATATTTTTAGAAGGTCAAGACCTTGTCTGACTCCCTTATAAGATCGTAAAGGTCGTCCATCCAGCCGATGGGGCAGGTACTGGATCCCGCAAGACCGTGGGATTTCATGCACACACCTCAGACATAAAAATCCCCTTCGAAGGTGTTGATCTGTTCCATCACATCAAATTCTTCTGTCCCGCTCTTTTCGAAAAGCACGCCTTTGCCGAGCATGAAAACACTTATGCTGTCGCCTTTCTGGATACCCTTATTGGCCAATCTCATGGCATTATATATGGTTTCTCCATCCTCTGTTGTAATAATAAAAAGGATATTCATTAGTCTTCCTCCTGTATCACATTAGGCCCCCGTTTCTAAACCTCCTGCATATACACATCTTTATGCAATCTTCCAAAAACAGGAGAGAAAATGGAGTCAAATTATTCACTATCCTTTAAGGCAAAAGCAACTAAAATCGACATGGACTCGAGAGGTGACCATCCTTCCATTTCGAACATCCATGGCATACTGCCAAATATGAAAAGTTCTGTTTTCATGACGCTGATCCTGGATTAATCGTTCAAAAACCATTAAAAACATTTACATCCCCTAACCTTGAACGATATTATCAAGCCTTGCCATTCTGGTCCTATGGAAAACGAGATAAGGATAAAAAGATGCAACTTAAAGCTGGCTAAAAGCAATCAGGACATTTTCTCCACTTGGATTACAAAAGTTATGGGCCGTAAATTTAAAACAAAAAGGGCTGGTAAACACAAGATAAAATCAGCCAAGACAAAAGTTAATAAAGATAAAACCAAGGCCCTGGCAGCCAGGCAGAAATATTTCGAGTATTATATGATGGCGATCCTGCTTGCCTTTGGCGCATATCATTCTCTCCTTTATTTCGGCCATCAGCTTGTACCTAACCCCGACTTTACCGATTTTGTAAAGGTAGGGCACCAGCTTCTATCATTTCAGATTCCCACAAGCTTTAAACGCGCACCTGTTCTGGGCATATTACAGGTGGCCCTCAGCAAGATCGTTGGGGGCAGATATCCGGACTTAACAGCAGGCTGGCTGCTTAATGCCATCCTGCACCCCTTCAATATTTTGCTGCTGTATCTTGTCAGCAAAAGAATCATAGGCAAAGCGGCAATATTCGTTGCATTGATGGCAATGCTCAACCCCTATGTCATCCGGATGCTGGTGGACCCAATTGTGGAAACGACGCTCCTGTTTTTTGTCCTGCTTACTTTCTTTTTCATGTTCAAACGGTCAAAATGGGTATATCTCTTTGCATCAATCACAACGATGGTGCGCTATGAGGGGGCAGCACTTATACTGGCAGCTTTTGTCATGGATATGATTTATGAAAAGGGCACCCGGCGTCACACTGTCGCATTCCTTTATTCGCTACTTGCATCACTTCCGTTAATATTGTGGATGTTGGGAACGGCCCTGAATTTCGGCAATGAGGATGAAACCCATTATTTGAAAGAGCTTGGTGCTGGCGGTGAATTTGGAAGAACGTTCATAATATACATTAAGACAATATGGAAAACGGGTATTTCTCCGTTATTCTTTCCTATTCCCAATGCCAAAAACATGATGGGAGTGATGATGGACCTGTGTAAATTCTTCACAGCAGCAAGTTTTGTGTTCGGTTCTGTCTATGGCTTGATCAAGCGACAATGGCAGATCTTGGCACTGCTGTTATTTCTCGTACTTTATGTCCTGGTACATACCGCTCATTCCTTTGTGCTTGCGCGATGCTGTATGATCATTCACTGGATAGTCATTGTCCTGTGTGTGTATGGGATACAAGGTTCGTGGAGGCTTTTCACGGCCAGGGTAAAGATACCAAACAGGGTTCTCCCGTGCCTGCATGCAGCCGTTGCCCTGTTAGCCATCCTTTGGCTGGTCAAACTCATACCATTTCTGGACAGGGCAGCAGGGTATAGCAGCCGTTCAGTATCCATACCTTATGTTGCAATTGGTGTGGTAGTTCTGATTTTTATTTTGCAGAGGACCTTATATAGATCCAACCGTTTAATATCTGATTTGACAGCATCCATACTGGTCTGCATGATGATAGTCTCCAATCAGCTCATGCTGTCCTTTGCTGCTGGTAACGGCCAGCATGATATGGAATTCAAACTGTTGGCCGACTGGTATATTTCCAACGCCCAGGAGGGGAAAAAACTTGTCACGACCATGCCGAACTTAATGGGTATTTTTGCACCCGAGGATAATGATAATTTCATACACATTCATTCAATTCATGCGGATAATCCCATTCAGTTTGTCAAACAATGTCATGAGAATAAGGTAGAGTATGTTGTGTGGGATTCCAGACTGGGCATGTTTCCGGAAAACAGATTCTATAAACTATGGCACTTGGAGAATATTGCGTCCCTGGCTAAACCAGGAGATACCGGCCCTTATAAATTCGTTACGCAAATCAGGGTCAACAAGGAACAATTTGTAAATATTTTCCGCCTATCTTAATCAATTGGCGTTGCGGCTATGATCCAAGGCTGACAAAAGGAGTGACAATCGTGGCCATCGTTATTATCGGCGCAGGTATCACTGGACTTACCTGTGCCTGGAAGCTTTCAGAGCTTTACGGGAAAAAGATCATCCTAATTGAAAAAGAAGAAGCTGTCGGTGGCCTGATCAGGACTATCCATAAGGATGGCTTATCCTTTGATCTTGGTTCACACCGAATTCATCCGCTCTTTCCATCTGATATCTTCAAAACCATGTCTTCCCTCTGTGATGACGACCTCTTGAAAAGGAAAAGAAACGGATTGTTGTTCAGCAACAAAAATTTCATTAAGTATCCGCCCACGATTCCCAACATTTTAATGGGATTCGGATTAAGAGATTTTCTGATGTTCGGACTTGATTATGTCATAAAATTTCCCAATCGCCTTAAAAAGGCGGATATCGATATCCTATCCTACGAATCTTATATGATCTCCATGGTGGGAAAAGGTATATACGAACGGCTTTTCAAGCCCTATGCCTTAAAACTCTGGGGAATTGATCCGGCCACAGTAGCCCCCAACCCGGCCGTCAGCCGTAACGGACATCTGGAGCTGCCCCTGTTTCTAAAAGAGCTGTTACAAAAAATCCGTAAAGGACATATAGATTATTACTTTTATCCTAAAAGGGGTATGGGGGTCCTGGCGGAAAACATTAAAAAAGAGTTTCTGGCCAAAGGGGGACAGCTTTTTCTCAGTGCTGAAATAACAGAAATAAAGACCAATGGTCATCAACAGTTAGATTCGCTGGTAATCAGCGACTCCCGGGGAGACAGAAGGGAAATAAAACTGGACATCCTCATATCCACTATCGGCCAGGACGACCTCCTGGATATGATAAAGACGTCTGATTGCCAGCAGGATATGTCCATTCGTAAGAAGATGTTCTATCGTTCATTGCGGGTCATCTATATGGAAACCGGGGATATTCTCCCTTACCGTAATGAAGCCTTCTACTTTCCGGAACCTGCATACCTTATCGGCCGTGTATCAGAACTAAACAAATACAGTCCCGACCTGAATAATCTTAAGGCATCCACCATACTTACGGTGGAGGTCCCGGCTACTGAAGATGATGCCATATGGAATATGTCTGATGAAAAACTGTTCAACCTCTGCAAAAAGGATCTGATGGCCGTCAATATATTGAAAAGGGAAACGAAAAACACACGGCTACGCTATGCACACAGGCTGAAAAATGTCTATCCTGTTTACACATTGAATTACAGGAATCTTTTCCGAAAAAAATATGACTACCTGAACACCTTTAAGAATCTCTTCCTGGTAGGACGCAATGCACTGTTCCTGCATTGCAACATGGATCATTGTATGCACATGGCCTTTGAACTTTCGCAGGTCCTGTCTATGATGGATAACGAAAAGGATAGAAAAGAAAAATGGCTGAAAAAATCGGAAGATTTTTTCAGTTTTCGCTTGAGATATTAGCCCATGTCAATCGATTTCAGACTCCGGGATTTTGCTTCCCCCTACTCCATTCTTAAGCTAAGGCGTTTTTTTGAAAAGAGCCAGTATTTCTCCAAAAAGGAAATGGAGCAATACAGGGAGAGACGTATAAGAATGGTTCTCAAGCATGCCGTCCGAAATGTTCCTTACTACAGGACGCTGTTTAATGAAGCAAACATAGACCCGGACTCCATCACTGGAACACCAGATTTGCACGCCTTTCCTCGCCTGACAAAGGAGCGCCTGCGCCAACATTTTTATTCCCTCATGGCAGATACCACACACCGATACAAGCCCAGGCTGGAGTATACCAGCGGGAGTACCGGGAAACCATGCCGTTTTCTCTCAGACAAAACATCCCGCGCTCTCGAGTTCGTATTTTACTGGCGCCACTGGAGTTGGGCCGGATACAAGCTGGGACAACGCTTTGCTGAATTGAGCAGCCATTATTTCGGCAAAAATCATGAACGAATGAAAAGATTAACAGCAGTTGATCATTTTACCGGGCGAATTCTGCTGAATTCTTTAAGGATATCTCAGAAAACTCTGGGACCGATTCTGGAAACCATACGTAAATACAGACCCAAATACCTCAAGGGGGTAGCCTCGGCCTTATATTTTCTTGCCTTCTGGATGCAACAGAAAAACGTGACGGACATCGCTTTTAGGGCGGTATTTTCCACCGGTGAGATGCTG
The DNA here is from genome assembly GCA_964591255.1 of uncultured Desulfobacterales bacterium. Classification (GTDB taxonomy): domain Bacteria; phylum Desulfobacterota; class DSM-4660; order Desulfatiglandales; family Desulfatiglandaceae; genus CAZQAA01. Next base: position 1,883 of record CAZQAA010000052.1, on the reverse strand, counting down.
ACACCAAAATACAGGGAGCTTATTGAGCGGGTATTTAACTGCAAGGCATTGGATACCTATGGACATATGGAGCGGACAGTAGCCATAACCGAGTGCCCTCATGGGGGGTACCACATGAATTCCGATTACGGCCTTTTGGAAGCGGTGGACCGCAAGGCCATTGGAGAGGGACTTGGCAAAGCTTCGATATTAGGGACCTCTTTTTATAATATGGCCATGCCTCTGATCCGGTATGAGGTAGGTGACACGATCGAACTTTATGACGACCCTCCCGAGTGTCCCTGCGGCCGGACACTGCCGCTTGTAAAGGCCATTAACGGCCGTCATGAAGATGTCATTGTCACACCTGATGAAAATATTATTACTTCTATCTATATTACCCTGAATTCTGTGAAAGGATTTGCTTTCGGTCAGTTCTTACAGGAAAAAAAGAATCGCCTGGAGGTAAATCTGATAAAAAACCGTAATTTTGAACCCTCACATGAAGATACTTTTTTACAGGTCCTTAGAAATTTTGTAGGCAATGAGATGGAGATCAAGCTGAATTATATCCGTACTGATCAGGTCATTAGGCACTCTTCGGGCAAAATACCCATCGTGATATCGAAGCTGCGGCCGGAAAAAGGAAAAGTAGAATAACTGGATTAAGTATTTTTTATACAGCGGTTGCTACCCAGGCTGAGGTCAATGCCAAGCGTGCTAAACGAGTAGTAGAATTATATGAAAAACTGAAAAATACCATTCAGAAAGTTACAAAAACAAAGGATTCAATTCAAATACAAGATTTTTTGCTTTCTAAAATCATGTTTCAGGCACCTGATTTTACTAAAGCATCAGGGTTGTCAAAGCCTCATGCTGCAAGAGTTATCAAAAGTTTGTTACAGCATGGAATAGTAAAGATAATTTCCGAGGCAGGAGGGAGTCGGCTTGCCATATACGGCTTTAGCGGACTGATAAAAATCATAGAGAGCGAACAAGTCGCTTAAGCTGCCTGCCGCCAGGCAGACACATCAGGCGTTTCACAGCTTTGCATTCGGGCTTCCTTCAGATGATGCCTTGCGGCAAGGTCCATGCCGGGTGTATACAATTCAGTAAATTCGCAACAAACAAGAGATTGACAAGGCAACCATATTAACTATAATAGTTAATATGGTTAATGCGTTTGAAAGGAGGGTATTATGGAGCGAGTCATAGATGTAACATTGGCACGCAGACAATTCGGCACCTTGTTGGATGAGGTGTTTCACAAAGGAGATATTGTTACTATTGAACGCAAGGGTAAACCTCTCGCGAAAATTGTGCCAATAGAAAGTAGCTCTACAAACATGTCAATGACTAAATCAATCACAAATGAACAAAGGATGCTCCTGGAAGAATTAAGCAGTTTGCCAAGCATTGGGATAAACCAAGATCCTGTTGAAGTATTGAGATCTATGCGTGAGCAAAAAAGAATCAAGGCCAGCAGTGGATATGGCAAATAAACAATATGTACTGGATGCAAACATATTTCTGGAATACATCTACAACAGATCACTGTCTGAATCAGCCAAACAAATTATTAAGGATGCAATTCTGGAAGAAATCCAGATAGCTGTTCCCAGTATCTTACTTGATGAAATCACAGAGGTACTTTGTGGGAACCTGGATGACCTTGACGAGGCTGAAAAGCATCTTAACTACATAGAAAAATTAGTAAAACAAGATATTTTGAAAATTGTTGTCCCAAACACCGATGTCCGAATGAAGGCTATAGAAATTGCGAGGACGGGAAATAAAAAGCGTGGCTATCCGGAGTTAACTGACTGTCTTTATCATGCACTGGCAATAACCGGAAGAGCAGTATTCATAACAAACGACAAAAAGTACATCTCAAAAGTAAAGAA
>CAZQAA010000051.1:0-3850 GCA_964591255.1 uncultured Desulfobacterales bacterium | reverse complement strand
AGACCCCATTATGCCGGGCTGTTTAAGTGTGGCCTCATCAAACCGTACCGACACATTTATGGCGTCTACCGGGTCAGTAGCCATAAGGCCTATTTCTCTTCCGCCAATAATAAACACAATAACGAGGAGATCCTCTTTGTCAGCCAAGGGTTTGACGTTTGCTACATCATTAATGGCAACGAGAGGAAGGCTCGTCCCACGATACTGGATAACACTTTTTCCACCCACCTGCTCTATCTTCTCCTTTTTAATTTTTTCAATACGGGAAACCAGGCTGAGAGGAACTGTAAACTGTTCATCTACGGCATTTCTAAAAACTAAGAGAGTCTGCTCATCATCTTTTAGTCTCAGCTCGTCTTGTTTATTCATTTCGGTGTTCCTGTCAGTTCCTTCTTCCGGCGCAAATTGGGCCATTTTGGCAAGTCCGGCCACATCAAGAATCAAGGCAACCCGTCCATCTCCCATTATGGTGGCGCCGGCATATCCCTTGCAACATTTCAGATGACGACCCAACGGTTTAACCACTATTTCTTCAGAATCGTGTAGCCTATCCACCACCAATCCATACGTTAATACTCCCGTAGACACCACAACAATGTTAAGAGCGCTGTCAGCATGGTATCGCCGGTCGTGCATGGTGTCGGGAGCAGGAGTTGAAACTTGATGAGAGGCTCCCTGATCGCCTGTTTCAACAGGGCGGCCTTCAGATTGCAAAGGCCGCTTTTTTGATCTCCGGTCTGCAATATTTTGTCTTCGATCTCTCTTTATTTCCTTTGTTTCTGGATCAAGATATTTTCCTTCAACGCCAATCAGATCAGTCAACCTCACAAGGGGAAGGAGTTTTCCCCTCAGCCTGACGACATCAGCATCTCCTACCTTTTCTATTCGGTTCCGGACCTGGTCAGCCGGAATTCTCAAAAGTTCCTCTAAGTTGACCTGGGGAATAGCATAGCGCTCTCCTCCAGTAGAAATGATTTGGCATGGAATAATAGCAAGCGTAAGCGGAAGTTTTATCCTGATGGTTGTCCCCTGTCCGGGCTGAGAATCTATATCCACCACCCCACCGACTTTATCCAGGTTGGTCTTAACTACATCCATCCCCACTCCACGACCTGACACATCGGTTACCTTTTTGGCGGTTGAAAATCCCGGCATGAAAATCAGATTGATTTTTTCCTTCTCTGACATAACCGCAATCTGCTCTTTTGTTAAAAGACCCTTATTGATTGCAGATTCGGCCAAAAGATTCCCATCCAGCCCCTTGCCATCATCAACAATCTCGATGTTTACTTGGCCGGCTTCGTGATATGCCCTGAGAATAATTTTCCCTGTGGGTTCCTTTCCTGCCTGGCGACGCTCATCAGGAGTTTCGATGCCGTGATCAACCGAATTCCTGACCAGATGAGTAAGCGGATCACCTATGGCCTCAATAATAGTCTTGTCGAGTTCGACTTCCGTTCCCTCAAGTTTTAATTCCACCTCCTTATTTAAGTTGCGGGCCAGGTCCCGTACCACACGAGGAAACTTGTTAAACACATTCCCAACAGGTTGCATCCTGGTAAGCATTATTGCCTCTTGCAGTTCAGAGGTGATCATATTGATTCGTTGGCCGGCAATTTCAGAAAGCCGATTATCGCCGGACGATAAGGCCTGAACAAGTTGGTTCCGGCTCAGGACCAATTCTCCTGCCAGGGTCATAAGTGAGTCCAGGAGACTGACATGAACTCTTAGGCTGGTGTCCGTGATCGGCGGCTTTAAGCTGGAAGAGGCAGTTGATATCGGTTTGCCCGGAATATTCTGTTGGGCAGGTTTTGAAACTTCAACCGCCTGGGATTTGACATGCTGTTGTCCCTGCTGGGATGATTCCTGCTTATCTGTTGTGATGGTTTCTGGAAGTGTATTTTCTTTGATCTCTGGCTCGATTTGTTGTGATTCAGCTTTCTGGGCAATGGAAACTTCCGACGATAAAGATTCGCTAATGGATATTATAGTCAAGTCGTTATGCACTTCATAAATATTGTTTTCATCAGTTTCGAAAAGGAGGTTGACATCCTCTGGCTTAAATATGGTTGCAAATAAAATCATAAAGGGAATTTCTGTAGGCAGACTGCTTTCTTCAAGCTCTCCTACCCTATCCAGCTCTATTTTGGCGTCTAAAATAATACCCGTCTGCTGAAGTTCCTCCACAAATCCCATAAGATTCTTATCTTTATCATGAACATCATGGATCAGATCAATCTTAACCTGATACACATATTTTCCTTCCTCCCTGGCGCCAGCAATTGCCTCTCTGGCCTCCGGGAAGTCTGTTTTTGGGGTATCTAAAGTGTTTTTTTCAGTAGCAGTCGAGTCATTTTTTTCGGAAAAATTCCCTAGTTCTGTGGCTTCAGTCTCAGACTTGTCCTCTTGCAACGGCATCTGTCCCTGACTTATGGATTTCAAGGCCTCAACATGCTCTGAAATATCCGTTTCATTGCTGTTAAACACGTCATTTAAAAGATTTCTTACAGCATCCGCTGCCAACAACAATATATTGATTATCTCTGGATTGGGGACCAGTTCTCGGCTCCGAATTTTCCCGAGAATATTTTCCATCTCATGCGTGAGATCCTTTATGTTGGTCAGTCCCATAAAACCTGCTCCACCCTTGATGGAATGGGCAGCCCTGTATACCTTGTTGATTAATTCCTCATCGATGTCGGCGCCTGCTTCTTCAATAGCTAAAAAATCGTTTTCAATATCAGCCAAGTGTTCCAGTGATTCTTCAAGAAAAATCTGCAGGGTCTCATCATTTTCGATTGTCATTGTCTGCTCCTTATCTCAAATGCCTGATCCAATCTTAATACCGTAAAAAAACTATATAATTCGTCAGAAACATTGATCAGGGTAAGAGTGCTGCCCCCTTTTTTCAATGTATTATAGGCATTAATAATGATTCCCAGACCTATCGAATCAATTGTGACTACTTTTGAAAAATCCAGGACCAGATTTTTTGTATCCTGACTAACTGCCTTGATAAGCTTGTCCCTGAAGCTATCCGACTTGGCCACGATAATATCTTTCGCAAGTTTAAGGACTTTCTCTGCTGTTTGCTCCTTTTTCTTTGGCATATTTCAATACCCCTTAATCGAAACAGAACACCCGAAAATACACATTAACAGAGATTCCATCTTTGCTGATTTATGTGTACCATGAGGTGGTCAACATCATTTTCACAAAAAACGGCTGACTTATTAAAACAATCGGCAACAATGCCAAAAACTTTATATCCATTTTGTTGAAAAGCTAAATGGAAGAAAAATGGCATATCATTACTTCTGTTGTAAAAATAGCGGATTGTATGCTAACTACGTTAAGATTTTAAATTGACAAGGTATTATGGAATTGATACGTTCAAACATAAAGTCACTGCTTAGGATTAGACTAAATAGATTTATCTGGGTCTGGTTGAAGGAAAAATAACAAACTATGCCCATAATATGGTCATAGGGTTTATAGCTTGTCTTGTTCAGGAAAATATTGTGATATTCGGATGATAAGAAAGGAATTTTAGCCTATGTTCAAAAAAATATTTCTAAGCTTTCTAATAATCCTATTAAGTTCTATCTATTCTTGGGCTCTAGAATTCAATCCAGGCCTGTATGAAATAACGTCTGAGATAAAAATGTCGGGGATGCCGGTATCCATACCTCCTCAGACAATGACCGAGTGTCTGACAAACGAGGACCATGTTCCAAACATGGATTCAGTAGGACAGGGTTGCAAAATCAGAGATATGAAACAGACAAAAAATACAATAGCCTGGAAGATGGAATGCACCCAGGAGGGACATAAAGTGGAAAGCGAATGC
>CAZQAA010000050.1:0-6219 GCA_964591255.1 uncultured Desulfobacterales bacterium | reverse complement strand
ACGTTTCACAATGGATGAAGGCCTTTCAAAGGCAGTAAGAGAGGTTTTTGTACGCCTTTATGAAGAGGGTCTTATTTACCGCGGTGATTATATTATTAACTGGTGTCCTAGATGTCATACTGCCTTGGCAGATCTTGAGGTAGAGCACGAGGAGACTGACAGCTTCCTCTATCACATTCGCTATCCATTCGAAAAGGGTAACGGCTATCTGGTGGTAGCTACTACCAGGCCCGAGACCTTGTTAGGGGATACAGCCGTAGCCGTTAACCCGAAAGATGAACGCTATTCCAAGCTCTCGGGTTTGAATGTCCTTTTGCCTGTGATCAATAAACCGATCCCCATCATATTTGATTCTTATGTGGATATGAATTTTGGCACAGGTGCCCTGAAAATTACACCTGCTCACGATGCCAATGACTTTGAAATAGGTAATGCACATTCCCTTAAGCGGATTAAGGTTATTGATGAAGATGGAAACATGAATGATCTGGCTGGTCCCTATCGGGGAATGGACAGATTTGAGTGTCGCGAAAAGATCCTTGAGGATTTGGACCAGGCGGGTCTGTTGGAAAAGGTAGAGCCTTATCGAAATGCTATTGGACACTGTTACCGGTGCAAAACCATGATAGAGCCCCTTCTGTCCAAACAATGGTTTGTTAAAGTGAGTTCTTTAGCTGAACAGGCTGCCCTGGCGGTAAAAGAGAAGAGGACAAGGATATATCCTGATAATTGGGAGGGTATATTTTTCGAATGGATGAGAAATATCAGGGACTGGTGTATTTCTCGGCAGATATGGTGGGGACATCGTATACCTGCCTGGTATTGCCGCGAATGCGGAACTGTTACGGTTGCCAAAGAGGAACCAGAAATTTGTACATCATGTAATGGTAGGGATATGGTACAGGAGACAGATGTCCTGGATACATGGTTTAGTTCGGCTTTATGGCCGTTTTCTACCCTAGGATGGCCTGATTTCACGGAGGAGCTTAAGATCTTTTATCCCACATCCGTTCTTGTGACAGGGTTTGATATCCTTTTTTTCTGGGTAGCGAGGATGATGATGATGGGAATCCATTTTATGGGCGAGGTGCCATTTCGGGATGTCTATATCCATGCCCTGGTCAGGGATGCAGAAGGCAAGAAAATGAGCAAGTCCAAAGGGAATGTTATTGATCCTCTGGACGTCATGGAAGAATTCGGTACTGATGCTTTTCGTTTCACCTTGGTGGCACTGGCTGCTCAAGGGAGGGATGTCAAGCTTTCTGAGGAGAGGATATTGGGTTATCGGCATTTTGTAAACAAGCTCTGGAATGCTGCCAGATTTGTATTGATGAATCTTGATACAGGAGAGGATGCGAAAGAGGAGATAGAGCCCATTACACTCGCTGACCGATGGATCTTGACACGGCTTGGTCAGGTTAGTTTTGAAACAGGAAAGGCTATTGAAGACTACCGTTTTAATGATGCGGCCGGTGTTTGTTATCAGTTTGTATGGCATGAGTTCTGCGATTGGTATCTTGAAATGGCTAAGCAGGGGCTTTACGGAGATGACTTTGTCCTAAAAAAATCTGTCAGATCCGTTCTTCAGGAAGTCCTTGCTTCTGTATTAAAACTGTTGCATCCGTTCATGCCGTTTGTGACAGAAGAGATATGGGCAAAATTGCCTTCAACTGATGGCAGTATAATGATATCTGAATATCCTGAACCATCCAGTTTCATAGAGGATGGGCAGGCATTGAAAGATATGGATCTGTTAAAGGGCATTATTACCGGAATCCGTAATATTCGCGGTGAGATGAATATTCCTCCCTCAAGCAAGCTCGAGGTGGTAATTGATGCCAGTGACGAGGCAGAGGCTGAATGCATGCGGCGTAATTTGGTTCATATTCAGAACCTTGCAAAGGCGCATACTGTTTTTATTGGCCTGGACATGCCCAAACCGGATGCATCTGCCACAGTAGTATATGGGGGGAATTCGGTTCATGTGCTCCTTAAAGGGCTTATTGATTTTGAGGAAGAAAAGAAACGGCTTAGAAAAGAGATTCAAAAGATCCAGAAAGATCTTGAAATATCCAATAACAAGCTCGGCAACAAGGCCTTCCTGGAAAAAGCCCCGCTCCATATAGTAGAAGAGGTGCGGAAAAAGGCTGAAACCCTTTCTGTCAGACAGGACAAACTGAAACAGAATCTGTTGCTTCTTGAGGATATTGATGCTTGAAGATAACCCGCTTGTAAAACGTATGATTCTTCTGGCCCTTGAAGAAGATATAGGGACTGGAGATCTGACTACTGATGCTATTGTAAGCCCTTTGGCCAGGGGAAAGGCTTCTCTGGTCGCACGGGAAGATTTGGTCCTTGCAGGTCTTCCGGTTTTTAAAGAGGTCTTTAATGCCCTGAGTCCCGAGATTGATTTTGAGAACTGTTTTGAAGATGGTGATCATGTCCCTGCCGGCCAGCCGGTTTGCATACTCAAAGGCTCGTTAGCCATTATCTTGAAAGGCGAACGGACGGCCCTGAATTTTTTGCAGCGGATGAGCGGGATAGCTACGCTAACCCATAAGTTTGTGAGCAAGATATTTCCCTTAAAGGTAAGGCTTCTTGACACAAGAAAAACAGTGCCAGGGTTTAGGTTCTTTGATAAATATGCTGTAAGGATGGGTGGAGCATTCAATCACCGTTTCGGTCTCTTTGATGGCATCCTAATAAAAGACAATCATATTAAGGCAGCCGGTTCTATCACTGCGGCCGTGGAATACATGAGGAAGAGTGTGCAGCATACATTAAAAATAGAGGTGGAAGTAGAGAATATAGCGGGAGTGAAAGAGGCCCTAGAGGCCGGAGTGGATGCCATTTTACTCGACAACATGTCTTTAGATGAAATGAGGCAGGCGGTTGATCTTGTCCATGGAAAGGTTATGCTTGAGGCCTCGGGAGGTATCAATATGGATAATATACTTGATGTTGCAAAGACTGGTGTAGACCTTATCTCAGTTGGCGCATTGACCCATTCGGCAAAGGCGGCTGATTTTAGTCTGAATATAATTACCCAATGAAAATTTATTTGCCAAACAAGCAATCAGGTTAAAGGACGAGAGCTGTTATGACAAGCAATGCAGTTGATGTGAGGAATGTCTGGTTTTCCTACGATAAGATTCCTGTACTTCAAGACATTACTTTTACGGTGAAGCAGGGTGATTTCGTAGTTGTCCTCGGACCGAACGGGGGGGGAAAGACAACATTGCTTAAGCTTTTGATCGGTATCCTGAAGCCTGATACGGGGACAATAGACATTTTGGGAGAGCCACCCCACCATGGAAATCACAGGATAGGATATATGCCTCAGCATACGGATTTCAACCTCACATTTCCCGTATCTGTCATGGAAATAGCGATGATGGGCAGACTGTCCAGATCAAGGCTTGGAAGATGGTATTCCTGGCAAGACCGTCTTAAAGTGGAGAAGGCCCTGAAAAAAGTTGGAATGTGGGATTACCGGTTCAAGCCAATAGGTAAATTGTCCGGAGGGCAGAGGCAGAGGGTATTTATTGCAAGGGCATTGGTTACAGACCCTGAAATTCTCTTTCTCGATGAGCCTACTGCAGGGACAGATCCCGAGTTTGAAACAGATATTTACGAATTTTTGAGAAAATTAAACGAGAAGGTTACGATAGTGGTTATCACGCACGATATCGGCGTTATTTCTAGATATGCAAAGTCGGTGGCCTGTGTGAATCGCACGCTTATATTCCATGGAGAAGGACAGATTACCACTGAGATGATCGAAATGGCATATCAATGTCCTGTGGATTTGATCGCTCATGGACTTCCTCATAGAGTATTTCCATCTCATGAGGAGAAATAGTAATTATGTGGGATGCACTACAGTTTGAATTTATGAGAAATGCCCTGTTTGCCGGTATCCTGGTCAGTATCCTATGTGGCATTATAGGAACCCTTGTGGTAGTCAACAGGTTGGTATTTCTCTCAGGTGGTATTGCTCATGCAGCATATGGGGGAATAGGGCTGGCGTTTTACTTTGGTTTTTCTCCTGCCTTGGGGGCAATGCTTTTTGCTGTTACGGCCTCGATGATTATGGGGATGGTGAGCCTGAGAAATAGACACAGGTCCGATGCCATCATTGGAGTTCTTTGGGCGGTCGGTATGGCCGTTGGTGTCATACTTGTCGATTTGACTCCTGGATATAATGTAGATCTTATGAGCTATCTGTTTGGCAGTATTCTTGCTGTCCCGAAAGTGGATATTTGGCTTATGATGCTTTTTGGTGTGCTATCACTTTTGGTAATCTCTGTCTTCTACAAAGAATTTCTTGCAATGTCCTATGATGAGGAATTCGCTTATGTTATAGGTATTCCTGTAACTACCCTTTATTTCGTACTACTGGGAATGACGGCCTTTTCCGTGGTGATGACCATAAGAGTGGTGGGTCTTATTTTAGTAATCGCATTGCTGACCATACCTCCCTATATTGCGGAGAATTATACACACTCACTTGGTGAAATGATGGTAATGTCTTCTTTGTTAGGTATCTTTTTTACCATTTGTGGCCTATATCTTTCGTACCAGTATGATCTGACATCAGGAGCTGCCATCATCATGGTTGCCGGTTTGGCCTTTTTTGTTTCTTGTGCATCAGGAATGATTAAAAAACGAGTATTTTCTTGACAATGAAGAGGGGTCTTATATATTTAAAGGCTTCTTTTTATTCAAACGGCAAGATTTATCGCTGTTTGTAAGGGATTTTGGTTATGCTCATTGATTTAAGATCTGCCCTGCATCGTCCTTGCAGCTTCGGTTTTAGTTTGAAGTCTGATTGGTGGGGGGAGGAAGATGAAAGTGGGCAGATCTTGGGACTTGATGGCCCTTTAACGGTACATATACTTGTCTCCAAAGTAAGGAACGGTTATATTCTTGAAGGTGAGTTGCATGGAGGAGTTTTGTTAAGGTGTGGCAGATGTATTGAGGCTTACCATGCTGATTTGGCATCTGAATTCAGATTGTTTCTCACTCAGGTACCGGCGGAGACCAGTACTGAAGAAGTTGAACTCAGAGAAGATGACATGTGGGTCGACTTTGTCTCAGGCGACAAAGTCGATATTGACAATATAATCAGGGGCCAGATTTATCTTGCATTGCCTATGAAAGCCCTGTGCAGTGAAGATTGTGCCGGTCTGTGTCCGGAGTGTGGATGCAACCTGAATTTAGAAGAATGTAGCTGTATCCGTGAAAAAGGACACCCTGGCTTTTTAAAATTGAAAGAATTGAAAATAGATTAAGGAGAAAATTGTCGGATAATGGCTGTACCGAAGAAAAAAAGATCAAAATCTAGACGTGGGATGCGTCGATCTCATGATGGCATAAAAATCCCCAATGTGGCTACTTGCCCTCGTTGTCATGAGCCCGTATTACCTCATCATGTATGCCTTGAGTGTGGAACCTATAAGGGTAGGGCTATAATCAAAACCAAAGAGATTTGACGGCAATGAATATAGCTGTGGATGCTATGGGAGGGGATTATGCCCCTCATGCAGCTGTGCGTGGTGCAGTTGAAGCCGTATCCCAACTGGATATCAAGGTGACCCTTGTAGGGCATAAACAGATTATAGCTGATGAACTCGCGCTTTATTCGTCTGTGGACCGAATATCTGTTCATCACTGTACAGAGACAATAAGGATGGACGAAGCTCCTATGAAGGCGGTTCGTCAAAAAAAAGATGCTTCTATAAGGGTTGCATTTGATCTTGTAAAAAGAGGCGTGGTGGATGCAGTGGTAAGCGCCGGTAATTCAGGGTCAATCTTGGCCGCCGGTGTGCTGTGTTTAGGTATAATAGATGGGGTCGAACGGCCTGCTATAGCTGGTATATTGCCGGGTGAAAAGGGTGATGTGATTTTGATTGATGTTGGTGCCAATGTGGATTGTCGTCCTGCCCATCTTTTCCAGTTTGGCGCCATGGCAGAGGCCTTTGCAGCTTCATGTTTAGACATGGAAAACCCAAAAATAGGCCTTTTGAGTATTGGGGAGGAGGGCGGCAAAGGTAATGAATTGGTCCAAATGGCCAGGAAATTGTTTGAAAAAAGCCGGCTCAATTTTGTGGGATATGTGGAGGGCCGCGACATATTTACAGGTAATGTGGAAATCATTGTATGTGATGGCTTTGTGGGCAATGTGGTATTAAAACTCAGCGAAGGTATGGCGTCGGC
>CAZQAA010000049.1:0-5627 GCA_964591255.1 uncultured Desulfobacterales bacterium | reverse complement strand
CGTGAAATATTCATATTTAAATGTGCTCCTTGCAAAACGTTCCCTGGAAGTGGCACACGAGGCAGTTTGTCAGCTTACATCCCATGTAAAGGATGCCAAAGGGTTTTACAGGCACGGGCTCATTCCGTATAATGACTTGCTCCGCTCTCAAGTGGCCCTGGCTGCAGCCCATCAGGAAGAAGTACGTTCAGCCAGCATGCTGAAAACAGCCAAGGCGGCCCTTAACGTCCTGCTTGATCAAGCCGTGACAACCCCCCTGAAACTGGAAGACATACAAGAGATACCTTCTTGTTCCTGTAACCTTAAAAGGCTTATAGATATGGGCAGAATTACCCGGCCAGAACGTAAGGCTTTAGCCCTGCGGCTCCAACAGGCTGAATTGGCGATACGGCTTGCAAAAAGTGGTTATTACCCCACGGTTGCCCTTGTGGGACGCTATGAACGTCATGGAGACGACCTTGCTGCAGGAGATAATGATTTTCAAAACTCATATAATGCAATCATTGGAATTGAGGCCAGATGGATCCCCTTTGAATGGGGCAAGGTGTCTTATGAAACCCAAAAATCGATCCACGAAAGAGATGCTATCAGATATCGGCTCAAGAGCGTTGATAATGAAATCAGTTTGCAGATCAAACAGGCATGGCTCAGGGTCAACGTAGCCCGGGAAAACATAGAAACCGCCAGGGTTGCGCTCCAGCAGGCGAAGGAAAACTACAGGCTCACCAATCTCCAATACAGGGAACAGATGGCCGTTTCCACGGATGTACTGGATGCAAGGACATTCCTCACAGAAGCGGAAATGAATTATTACAGTGCCGTATACGGATACCATATTTCTCTTGCAGACCTGGAAAGAGCGGTCGGCAAGAAGATAGATCCGTTTTGATATCGGTCCGGGAGGTATTTAATGACCAGGATATGGACACCAGTTAAACTCCCCTTAGGTAACAAATCTTATCTGCAGGATGTAACCGTTTATCTAATCAAACGAAGAGACGGCTACATTCTGTTGGACGCCGGGCTTAATACCGACGAGGCATTCAGCTCCATGGGAGAGGCATTCAGTAGAATCGGCTGTAACCCACAGGATATAAGGGACATTTACATAACCCATTATCATCTGGACCACTGCGGGCTCGCCACCCGTCTTAAGGATCTATCGGCAGCATCTATTTACATGACAAAAGAAGACAAAGAGATTCTTGACTTCCTAAAGGCTTACCTGCACGAATATCCTGAAAAGATGGGAGAGTTTTTCGGTTCTTTCGGTGTGCCCCAGACCACCATTGATTATCTGAAAAAAGAATTAGCCTCATACAAGCAACTCTTGATCGGCCCCGACAGGATCCATTTCATCTCTGATGGCGAAAAAATTGAGACAGCCACAGGACAACTCGAGGTAGTGTCCACTCCGGGCCACACTCCCGGCCATATATCATTTCTGCTTCCCAAAAAGAGGATCCTTTTTGGGGGTGACTTTATCCTGCGGGATGAGTTTCCTCATGTGGGAATATATCCTCATACCATAAAGTACAATCCCCTTAAGGACTATTTAAAAACCCTGGAAAAGGTAAAAGGCATGGAGATCAGCATGATACTTCCTTCCCATGGTAAACCAATACATGATCCAGGCCGGCGGATAGATGATGTGACAGGCTTTATCCGGCACAAGATAGAAGATGTACTCCGCCTGCTCAAAAAAGGGCCATTGACTCTTTCCCAGGTTTGCGACCAGGGTTTTCGGTCATACGATTCAGGTCTAAGCTTAAGCTATTTCTTTATTCTTACCCTCTCGCTTGCATATCTTAGGTATCTTGAAGAAGAAAATCTTATAGTCCAAAAAACAACAAAATCCGGCGTGGTGTTTACATGCCGGTGAACCAGTTTAACATGCAACAGTCATCCTTCCCAATCCCACGATCAATTTCCAGATACGACCATTCATCATCTGCATAAAAAATTTCACATGCGTGTAAATTATATAAAAAAAATACGTATACAAATTTTTTCTGTTGACAACAAATAATTATATTGATAAATATATCAAACTATTCAGCAGGAGGCATAAAATATGCGGAGGGGAATATTAGCTGGGTTATTAATAGTAGTACTGTTAGGTATGGGCGAAAGAGGGGCAAGGGCCGGAGGTGGTACCCCCTATGCTAATGGTGCAGAAGGGTTTTTATGTGGCATGGTGCCTCCACCTGGCTTCTATTTTAAAAATTATACTCTGTTTTACAAGGCAAATCAGATGATGGACAATGGCGCCCACAAGATTGATGCATTTGATGAATCCACTGTATGGGCGGATATTCTAAGGTTTGTCTGGGTCACTGATAAAAAATTTCTGGGAGGAACCTGTGCCACCCAGGTGTTTATCCCCTATGTTGATGCAGATGTGCGCTTCAACGTACCCGTGGGGCCGAAAAACAAACGCCATTATAAAGATGACGGCATCCCGTGTATCATCTATACGCCGTGTATCATTGGCTATCATCTCTTTAATAACAGGTTTCACTGGTTTTTCACCGCAGATGTCTTTATCCCCACCGGCGGCCAGGATGACGATAACCTTGCCTATATCCGACATAATTACTGGACATTTGAACCAATCGTCTCCTTTACCCTTTTTTTGACTAAACGCTGGGATATATCATCCAAGCTCATGTATTCTATTAACACCACACAGGATGACTGCCCTACAATATATGGAATCAATGTGGACCGGGATCCGGGCCAAGAATTCCATCTTGATTATACCACCTCATATGCCATCAATGATAACCTGAGAATAGGCCTAACAGGTTATTACTATAAACAGACTACGGATGATGATTACGACCTGGACAATACTGTACCATCAGGAATCCGGCAGCGTTTAAAAACTGATGAGGGGTGCAAAGGGCAGGTTTTTTCTGTCGGCCCGGGTATCTGGTATCATAAAAAAAACTGGTTTTTATCCCTAAGGAGTCAATGGGAGATGGCAGCAAAGAACAGGACAGAAGGAGCCAATGCATGGTTCATGTTTATATACTCCTTTTAATTAGACCGTACGTTTGTAACCTGAGGGATCCACATTAAAATAATATCTTAAATAATCAGACAAGGAGTAAACACCTATGGCAAATATGACTCTTTCTGACTGCCTTTGCTACATAACAGGGAAGACGTTTAGGAAGATGTTGAGGTGCTATGGGCCTCATATAAAGGCCTACAAGCTGACGGTCTCCCAACTTTTCATCCTGCTCGCCCTTTACGAAAAGGATGGGGCTTCACCCAATGAGCTTTCGGCAAAGTTGGCCCTTAATTCCTCAACGCTCACGGGCATTCTGGATCGGCTGGAAAAAAAGGGGTTGCTAAAGAGGGAATTAAATTCAAAAGACCGCAGGTCTATTATTGTTAAACTTACCGAAAAGGCAAAGACGTTGAAAGATGGGTTGTGGAAGGCCTATGAAACGGTGAATGGAGAATTCCTGTCGGTCCTCTCAAGAGAAGAGCACGAAACGCTGTTAAACGTATTAGGAAAGCTTGAAAAAAAATCCCAGGAAATGCACAAAACTGAATTAAAGGCAACAGAAACATTGTTCTCTGCGGCCAGGCAAAAAAACCGGCACAACATTTACAGACAAGGAGGTAAAATATGGAAGCCTTAGCAGAATTAGGACCATTAGATGAACTCCTGAACACCCCGGTGAGGATGGAAAATCCTCATGTCCAGGAATGGAAAAAAGCGGGTAAAAGGATAATAGGGTATTTGTGTACCTATGCGCCTGAAGAAATCATTTATGCCGCGGGTATGTTGCCATACCGGGCAGGGGCAACAGGCTGTACCGCCACAGACAAGGCGGATGTATACCTGCATAGATTTAATTGTACTTACGCAAGATGCCTTCTCCAATTAGGCTTTGAAGGAGAATATGATTTCTTAGACGGATTTTGCTTTTTGAATGGATGTGAACAGCTGCGAAGGACTTATGACATCTGGGCCAAAAAGATTAATACGAAGTTCGTGGACATGATCACAATCCCTCATGCCATATCAGAAAAACGGTTCCAGTGGTATCTGGATGACATAAAAAAATTTGGTGAAAATCTTGCTTCCACGTTTGGAGTTATGCCCCTTGATAAGGAAAAACTAAAAGAGGCAATAGACATACATAATGAAACCCGGAAGCTGATGCTGGAACTTTATGACCTGAGGAAGGCAGACAATCCTCCTGTCAGCGGTACCGAGGCCATGAAACTTGCTATTGCGGCCTTTACCACTCCAAAAAAGGTTTTTAACGATTTGATGCGAAAAGCCCTTGACGAGATAAAGGCCCGTCCCGGAATAACAAATCATAAGGCCCGCATCATGGTAGCGGGGAGTTTCATGGATGACACATTTCTGTTGGAACTCATAGAGGAAGCTGGAGGTCTGGTGGTTGCAGATAACCTTTGTTATGGATTCAGGCACTTTGATACCCCTGTAGAAGATACGGGCGATCCCCTGGAATCGATAGCAAGACGTTACTACTGGCATAACCCATGCCCGCGCATGCAGGGAGAATTTGATAGGAGGCTGGACGAAACGCGTACCATAGCAAAAAAGGCCAATGTGGATGGTATTGTTTTCCAGCGTATATCCTTCTGCGACAATCACGGAGCTGAATCTCCCATGGAATCAAAATTCCTGGAAGAAGAAGGCATACCAACAATTATTCTTGAAAGAGAATACATGCCCTCTGACCGGGGAAGGCTTAAAACCAGAATCCAGGCATTCCTTGAAAGACTTGAAAGGAGGAAGTAAAAATGAAAGAGATACCCCGTGAATGGTTTGAAAGGTTAAGGGTTACCTGCGGAGTAATTGAGGCGGGCATAAACTCAGGCGCCCTCAGCCTGGCAGAACTAGATATAGAAGGCCTGCTGGCCTCGGCGGATGATTATACCAAAAAGGTGGTAGGCATGCTGCAACTCGACACAGTGGATGCTGCACTTCGTCCCAAAAACAGAAATGTGGTGCTGGCCTTTGTCAAGGCATACGGAGAATATCTGGATTTTGTCCTAAGTGGGATGGATGAGGGGAAAAAATTGGTATATCATTTTTTTGAAACATCTCCTCAGCTGTGTATATCCATGAATATGATCCCCGTATGTATTGAAACCATTACCATCCTTATGGCGGCACTCTTTAATGAGGGATGTGAAGAGGAGATAGATATCCTGGAGGCAGAGGGGTTTCCTGCTCACCTGTGTTCCGGGCAAAAGGGATTTCTTGGTGCATATCTTGCGGGAAGCGTGCCAGCTCCCGATTATTTCCTGAAGCCTTCTGTACCATGTGATCCGAGTAATCTATTATTCCAGTACATGGCCAAGCTTACCGGCGCTCCGTATGTCATTATTGACGCCCCTTACTACAGTAATCAACGGGCATTTGATTATTATAAAACCGAGATAATCAACGCATACAAGGAGTTAGGGAATATGAGTGGAAATGAGCTTGATATGGACAAGCTCAGGCAAACTGTACAATTTACAAATGAACAATTGAGATATGTATATGAGCTTCAAGAGCTGAGAAAAATTACACCATGCCCGGATCCAGCAATGCACAGGGCCATGGACTTTGCCCTGTATACCCTTTT
>CAZQAA010000048.1:0-4038 GCA_964591255.1 uncultured Desulfobacterales bacterium | reverse complement strand
TAAGGGTTTCCATGATGTGTGTTGGATCCACATTTGATACAAAAGAGACGTTCAGATTACGATCAGAATAGTATCTTAAGGCCTCACATGCAAAGGCCGGTCCCAGATCTGAGCCTCCAATCCCTACATTTACTATGTTTTTTATTCGCTTACCCGTAAAGCCTTTCCACTTGCCTGTCCTGACCCTATGGGAAAAATCGGCCATCTTTTCAAGGACTGCATTGACATCAGGCATTACATCCCTGTCATTTACATATATCGGCCTATTGGAACGGTTCCTTAGGGCTATATGGAGTACCGGACGATTCTCCGTTTTATTGATCCTCTTGCCCTCGAACATCTCTTTTATCGCATCTTTCAGACCAGCGGCCTTTGCCAGTTTCACTAAGAGCTGCACGGTCTTTTCCGTGATCCTGTTCTTCGAGAAATCCACATATAGCCCAAGCCCATTCAGGGTGAACTTGTTCGCACGAAGGGGGTCTCCTCTGAAGAGTTCCTTCAGATGAACATGTTGTATCTGCTGGAAATGGGACTCAAGGTCTTTCCACTCGGTCAATTCTGTTAATCTCATCATGCCTCTCCATCTCAAGTATATTTTTGGTCTCACGGGCGATCTTCAATTCTTCATTGGTCGGTATCACAACTATCTTCACCTTGCTTTGCCGGGATTCAATTTCTGCAGGCAGTTTTAGAATATTATTGTTCTTTCTTGCATTGATCTTAATACCCAGCCGGCCTAATCCATGACAGCTGAGTTCCCGGATCTCCGGAGCGTTTTCTCCGATACCGCCTGTAAATACAAGGGCATGGAGATCACCAATAGCCGCAAAAAAGGCGCCGATATATTTTTTGATCCTGTAACAGTAGATCTCTACAGCCAGTTGAGCCAAATTGTCTCCTGCGTCTCTTTTCTTCAATACTTCCCTCATATCGTTTGCACCGCAGATTCCTTTAAGTCCGCTATCTTTGTTTAAGAGTCTGTCTATCTCTTTTAAGGACATTTTCAGATGATTTGCCAGAAAGAAAGGAATGGCTGGATCTATATTGCCGCATCGTGTTCCCATGACCAGACCCTCTAAGGGGGTCATGCCCATGCTGGTGTCTATGCACTTGCCATTTTTTAGTGCAGCCATACTGGAGCCGTTACCCAGGTGAATAGTTATTAAGTTTAATTCACTTAAAGGCTTGCCCAAGAACTCTGCACATGCCTCAGCCACATATTGGTGTGATGTCCCGTGAAAACCGTATCTGCGTATTCTGTGTTTTTTGTATAGATCATAAGGGAGTGCGTATATAAATGACTCGGCCGGTATGGTTTGGTGAAAGGCGGTATCAAATACCGCAACCTGGAGGGATTCCGGAAAGATTGATGCAGCCACCTCAATTCCGGTCAGGTTCGGGGGATTATGCAGAGGAGCAAGGGGTATGTTCTCCTTTATAGCCTCAATTACATGTCTGTCTACAATAGTCGGGGCGCGGAGGGCCTCTCCTCCATGTACGACACGATGTCCTATTCCGGAAATCTCTGACTTGTTCTGTATGACACGCTGTCTGGTATTTATCAACAGATCAACAATACATCTGAGTGCCTCTTGATGGTTTGCGAATCGACGGCTTGTTCTGGTTTCTCTCTTCTTTCCTGTGGAGGTGTCTATTACATTGTGAGTCAACTTGCCTGAATCTTCACCGATCTGTTCGGCAATACCTGAGGCCAATGTCTTTTCCCCAGCCATATCAAACAACCGGTATTTGATTGATGAACTCCCTGTGTTTATGACCAATATTTTCAAAGCAGTCCCTTTTCCGCTTGGGCCTGAATTGCAGTGATGGCTATGGTATTAATAACGTCCTTAACTGTACACCCACGGCTCAGATCGTTTACTGGCCTATTGAGTCCCTGCAATACCGGACCTATTGCAACTGCACCGGCCGATCTCTGAACGGCCTTATATGTATATTTCCTGTATTAAGATCAGGGAAGATAAAGACTGTGGCCTTGCCCGCAACCTCACTTTCGGGCATCTTGATTTTTGCCACTTGGCTATCAATTGCAGCATCATACTGAATGGGTCCTTCAAGTTTCATATCCACATGAAGGTTTTTTGATAGCTGTTTTGCAATCTTGACAGCCTCTCGCACTTTGTCCACATCTTTTCCTTTCCCCGACTCACCGGTGGAATAGGAGAGCATGGCTACTCTCGGTTCAATACCAAAGACCATAGCGGTTTGGGCGGCACTGACCGCAATTTCAGCCAGCTCCTTTGCATTGGGATTTGGATTTACCGCACAGTCTCCGTATATCAGGACTCTATCCTTCAGGCACATAAAAGACACACTGGAGACAATGGAAAAAGAGGGTTTTGTCTTGATGATCTTTAGGGCAGGGCGGATGGTGTCTGCCGTAGTGTGAATCGCACCCGAAAGCATCCCGTCAGCATCTTCCTTATAGACCATCATTGTACCGAAAAAGCCCGCATCGCTCATGCTGTCTGCGGCCATCTCTTCGGTTATACCTTTATGTTTCCTCAGTTCGTAGTATGTATGGGCATAGTCATCAAACAGAGGGGACTTTTGGGGATCAATAATCTCTACCTCCTCCATCCGTAGTCCCAAAAGATTTATCTTGTCCCGGATCCGCTGGGGATTACCTATAAGCGTCAGACGAACTACTTCCCTACGCAATACCGTCTCTGCGGCACGTAATATCCTTTCGTCTTCACCTTCCGGCAGCACGATATGCTGTATATGTTCTCGTGCTTTTTGAATCAATCTGTATTCGAACATTTTGGGCGTTACTATAGAACTCTTGGTCTTGATGATTTTATCTCCCAATTTTTCCACATCGATATTTTTTTCGAACACCTCTAAGGCCAACGCTATCTTCCTCTTGTCATCCGGTGCGATCACCGCATGAATATTGTCCACATTTCTCGCCGCCGGAAAGGTGTTCTCTTTAACACTCAAGATAGGGATCATGGCAGTGAATCCTTCTATTAATCTGCGTATGGGTTTTTCAGGCCTCAGGCCGCCGGTTAACAGTATTCCTGAGATGTTTGGCATGGATAATGAGGAAACAGAAGAGAGACATGCCACTATTACATCAGACCTGTCTCCTGGAGTGACCACGAGCGTTCCGTGTTCAATCCTTTCCAGAAAATTTGCCAGATACATGGCAGCCACGGTAAAGCTGTGAACGTGCCTGTCCAGGTGCTCCTTGCCATAGAGGACCTTGGCATTCATGGCCTCGGCAATTTCCCGAACCCTTGGGCTGCCGAGTTCCTTGATGTCTGGAATTGTGTATAGGGATAACCTTGATGCCAGTTTCTCTTTTTCTAACCGCTTTTTTAATTGTTGTTCATTCCGGCTGTCCACCCTGTTGATAACGGCGGCAATGATGTCTAAGGCCTTATCAGTCAGGGAATCAATGGCCAGTTCAATTGAGCGTATGATCTCTTCCGTTTTTTTACAGTGGGCATTTGCCACCAGGAGAACGGGGCAACCCAGGTTCCCGGCGATCTCGGCATTAAGATCAAATTCAAAGGCAGAGGCTGAACTCTTAAAATCGATGCCTTCACACAAGATAAAATCATAATCCTGTTCCAATGCCTTGTACTTGTTGAGAATGCCTTCGAAAAGTTCTTCTTGTCGGCCGTCCGTAATCAGGTTGTCGGCCTGTTCCGTAGTAAAGGCATACATCTTTTCGTATGGGAGATCCAGCTTATAATAGGAGGAGATAAGGTCTACATTATTATCTTTTTGTTTTGTATCCTGGTCGGGATTGATTATGGGACGAAAAAAGGCGACACTGTCTACGCTCCTGAGCAGGAGCTCCATCATTCCTAATGATACGGCTGATTTTCCACACCTGGGTTCAGTGGGGATGATGAAGAGGTTATTAGACATTGAGCAACTCCTTTAGTGTTAATAAATATTATATGAATCAGTTTGGCATCTTTAAACAGGCCAATTATCATCAAGCTCCAGGTATGATTGGATACGAAACAATCTGTTTCAAACAGATGACTTGTTTTATATTAA
>CAZQAA010000047.1:0-26174 GCA_964591255.1 uncultured Desulfobacterales bacterium | reverse complement strand
CCTGCTGTAATGAATCTGGCCTTTTTCCAATCTATATCTGGGTTTTTCCAGTTAGATTCTCTCCATCTCCAGAATTCCTGCTTTTCCTCTCCCGACATTTTTTTATCTCCAAAAATATTTTTGAAATATTTAGGTTAAGGTTTCCTCTGCGGCAACAACGGCTGCACCGACAGCAGCACCGAATTCCGGATTTTCAGGGACATAGATTTTGTGTACTTGTAATTTTTGCTTCACGGCCTCTACCATCCCAGGATTATGGGCCACACCACCAATCATTGTTACATCTTCATGTATACCGATCCTGAGGATCATGGAAACGATGCGATTTGCCATTGAGTCATGGATCGCCTTGCTGATATCTGCTTTTGGGATCTTGGCATGGATGAGACTCACTACCTCGGATTCTGCAAAGATTACGCACTGGGCATTCATGAGTATCTTTTTGTTTGATTCAAGGGCCATGGCCCCAAGTTCATCTAACGGTATCTCAAGCGCTCGGGCCATGCTCTCGATAAAGGATCCCGCGCCTGCAGCGCACTTTTCGTTAATGGCAAAGTCTAATATGTTCCCGTGTTGACCAATTTTGACTACCCTGCTTTCCTCGGCTCCCACATCTATGACAGTCCTTGCATTCGGAAAGAAAAAATTGGCCGCCTTTGATATTGCCTTGAGATCATTGACCCGTATTCCGGCCATCTTGATGGCCTCGTAGTAGGATCCTGTCCCTGCAATTTTCTGAATGTCCTTTTTTGAAAGATCGGCCTCTTTAAGGGCCCTATCCAATGATTCATTTGTAGTCTTTTCCTGGTCAAAACCTGTTGGAACAGAATCCTTTCCTGCTATATTTCCGTCATGTAATACTATTATCTTTGTATTTCTGGCACCGCAATCTATGCCTACGGTTATCATATCGCAAAAATTCCTTATCGTCTTATTATATGGTTAGTACTTTTAGACACAACCTTTCCAAAAATTGAGCCATAATCTTTGAGGGATTTCTGCCAGACAGGGAAAAGTCGAAATAAAACAAGAAGGAGCATCAGCAGAGAGCAATAGCAGTTAAAAGGTGCGGCTTTATGTTTTGTGTTTATCTTTTATGGTGATCATGGGTAGTGAAATAGGTATGTGGGGGTATTATTAAGAATATGTTTTGTCAAGAATCCAACTCTTTTCTGAGGTTAATAAAACGACTTCTGTCAAATCCCAAGGTCTTGAAAAAAGAGAGAAGATCTACAGAATCCCATCTCACAGTGGTATAGATGGCCTTTATGCCCATCTTACAATATACATTGAATATTTCCTCTGCCAGTCTTTTACCTATACCCCGTCCCATAAATTCCGGGTCTACACCGAAAGTTACGATCCAGGCACCCTTTTCAAGGCCAAATCCCCCATGGACAATATGGCTTATCATATATCCCACAACTCTGCCATCTATCTCAGCGACAAAACTCGCCTCTTCCTCCTTTTGGAGTTGTTCCCTTATGATCCGTTTGAAATCCGTCTTTACGGATGTTTGGGTGATCGCGGCCTGAATCTTCATGATATCATCTGTATCTCCAATCCTCATTTTTCTGATTAGGATCTTGTTGGCAAGGTTACTCATTCCTTTATCTCTCCGATTTTTCAGTCGATCCGGATTATTTTTACGCGACGGCCTACCCAGTCGGGCGGAAGATAGACCCGGCCGCTATTGCCGCTGAGTTTGACTAATTTTTCTACCATCTCTTCGCCATAGATCTCAAATTTTACTTTACCCTGGCTCTCGGTCTCATGGACCGCCTTTTTTTTGCTGATTTTTTTTTCTTCTGACATTTTAATTGATTATTAACTTTTTTGCATCATTGCACAGGTTTCCCATGTTTTGGCTATAAATTAGCTATAAAGTGATTACGTGTCAATAAAGAATAAGGGCTTTCTTTTGACTGTATGCCTGATTTGTGGTACATCAGAGCACTCTTGAATTAGCCTGAAAAGGCAAGGAACCTGCAATGGATGCAACATATGAGATATATCTTGCCCCCACGTCCGTCATAGATAGTGACCATAAGAGGGTCATTGATTATGCAATGGATGCGATTGGCGGGAGCAAGGACCCTGTGGAGCGGGCGATAAAAATATACTATGCGGTCAGAGACGGTATCTGGTATGATCCTTATTCACCGTTTTTTCTCCCAGAACATTATAGGGCCAGTAACATTTTAGAAAAAGGCAGGGGGTTTTGTATCCCCAAGGCATCGCTTCTTTGTGCCCTTGGAAGGGCATTGGGGATTCCTTCAAGACTGGCATTTTTTGATGTGCGGAATCATCTTGCCACAAGACAGCTCATTGAATTTTTCGGCGATGATCTTTTTGTATATCATGGTGTGACCGAATTTTTCCTGGAAGGCAAATGGGTCAAGGCAACACCGGCATTTAATGCAAAGCTGTGCAAAATTCACAATGTGGCCCCACTTGAGTTTAATGGTCGTGAAGATTCTATCTTCCAGCCATATAATATTGAGAACAAGGAATTCATGGAATATGTAACTGATCACGGAAATTATGCTGATGTGCCGATTGACACCATATTAAGGGCATGGGAAGATGCCTATGGTAAAGATCGTGTAAATTCCTGGATCAGGATGTTCGAAAAATCAGGGGGTAAATCTATCCGTGATTTTGCAAGAGAGGAGGTCTGGAAAGGAAGGAGAAAAAGATAATAATGGAATGCAATAAGGAAAATAATAAGAAAAAGTGCCTATGCACATATGAACCTTGTACAAGAAAAGGTATTTGTTGCGAGTGTATCAGCTATCATCTTGAGTCAAGGCAGCTTCCGGGATGCTGTTTTACACCCCAGGCAGAGGCCACCTACGATCGTTCCTTTGAGCACTTTGCCCGCCTTGTCCAGGAAGGAAAATTATAGTCTGTTTATTGATTAAGAATTGCCTGGAGTTCCTCCTTGATATATTTAAGGCGGTCAAGTTCATATTCGCCCAGTTTGTCTTCTTGCTTGTCTGTGTCCGATTCTATTCTCCGGCTCAGTGTTTCAAGTTCGGTTTTCAGGTCCTGAATGGTATTGAGTATCATTGCCTTTGAATCTGGGGGGCGTTCAGACGGTGTTTCCCTGGTGGCCTTGCTTGGACCTAATATGAGTTGCTCTTTCCACTCAGGGACATGGACTGTCAGGCTAAAGCGATTTCTGATTTCCTGGGCCAATGAGTTGCTTGCCTCGGGCTCACCATGAATAACGAATACCTCTGGATCGGACTCAAAATGGGAAACCCATTCAAGGAGCTCGGATTGATCGGCATGTGCTGAGAATCCTCCAATAGTAAACACCCTGGCTCTGACGGATACATTTTCCCTGAATATTTTCACATGTTTTGCCCCATCCACAATTTTGCGTCCAGTGGTCCCCTTTGCCTGGAATCCTACAATCACAAGACTTGAACCCTTTCGCCACAAATTATGTTTCAAATGGTGTTTGATTCGTCCTGCCGTACACATTCCATTTGCAGCTATAACTATGGCAGGGCCTGATCTTTCATTAATGGCTATCGATTCCTGTGTGGAACGCGTGAATTTAAGATTAGGCATGTCAAACGGATCATAACCATTTTCCAGTATGGCCCGTGCTTCATCATCATAGCACTTTTTATTTTTTCTAAAGATTTCCGTGGCCTTAATGGCAAGTGGGCTGTCCAGATAGACCGGAATATCCGGTAGCATACCCTTCCTGTAAAATTCGGCCAGGATATAGATAATTTCCTGTGTTCGCTCTACAGCAAAGGCGGGTATAATAATCTTTTCGCCATGGGATACACTGTAATTAATGGCCTCCAATAGCTCATTAGTACTTTCCTCAAAAGAACGGTGCAAACGATTGCCGTATGTGGATTCTATAAAAAAGTAGTCAGCGTCAAATATCTCATGAGGATCCTGGACAATCAGTTGGTGCCTCTTTCCCAGATCCCCTGAGAAGACCGTTTTGATGGATTGCCCTCCCTCTTCAATCCACAATTCCAGGATGGAAGAACCCAGTATGTGCCCTGCGTTTCGAAGTCTTGCCTTTATGCCGGGATGGACATCAATTACATGGTCCCTTTCCTTTGGTGATAGCAACTTCAGGCTTTTCTCAGCATCTTCAGTGGTATAGAGGGGAATAACCTCTTTTTTGGTTTGGCGTCTGTTTTTCCGGCTTTGCCATTCTGCATCCATCTCCTGGATATGTGCCGAATCCAGGAGCATTATCTCACATAGTTCGGCAGTGGGTGGAGATGTGATTATCCGACCACGGAACCCGTCCTTAACCAGCTTTGGAATTCTCCCTGAATGGTCAATATGGGCATGAGTCAGGAAAAGGACCTCTATCTCTTCCGGATTAAACCCCCAATCTTCCCAGTTTCGCCTCTCGGTCCTGCTGCCTCCCTGGAATAGACCGCAATCCACGAGCATCTTTTTACCTTGAGGGCTTTCAATAAGAAAACAGGATCCGCTTACAGATCCTGCACCTCCCAGACAAGTAACTTTTATCATAACGTTTTTTCCTTAATTAGAGTTTATATGACTTTAGATCTTTGTAGGGCAAATCAGATGATAACCCTACGCTTAATAATGCTTACGGCCTCTTCAGGGGAGTCCACCACATTAAATATTTCAAAATCGGCCCCGGAAATAGTACCTTCTTTTATCAGCGTATCTTTAATCCAGTCCAGGATACCCTTCCAGAAGTGAGAATCCATCAAAATGATAGGAAAGTATCTTATCCTTTTTGTCTGAATAAGTGTAATGGCCTCAAACAGTTCATCAAGGGTGCCAAAGCCTCCGGGCATGATAATATATGCCACGGCGTATTTGACAAACATGACCTTTCTGATGAAAAAATACTTGAACTGCAGCCTGACATTGGCGTATTCATTGGGAATCTGTTCTTCGGGTAGCTGTATGTGAAGCCCTACTGATTTTCCTCCCTCCTCGGCAGCACCTTTGTTCGCGGCCTCCATTACGCCTCCTCCTCCACCAGAGATGACGTTAAAACCGTTCTTGACCAGCAGCCTTGCTACTGTTTCCGTTGTTTTATAAATTTCACTTTGTGGTTTTGCTCTGGCTGAGCCAAATATACTAACGGCGGGATATACTTCCGGCATGGCTTCAAACCCTTCCACAAATTCGGCCAGGATGTGAAACATCCTCCAGGTATCATTTAATGTGATATCGTCAACAATGTACTGTTTCTCTCTCATATTGTTTCCCTCTCCCAAGCTAATATTCACACGTTATCCCCACCATCCTTTCAGTCCAAATAGAGATAGATGATAGATTCGGCGAGGTAATGGTGTCAAGGAATAGTTTATTATGTATTGCTATTGATAAGTTTTCTTAATTTCATTAATAAGGTATTATTGTTCCATGCGGAGAATTGTATAAACATCTGCCTGTTAAGCAATTTTGATCGTTTGTGGATGCCGTAGGTGCAAAGGCATAACGATAAGGAATAACATGCCTTTGGTCTTTGGCTTTTATGAAGCGTTACCATAATTGCCATATATGTTCATATAGGAACAACTTTAATAGGGAGGGGAGATATGTTGGCAAAAACAGTAGGGATATTTGTGATATTGATGTCCATTTTATCTGGATGCAATGGGGAGGACGCTCTGGACCTGAAAATCCGGTTTGATGAGATCCGTGGCCTAAAACAGGGAGACAGGGTTATTTACGGCCAGAATGATATAGGCAGGGTGAAGAAGGTTTCCTATTCCAGAGAAGGACGTTTTTTGGTTTATGTGGCAATAAAGAGAGACTTCAAAAATATGATCACAGAATATTCAAGATTTTTTATCGTGCCTGATCCCCGGGAAAAAGATAGGATGGCCATTGAGACAACTCAAATTCGTGAAGGGGGCAGGCCGTTAGAGGACGGTGCAACAGTTGAAGGTGTAACTAAGTTGTCAACCTTTTTGGACAAAAATGCGGCAGAATTGGAAGAGGGCATAGGTAAGCTTAAAGAGCAGCTTGAGGGGTTTTCAAAAGGTTTGGAAGAGGTTTTGGAGAGCGAGGAACTAAAGAGACTTGAGAAAGAGCTCGGAGAATTAGTCCAAGAGGCAAACAGGCTTGGGAAGACTGCCCGTGAGAAACTTGAAAAGGAGGTGTTGCCCCGCCTGAAAAGGGAGATGGAGGAACTGAAGAAAAAGATGGAAAAGCCCCATCAAGAGGAAAAAAGGCCAAAAAGCATATAACTGACTATGAGTGTGTTAGAGAGGTATATCGCAACAGCTGATGGCTGGATTTGGGGATGTTTTTTGATGTTCCTTTTGGTGGGAACAGGAGTTTATCTGACCATACGCCTCCGGTTTGTACAGTTTCGCCTCTTTTTTCATGGCTGGGATTGTGTAAGCGGTCGCTGGGATGACCCGGAAGACGATGGTGAGGTAACGTATCTGCAAGCGCTTTCCACAGCATTAGCCGCTACCATCGGTACCGGAAATATCGCCGGGGTAGCCACTGCAATTACGGCAGGGGGACCGGGAGCCGTATTCTGGATGTGGGTGACCGCAATTGTGGGCATGAGTACAAAGTTCACATGTTGCATGCTGGCCCATCATTATCGTGATATAAGAGACAGTGAAGTTGCAGGCGGCCCCATGTACTATCTCAGCAGAGGCCTTAACATGTCATGGCTGGGTGCGGCCTTTGCTTTTTTTGCCATTATTGCATCGTTTGGGATAGGGAATATGGTACAGGCCAATTCGGTGGTGGACCCGTTTCTCAGTAAAGTGTCTTCGGAAATTCATTTTCCTGTTGCCGTGACCATAGGTGCTTTTATGGCGTCTATCGTGGCACTCGT
Organism: uncultured Desulfobacterales bacterium; assembly: GCA_964591255.1. Taxonomy (GTDB): domain Bacteria; phylum Desulfobacterota; class DSM-4660; order Desulfatiglandales; family Desulfatiglandaceae; genus CAZQAA01. The sequence goes on along the minus strand of CAZQAA010000047.1, from coordinate 19,342 downwards.
AATTATCGGGGGGATCAGACGGATCGCAAGGGTGGCCGAAAAGATTGTGCCTTTCATGGCCATGGTATATGTCGGCACCGCACTTGTAATTATTGCCCTGAATTTCGAAAAGGTTCCCGCGGCCTTTCATGCCATATTTGCCGGCGCCTTTGGTGTTAAGTCTGCACTCGGCGGAGCAGTTGGCTATGGTGTGAGGGAGGCCATGCGTTTTGGGATTGCCAGGGGATTATTCTCAAATGAGTCTGGCCTCGGTTCGGCGGCCATTGCCCATGCCGCTGCCCGTACCAAGGAACCAGTAAGGGAGGGCTGTGTGGCCATGCTCGGTCCGTTTATAGACACGATAGTTATATGCACCATGACGGCACTGATTATTGTAATGAGCGGCCTTTATAATTGCCAGGCTGGGGAACTGAACGGTGCAGCGCTTTCCGCTGCAGCTTTTGAAAAGGGGTTGCCTCGGTTTGGTTCTTTCGTGGTCAGCTTTGGTCTGATATTTTTTTCATTTACCACTATCATCGGATGGAGTTATTACGGCGACCGCTCGGTCTATTATCTTTTTGGACGTTCGGGAAGACAGGCGGCTCAGGTCTATCGCTGGCTATATGTCATTATGATTCCGGTTGGCGCTTCCATACCCCTTAAGATGGTCTGGAACCTGGCCGACATAGCCAACGGTTTAATGGCTTTTCCAAATCTTGTGGCTCTTGTGGGTCTTTCAGGAGTAGTGGCGAATATGCTAAGGGATTATGAAAGACGTCTGCCTGATATGAACCGAAAGCGGCAGAGACAATAAGTAGCAGATTGATTATGTTATGCGGCAATCTCTAAAAGAGCAAAAGATAGAGGTAACAGCCTATTGCGGGTATAAGGTGAACGAAAGGCCTGTCAGTTTCCTTTTGGCCGGTCAAAGGTTTGAGGTGAAAGAAATCCTGGATAGATGGTACGGGCAGGAGCACGATTATTTCAAGGTGGTTGTAGATGGTGGTTTTGTGCGCCTCTTGAAATGGAATCGATCTACAGACAGCTGGTTTCTTGTAAAAGAGTAAAATAGATAAACAAGGAAAAAAAGCATGGTATTGAGGCAGTCTATTGTTGAAGGATAGAGGGTGAGCTGTAGACAATAGGTCTTGCCTCCTGCACATTGATCTTAGGGTGTATGAGTTCTGACCTGAGCCTGAGCCAGCTGTACGCAGGTTTGAGTTTTCTGAGTTTGCCGTCTTTTGGGGGTTTGGAGTGGACGGTGTAACCATAGGACGCCTCTGCTATTCCTATATAAAAATTTTCTGCCGTGTATAAATATGCGGCTTTAAAGGCGTCAACGTCTATATGTTCTTTGTGGGCAGTTTCTTTGACCTGTTCTTCAGTGAGCTGTATGAGATAAAATTTTGAAACACCCCTTTCATAATATTTATACATGGCCCTGGATTCCGAACTTGAGACAAATATTGTTGAAATGAAATCTGATTTTCTTAAAATCTGGGCAGCAATAAGACCTGCAGTTCTCCTTCCACCCACGCTATAATGACAGCCATAGTATTCAAAGAGTTTGTTTTGTAATATCCTGGCTTCATTATCTCCGTTCTCATACAGGCTGCCCTGAATATACCTGAGCCATCTGGCCAGATCTTCTGCCGCGTCTGCAATCGGCCAGTCAATCTTTACGTGAAAGTGTGACAGGGAATATCTGTTTCTCTTTTTGACGGCGGGATCTTGCTGAATAAGGAGGGCGTAATCCACGTTCAGCAATTTTTCAAGAAGATCCAGAAACCCAGGATTATCAAAGTGTTTAAGATTGTGATGGAATCGTTTGTACAAAGTGAAGTCTGCAAGATACTCAAGATTTTTTTTGACAACACTGTTTTCAGGAAAAAAGCGGATATAATTTTTAATTTTGGGACTGACAGTCCCTTCACAAAAAATAACAATAAAGGTGTTAAACAGTTCCGATTCCTTTCCGACCTTCTTGGATTTCGGCTTTAATTCACTTTTTTCCAGAAAACTGTACGGAATTCCGCTTTTTTGGTAATTATAAAAGGAGTCCACGAGGGAGATTTTCATCAACCGGCGTTCCAGAGCATCCCTCAAAACCTCATAGAGTGAGCGCCTTAGTTTTTCATAGTAATTAAGCCGTTCTCTATATATCCACATAAACGACCTTTGCCATCATGGCAGATTAAGCAGTTGTGTTTTACAGACCGTGATCGAATTTTCAAGGTGCTGCAAAGAACAGGAACAGGACCAATTTTTTATAGGATAATGTAAGGTAAGTGTCAATAACAAAAGCAAAATTCAGGACATTTACTCTTTCCAGCCGTGGATTCCCAACAGATTTACAAAACGGCACCCTCCCAGATTGCGCTCTATATAACCTCCATTTTTTTTCGTGATCTTGAGAAGATCCTGACTGAACCTGTCCCCTACCGGAATAATGAGCCGTCCACCTTCCTTGAGTTGATCTATAAGGGGTTGGGGTATTTGGGGGGCACCAGCAGTGACGATTACGGCGTCATACGGCCCATGTTCCTCCCATCCGAGCGTGCCATCAAAGGCTTTGAATAATATGTTGTTATAACCCAATTCGGTGAGAAGCCTTTGGGCCTTGACAAGCAAAGGTCTTATCCTCTCTATAGTATAGACTTTACTGCTGAGTTCTGCCAGGATAGCGGCCTGATACCCGCTGCCCGTGCCTATTTCTAATGTCTTTTCAGATCCCTTAAGCTCCAGCGCCTCTGTCATAAGGGCTACGATGTATGGCTGGGATATGGTCTGGTTGTGGGCAATTGGCAAGGGATAGTCATTGTAGGCTTCCTCAATTTGTGTCTTTTCGACAAATCTATGTCTGGGGACTTTTCGCATCGCCTCCAGTACTCTTGGGTCACGAATGCCACGGGGAATAAGCTGGGTTTTCACCATCTTTTCCCTGGCCATAACCATACGCCTGGAATCGTTTATAAAATCTGTTTGTGTCACCCTATCCCTGTCCCTGAATTGACCATGTCTTCCCGATAATTGCTCAGAAAGAACACCCCCTTAAGTGTTTCAATAGACTGACTTAATTATATATCTTTTTATCGTATCTTTCCATACGATTATTTGCAAGGTTTGTTGTTGGTTTGAGTGGTGATCTTGACATCACATTATGGTGGTGTTAGTTTCACACACCTGTATAATACCACGAGAAGAGGATGGCAGATTTCAGGGGGTGTGCATGACCTTTCAAGAATTGATCATGGCTTTGGAAAAATACTGGGCCGAATATGGCTGTCTGATTCAACAGCCATATGACATGGAGGTAGGTGCAGGGACATTTAATCCTGCGACACTTTTAAGGGTCCTTGGGCCGGAACCGTGGTCCGTTGCCTACGTAGAACCTTCAAGGCGTCCAACTGACGGCAGATACGGTGAGAATCCCAACCGTCTGGGGCACTATTACCAATATCAGGTAATCATTAAGCCTTCTCCCTTGGACATTCAAGAGATATATCTTGAGAGTTTGAAGACCATTGAAATTGATCCCCTTGATCACGATATCCGGTTCGTGGAGGACGATTGGGAGTCACCCACCCTGGGGGCCTCCGGTCTTGGATGGGAGGTTTGGCTCGATGGAATGGAAATAACCCAGTTTACCTATTTTCAGCAGGCGGGCAGTATCAGGCTTGATCCCATAGCCGTTGAGATAACATACGGCCTGGAACGGATTTCCATGTATCTCCAGGAAAAAGAGAATGTGTATGACCTGATGTGGAATAACAGGATTACTTATGGAGACGTGCACAAAAAAGGTGAATGGGAGCTGTCGGTCTACAATTTTGAGATGGCCGATCTCGAAATGCTCAGGAAATTATTTGACATGTATGAGGGGGAATCGATAAGACTGAGTGAGAAGGGATTAGTCCTACCGGCATATGACTATTGCCTCAAGTGTTCTCACACATTCAATATCCTTGATGCGAGAGGTGCTATAAGCGTGACCGAGAGGATCCATTATATAGAGCGCATCAGGAACCTTGCACGCCTGACTTCAAAAAACTATCTTGCCCAGAGAGAAGAAATGGGCTTTCCTTTACTTAAGAAGAATGATTGAAGCGTTTTCTGACATCGCCAAATTTGGAATGAAACCATGAATGCTGAACTGATATTGGAGATTGGAACGGAAGAGATCCCTTCCGGGTATCTCAACAATGCATTAAATGAGCTTAAGTTTCTTGCTGAAAGATGTTTGCAGGAGAACAGAATCGGGATTACCGGGTCCCTTTACACCTATGGCACCCCCAGGCGTCTGCTCCTGATAGGAGAGGGCATTTCAGAAAAACAGGAGGAACTGGAGCAGGAGTTTAAAGGTCCTCCCAAGGCGGTTGCGTATGACAAGGAAGGGGTTCCTACAAAGGCGGCAATCTCTTTTGCCCAAAAACATGGGTGCACACCTGATGAGATAGGTTTCATAGAAACCCCAAAAGGGGAGTATTTGTATGTTAAACGCAGGATCCCTGGCAAACCCACCTCTGAAGTCCTGAAAGATGTATTGCCGGGTCTTATTGCCGGTATCCCCTGGCCCAAGTCCATGCGCTGGGGGGATGTGAATTTTTCGTTTGTTCGACCAATACACTGGATCGTGTGTATCTTAAGCGGAGAAGTTATCCCGTTTGAAATAGCCGGCGTAAAAAGCGGAAACATTACTTACGGACACAGGTTTATGGCGCCTCATCCCGTTGAGGTTTCCGGCATACAGGATTATTTGGAAAAAATCAGGAAGGGTTTTGTTATTGTTAATCATCAGGAAAGAGAACAGCTTGTAAAAGAAGCCGCCAAAGAAACGGCTGCCGCCGTGGGGGGAAGCCCTGCTGAAGACCAGGCTCTCGTAACCACTGTTACCAATCTCGTGGAATATCCTGTTGCTGTATGTGGAGGTTTTGACAATAATTTTTTGAGTCTCCCTGATCCTGTTCTGATTACGGCCATGAGGGAACACCAGAAGTATTTTGCGGTTTACGACGAAAATGGCGTATTGATGCCCAGGTTTGTGGCAGTCAATAATACCATTCCAAAAGATGAAGGGGTGGTCAGGAGAGGCCATGAGCGCGTTTTGCATGCGAGGCTCTCTGATGCGAGTTTCTTTTTTAAGGAGGATCAAAAACGTCCTCTTGCTGATCGGCTTGATGATTTGCAGAATGTTATCTACCAAGCGGAGCTTGGTACATCTTTTGACAAGGTCCAGCGTTTTACAAGACTCGCTGAGTATCTTTGCAGTAAACTTATCCCGGAAAGACTTGACGATGTACTGATTTCAGCCCGATTATGCAAGTGCGATCTCGTAACTCATATGGTTACGGAATTTCCAAGCCTCCAGGGAGTGATGGGTAAGGAATATGCCATGCAAGAAGGCTATCCGGAAGAGATCTGTATGGCTATCTATGAGCACTACCTGCCAGCTACTTCCGGTGGAAGGCTCCCAAAATCTGAAATCAGTGCCATAGTCGGGCTTGCAGATCGGATGGATACGATTGCCGGATGTTTTGCCGTCGGCCTTACGCCTTCAGGGAGTGCTGATCCCTTTGCTCTCAGAAGACATGCCCTTGCAATCATCCGTATATTAGAAAAAATGGGCTGGTACATATCTTTAAAGTCGTTTGTCAGGGAATCTCTTTCCATTTTGAAGGAAAAAATTGATATGGACAGAGACCGGACCTTTTCCATGATTATGGAATTTTTCAAGGAACGTTATCGATACATGATGTTGCGGTCTGGATATGAATCCGACCTTATTGATGCAGTTATCTCAGCAACATTTGATCAAATCTGCGAATTGCAGTTGAGGATCAAGGCCCTGAAAAAATTTCGTTCCGAATCAGAAGAATTTCATGACCTTGCACTGACAATAAAGAGAGTAAGCAATATACTCAAAAAACAGAAAAAGACGTTTGATATAGATCCTGCCCTGTTCAGAGAGGAATGCGAGGTTGCCCTGTGGAAGGCCTATCAGGATTTGAAAGGTGAATTTTCTGATGCCCTGGAAAAAGAGGATTATTATAAGGCCTTCAATCTGTTGACACGAATTACATCACCGGTGAATACCTTTTTTGATGGTGTGGAAATAATGACCAAGGATAACCCTGGTCTCATGGAAAACAGGGTCGGGTTGTTGCAGCATCTTGAACGTCTTTTCATAAGTGTAGCGGATTTTTCTCGCCTCTCTACTTAAGCCCCCATCTTCATAGCCTTGGGTGTCTGTGTGTTTCTTCAAAAATATCCAAACAAGTCATTAGATATGTGTATATAGGGCCTATCTTTTGGGTTGTATTATTAAACATAAAGCACCGCACTTCATTTTTAGATGTCCCATTGATTCAAGCGATAAACCTTTTTTACTATTTAGGACATTCCATTTATTCTTTATCCAACAGGAGGAATAACGATGGATGATGATCTTTTGGCTCAGGAGCTTGGTAAAATAGGAGAGCTGGGCGGCAAAATTGGTGGAGTATTAACTGGGGCGGGAAAGCTCCCCGGCACAGGCACATCTCTTGGTGTCCAGGCAGTAGCCAAGTTTCTTCCGACTGAGACTTTCTTTCAGCAGCTTCCCCTTGATCTTCCAGCTGAAAAGGCACTTAGGTTAGGGTTTTTCGTCCTTTCAAAGCTTGGAGATTTGCAGAAAAAAGGAGGTGAAGATGCCCCATATCCTTTCCTGAAAGCCGTTGTTAAGGCGGGCTTTTTCAATATGAATCCGTCGGTGGTCTATTTCGAAATCCTTCAGGGGGATTCATCTAGTTGTACAGTGACAGTAACCGGAATGGCCAAGGAAGGGCTTATTAAGCAGAAGACAGCAGAGAAAGCTGTGCAAAAAGTTATTACATACCTGCGTGAAGCAGTTGATCAACATCTAATATAATTATCTTCGCCTATAGGCCACTGTTTTGGTAAATAACAGCAATAAACATCCTGTTAGAATGTCTACTAAAAGGTCAATGCTTGATATTCGTCTAATAGATCAACCAGAAAGGACGCACCTTCAATTTCTACCCCCGGAATCATTTCATCGGAGGATAAATACCTGTGGTCCACTCAGGCCTTACAGGCATAGATCGCAGCCCCGTGTCGTATCAGATAGTCAATAAAAGGTTTCATTTCTTCGCCTGTAGATGCCTTAACACCTTCAGCCATACCAAATTGCGCCCAGTGAATCGCATCATCTACAAGAAATACCTTAACATCGTGTCCCTTCTCGCAGGCTACTTTGGCAAATTGGAAAGCACGAGTTGCCCGACCAGCTTTTTCAAATCCGTTGGAAATAATGAAGAGTAATTTTTTCACAGTTTTTTCCTCCCAGTAATCATATAACACATTTAACTGATATACAGTTATGTCAATGCCCATGGCGCCAAAATGAGGTGCCCGTTTATGGATCAGAGTCAATATTGGAGATAAATACGAACGCAAATATTAATTAAGGTGGCTTTGTTGTCAAGGCTATTTGATGATCTAACTACAGTTATTATCTTGTCCATATAATAATCATAGAATTGTAGCTAATATTTTTCATTTAATTGCCGATTATATTTTTGAATATATTCACAAGAAAATCAAAAAGAGTCTTTAAGTGAAAACCTATTGATTGAGTTGGAGGATAAAAATGAATGCAATTCGCAATATGATTATGAGTGCCTCAGTTATTATTATGTCATTATTTTTTGCTGGCATTAGCCTTGCGAATCAACTGGCAGGATATTCAACAGTAAATCTGAAAAATACAGAAGGAATATTTCCTAAAATGGAGTCCAATGGAGGTACAGGAATTGCTTTCGTTAATACAGAGAATGAAGCAGCAAGCGTCGTCTTAAGCGCATATAATGACTATGGCAACATGGTAGCCACAGAAACAGTTAGAGTGGGGGCCCATGCAAAAGTGGTTAAGGTGCCAGAAAGGATATTCAGCAAAGATATATCAAGCGCCACCCATATCTACTATACTTCTGATAGAGAAATAGTTGGTTTTCAAGTCAACAATTCTTCAGACGGAGCCATGTTGGATGCGCTACCCGCACTGAGTGGCTCTTCTGTTAAATTATTTTTTCCTCGGACCATATCCAAAAACAAATGGGAAGCAGAAGTGGGTTTAATAAATGCAAGTAAGAACAGGAATCTTGTTGGAACCATAACCGCTTATGATTTTAATGGAATCCCACTTTTACAGACTATCCCTATTACGCTGTTGCCTTATGGAAGATATGAATTTAACGTGGGAAATACCTTTTTGATTCCAGCCAATGTTTCTTATATTGTGTTTAATCCTATCAGCGGCACTGCGGCCGGTTATGTCAAATTTTTTGTAAATGGCATTTATAGGGCAGCGATTCCTGCTTTGCCAAACCATACAGCAACGGAACTTAACGTTTCTCATATTGCATCCAATCAAACATGGTGGACGGAGTTAAGTTTAATCAACACCAATACTACAAGTAAAGATATTGAGGTGGATTTTGATAATGGTACAAGTAAAACTTTTACCATTAACGCTGGGCAACAGCGAATTTTTACAGTAAAGGAATTATTTGGCGACCAGGCACAATCTGGAATACATTCCGCTGTTATTAGAAATGCAAGTGGTGTTGTAGGTATAGAGCTGTTCGGTAACACTACACAGCTCAGTGGTATCAAGCTTGAGGCTACTGATTCTTCAGTGCTTTATTATCCTCATATTGCTAGTACCAACGGATGGAATACTGGAGTTGTTGCTTATAACCCAGGTATTTCAACATGTGATTTGACCATAACTCCATATAGTGCTACCGGACAGATGCTTCAGACCTTGAATAGTCAGATTGCAGCACACGGTAAATTTGTCGGAGTGGTGAGTAAATTAGGATTTCCCCCTCAAGCTGCCTGGTTTAAGATAGATTCGTCAACACCGATTACAGGTTTCGAACTGTTCGGCTATAATGCTCAGCCTAATCAAGAAAATATTACAGGTACTTGGGTTGGCACTTGGACTAGTACAGAGCCTGGTTATACAGGATCAATTACTGCTAATATAACGCAGAATGGAAATCAGATCAGTGGCACCATGGACGTTACAAATACAGACTGTGGAAATGTTCATGGAGTACCGTTTACAGGAACCGTTTCAGGGAATGAGGTCACATTTAATGCATCCTACAATTGTGATGGAGCTACTGCAAGACTGGAATTCACTCATGGGCTTATTTCTGGCAATGTAATTAGAGGTACATACCATGAGTATGTAAACAACAGTCCTTATGATACGGGTACATTCATATTACAAAAGCAATAACCACGCATGATGAGATCATGACAAAACAGGTCTAGCTGTTGTTGATGGTCGATTTTCTCAGTCGAACGGCCTTTGGTGTTATCTCGAGCAGTTCATCCTCACCAATGTATGAAAGGCATTCTTCCAGGCTCATTTCTGTGGGGGGTGTGAGCACCACATTTTCATCTGAACCAGAGGCGCGCATGTTAGTCAGCTTTTTACCTTTTGCGGGATTTACCAGCAAGTCTTGAGCCCGGCAGTGTTCTCCTATTATCTGACCAGCATAGACTCGGATTCCCGGGCCATAGAATAGTCTACCTCTGTCCTGAAGGTTGAACAGGGCATATGCTACAGTAGTACAGGATGTTTTGCTCACCATAACGCCTTTATTGCGGATTACGATTGTACCTGCAAAAGGTCTGTATTCCAAAAATATATGGTTCATGATTCCCATGCCTTTTGTATCGGCTAAAAATTCTGATCTAAATCCCAGAAGTCCACGTGTAGGTATTATGTAAGTAAGGCGGGCCATTTCGTTGTCCCTATTAATCTCAACCAGTTGTCCCTTCAACTTGCCTAGCTTTTCAATAACAGTGCCCATGTATTGTGAATTCACATCTATGATGAGTTCCTCAAACGGTTCTAAGAGCTTGCCACCCTCTTTTTTCATTATGACTTGAGGTCGGGTAATCTCAAATTCGTAACCTTCACGTCGCATTTTTTCTACAATAATAGAAAGATGCAATTCTCCCCTTCCCGACACCTTAAATCCCCTGCCATTTCCCAATTTTTCAACCAAGAGGGCTGCATCAGATAGGGCCTCTTTTCTCAAACGTTCTGTCAAATGTTGCGAGGTGGTATAGGTACCTTCTGTTCCGGCAAAAGGTGAGTTGTTTGGGAGAAAATGGGTAGAAATTGTGCAAGGATCAATTTTCATGGGAGGTAGAGGAGCCGGATCTTTTGGATCAGTATATGTCATGCCTAGGGTAACTTCATTCATGCCTGCCACGGCTACTATTTCACCAACACTTGCTATATCTGTAGCCACTTTTTTATTCCCCTCAAAGCGAAACACTTTTGTAATGTGAGCAGGAATAAGTGAGCCGTCACGTAGGACAGCAACAATCTCCTTGTTTATATTCAATGTCCCTCCCGTTATCTTCCCAATACCCAGACGTCCCAGATATGGTGAGTACTCAATAGAGCTTACCAACATTTGAAGTGAAGACTGGGAAGTTCCACCAGGAGCAGGTATCTCCGATATGATTTTGTCAAATAGAGGTTTCATAGATAATTTTTTGCCGGTTGATTCTGAAATGGTATAACCGTCCTTTGCGGATGCGAAAACAACTGTAAAATCAAGGAGATGGTCGGGTGCGTTTAGGTCGACAAACAGATCAAAAACCTGATCTACAGCCCATTCAGGCCGGGCGGCAGGCTTGTCTATCTTGTTTATGACGACAATAATAGGAAGTCCCAACATAAGAGATTTTTTCAGTACAAAATAAGTTTGTGGCATTGGGCCTTCCTGGGCATCAACAAGCAGAATGGCCCCGTCTGCCATAATGAGGACACGTTCCACCTGCCCACCAAAATCTGCATGACCGGGTGTGTCTATTATGTTGATATGGTAATTCTTGTAACGAAATGAGGCAATTTTGGATACAATCGTAATACCCCTTTCCCGTTCCAAATCCATGGAGTCCATGAAGCGTTCGATAATATGTTGGTTTTTTCTAAACATACCGCTTTGTCGGAACATCTGGTCTACCAGTGTGGTCTTTCCATGATCAACATGAGCGATAATAGCGATATTTCTTATTAAATTTTGATCCATAACCGTATTTCTTAACCACCCGAAAGGGCTATCTTATCCTTTTGGCCAGGGCAGGATTAAAAAACAGCTCCCGACAGGATGGAAAATATATCCCCGTATTAATCTGGTTTATAAAGCAAGCCTTTTATTTATCATAACATGATCTTGCTAGGCTTCAGGTCTGAGCACCTTTTACTTTTTAATCGGTTTAGGTGTTTTGTCTGTAGATGGTGGTAATATGGGTATTTCTATTTTAGGCTGTACCCCTGTCAATGCTTTAAGAAAACTGACGATATAAAGTGCTTCTTTATCGGTTATTGTCTCACCTAATTGTGAGTTTCCCATTATGGTTACAGCCTCTTTTAAATGCCAGACTATTCCTGAATGAAAATAAGGAGGAGTCAAATATACGTTTCTCAATGAAGGGGATCTGAATGAAAATTCGTCCTTTTTAGCGTGAGTGATTTTTGCCCTTCCTTTGTCTCCTGCCATTATGTCTTTGTCTGGTGCCTTTTCTACACCAAAAGTAAAATAGTCATCGCCGCCTATATTTAAACCGCTATGGCAATTGATACAACCCTTATCCATAAATAAGCGTAGACCTTTCTTCTCGTCATTATTAAGGGCGGTCTCATCTCCCTTAATAAACCTGTCAAATTTAGCGTCCGGTGTAACCAAAGTTGCTTCAAATGCCTCAATGGCTCTGGCAATGTTATCAAATGTTACCGGGTTTTTATCCATGGGAAAGGCTTTTTTAAACAATTCCACATATTCCGGCATGCTTTTCATGGTTGCAACAGCTCTTTCAGGTGTATTATTCATTTCTACTGAAGCCTGAACCGGACCTTTGGCCTGTTCTTTTAAATCTTTGGCCCTGCCGTCCCAGAATTGGGTAACATTATATACAGCGTTTAACACTGTTGGAGAATTTCTGAGACCGCGCTGCCAGCCGTGTCCTACAGCAGTTTCCTGATAATCACTCCCACCGCAGGAAAGATTATGGCAACTATTACAGCTGATCCATTGGCTGCTGGAAAGTCTGGGATCAAAATAGAGCATTTTGCCTAATAGCACCTTATCGGTGGTTAGAACATTATCGGCTATTTCCGGTGGCCCCAGCGGAATCGGCTTGAAATTTTCGCTAGCCTCTTTCATTAAATCACTTTGTGCAAATGCAATTGCCCATGTTTTTGTTAGAAACAATACGGCTAAAACGGCTAAGAATGAAATTTTTTTCATACTATTCCTCCTATATTTATTGTTTTATTTATGTAATATAATACTATATAAGCTTTCAATTTTCACTGCTTATTATGCTTTTGTTAGATATTTGGAGCGAATCAATTTATAGCCACACCCTTATATTATTATTCTCTCAACAATTGCTGGCATGTTATATAGCTGGATTTTAGGATAATGGAGACAGATACCAAAGGTATCCTTGGTTTAGAGTAAAATTGCAAGAAGGAAGTAGGATGGAGATTGCTAATAAATATTGTGTCTTTAGTACGCTGGCTGTGGTGGCAGATAGAGAGGTAAAAAGAGTTGGTCAGGTTTCAGACAAAGAAGCGATTAAGTCTTGTTTGTCAACCCAACAATAACAACAAGAAGGAGGATATGGAAATGTCAGAAGATTGTTGTGTCCCGGAGGGAAATATTATGATTCTGGCCTGTTCCGGCGGTTCGAACGTAGGTCAACTCACTAACCAGGCGGCAGTGGAACTGACCCAGGAAGGGTGGGGAAAAATGTTTTGCCTGGCCGGCATCGGAGGCCATCTGAGCGGTTTTGTGCAATCGGCAAAAGATGCGCCTCAAGTGGTCGTGCTGGATGGATGTGAAATCGGTTGTGCCAGGGCCGTTTTGGAGCAGGCAGAGATTCCTTTAAGGACTTATATCCTCGTGACGGATATGGGAATTGAAAAAAACAGGGATTTCAATCTGAAAAGGGAGGATATCCAGAAGCTCAAAGCGACTGTCAAGGAAAAATTGCAGCAGAACCGGCATGATGATTTCCCCATGATCCGGAACAACCGGGATGGATGCTGTTGCTGATTATGCAATATAAACAAACAGGGAGATAGGAGATAATAAATGGAATTCAATAGCAATTTTAGAAGGATTTTGTTGTGTTTTATTATTGTGTTCTGTACGACAGTTAGCCACTATGCCTGTGGAAACGAAGAAAAAATATCCCAGGATAGCGAAGCCTCAAAGCTCATTGATGCAGTAGCAACGGATAGGGATATGGGCAAAACTGCCAATCATCGAGTCATAGTCTATTATTTTCATGGAAAGCATCGTTGTCCCACATGTAAACGAATTGAACGGCTAGCAAAAGAAGTAGTTTTTGATTCTTTTTGCAATGAAATAAATAAGGGATTGCTAGAATTTAAGGTGATAAATGTGGATGAACCGGATAACAAACATTTTATTAAGGACTATCAGCTCTTTACAAAATCAATTGTTGTTTCAGATATTGTGGAAGGAAAGGAGAAAGAGTGGAAAACCTTGCAGAAGGTGTGGGAATTTATTCATAGTGATGGGTTATTTAAAGAATATGTCAGAAATGAAATCAAGGCATATCTTCTAAACGGCGAAAAGATATGACCACTTTTATAATGGGTATAGGAATGGCCTTGTGGTTTGGCATCTTGACCTCCATCAGTCCGTGCCCCCTTGCCACGAACATTGCTGCTGTTTCCTATATAGGCGGACATATATCAAACAAAAGAGGGATCTTTATGGCCGGACTGATGTATATGTCAGGAAGAATGTTTACCTATACGGTTTTGGGGGCAATATTGGTATCTAGCGCCCAGTCTATTCCAGCTGTAGCCAACTTTCTCCAGAAGTATATGAATATTATGATGGGGCCATTTTTGGTTTTCATAGGGCTGGTTTTGCTTGATATTATCAAATTTAATATGGGAGACGGTGCAGGGATAATAGCCAATAAACTGCAGGGGCGGGTCAAGGACTTTGGGTTTATTGGTGCAGGATTGTTGGGAATTGTTTTTGCCCTTTCATTCTGCCCTGTATCCGCGGCCCTCTTTTTTGGAAGCCTGTTTTCTATTGCAGTGAAAAATGATTCCGGAATTGTCCTGCCAGCCGTTTATGGCATTGGTACTGCCCTGCCGGTCCTAGCTTTTGCGATCTTGATGGGGATTTCGACCAGACTTATATCCGAGGCCTATAGAAAAGTTTCCACATTTGAGATATGGGCCAGAAAAGTAACTGCGGTGGTCTTTATATGTGCCGGCATATACTACTGTGCCACATATCTGTTTTAGTCATAAACGTTGATCGCAAAATACTGCCAAGAATCTGGATTAAAATTGTACCCAATTGCAAGGAGGTTGGGTATGGCGGGGACGACGAGACTCGAACTCGCGACCTCCGGCGTGACAGGCCGGCGTTCTAACCAGAACTGAACTACGCCCCCGTGGTAGGCGGAACGGGATTTGAACCCGTGACCCCCGGCTTGTAAGGCCGATGCTCTCCCGCTGAGCTATCCGCCTTCAATCCTGAAAGGCTGTACGTAACCGCTTTATTGCCCTTTGTCAAGATAATTCATACTTGATTCCCATTTAATGGGCCATTACCCTAGATCCAGTTTCACCATCTTTTTTGGCGATCTCGGCAAGGACAAACGGTTTGCATTTATCTTCCGGTGCAAAGAGTTCTTCCCCTTCATCCAGGACAAGGCTTTCCCTGAGGACTTCATCCATGTGGTTCACCAGTACCAGTTCCACTTTTTTGAGGACCTTTCTGGGTATCTCTTCTATATCTTTTTTGTTCTCAAGTGGTATGAGGACTTTTTTTATTCCCCCCCGGTGAGCTGCGAGTATCTTTTCTTTTAGCCCGCCAATAGGGAGGACCCTTCCCCTCAGGGTTATCTCTCCGGTCATGGCTATATCCCTGTTAACCGGCTTTCGTGCTAGTGCTGATACTATAGATGTGGCTAGTGTAATACCGGCTGAAGGCCCGTCTTTTGGTATGGCTCCCTCGGGGACATGAATATGTATATCTATTTTCTCATAAAAATTGTCAGGAAATCGTAATTGCCGCGCCCTTGAACGCACATAACTCAGAGCGGCCTGGGCCGATTCTTGCATTACCTCGCCAAGTTTACCGGTCAGAGACAGATTCCCCTTGCCGGGCATGATTGTTGTTTCAATCTGAAGGAGTTCGCCTCCCACGTCCGTCCAGGCCAGACCGGTTGCAACGCCGATGGTATCTTTTTCCTCAGTATACCCATATCGGTATTTTGGAACGCCAAGATACTTGTGAATAGAGCGTGCCGTTACGGATATTTTGGTATGCCTGCCCTTTTTTACAACTTCTTTTGCGACCTTACGACAGATAGCCGATATCTCCCTCTCCAAATTTCTGACTCCCGCCTCTTTTGTATAAGACCTAATGATAGTGAGGATTGCCTTATCGGTAAAAGAGATATTTTCCCGGGTTAGTCCATTCTTTTCGATCTGTTTTTTTATAAGAAACTGCTTTGCGATATTCAGTTTTTCCAGTTCTGTGTACCCTGGTAGCCTGATAATTTCCATCCTGTCTTGCAGTGGTGGGGGGATGCTGTGCAGGGTATTTGCGGTTGTTATGAAAAATATGTCTGAAAGATCATAATCCAGATCCAGGTAATGATCATTAAATGCAAAGTTCTGCTCTGGATCAAGTACTTCCAGGAGAGCCGCTGATGGATCACCACGAAAATCGGTGCTCATTTTGTCTACTTCATCCAGGCAAAAGACAGGATTATTCGATTTTGCCTTTTTCAAAAACTGTATAATTTTGCCTGGAAGAGCGCCAATATATGTCCTTCTGTGCCCACGGATTTCCGCCTCATCTCTAACGCCGCCAAGAGACAGGCGAACAAAATTCCGGCCCGTTGCCCTTGCAACTGACTTGGACAGAGAGGTTTTGCCTACTCCCGGCGGGCCCACCAAGCACAGAATAGGCCCCTTTATCTTTTTTGTAAGATGTTGTACAGCCAGATATTCCAAAATTCTTTCTTTGGGTTTGTCAAGTCCATAATGATCCTCGTTCAGAATTATCTCTGCTTCCCGGATATCCAGCTTGTCTTTGGTTTTTTCATGCCATGGAAGTGTAAGTATCCAATCAATATAGTTCCGCACTACAGTAGCTTCGGCTGACATGGGAGACATCATCCTGAGCTTTTTGAATTCTTGCTTTACCCTGCTATGGGCTTCCCTGGGAAGGCGTTTCCTCTTGATTTTCTTTTCTATCTCGTCAAGCTCGGCCTTGAAATCGTCCTTTGTCCCCATCTCCTTCTGGATAGCACGCATTTGTTCATTCAGATAATAATCTTTCTGGGTCTTTTCCATCTGTTTCTTGACCCTTTTTCTTAGACGTTGCTCAAGTTTGAGAATGTCGATTTCGCTACCCAGTTTTTCGAGAAGCTTCTCAAGACGACGATTGAGGTCCTGAATCTCCAATATTTCTTGTTTGTCTCGAACTTTCATGGCCAAGTGTCCAGCAATTGTGTCGCATAGGCGAGATGGATCGTCGATAGAGGTCACGGTGGACACAATGTCTTGGCCTATTTTGTTAGTAAGTTTGGCATATTCTTCGAAATTGGAATTGATTGTCCGAACCAATACCTGGGTTTCTAGACTGCTCTCATAATGCTGGGGCAGTTCGGTCACCTCAACCATAAAAAAATCTTCTTTGTCGAGGAAATTCTCGATTTTGCCCCTTGCCTTTCCTTCCACAAGCGTCTTTACAGTGCCATCGGGCAGTTTTAACAGCTGGAGAACCGTACTGATAGTACCGTAGACATGGATATCTCGTGGAGAAGGGTTGTCTACTTTTGCCTTTTTTTGGGCCGACAGGAAGATCTTTTTTTTATGTTCCATGGCATATTCCAATGCCTTGACAGATTTTTCCCTTCCCACGAATAGAGGAACCACCACATTGGGAAATATAACCACATCCCTTAAGGGGAGGAGTGGAAAGTAATACTTTTCATCATCATGAAGGCCCTCTTGGTCTTTTTTTGTAATATTAAACATAGTCCCCTCTTATGCGTATTCTACCTTGCTTTCTTTTTCGTAAAGCATGATAGGGGGCTCTCCCCCTGTTATAACCTCTTCACCAATGACACATTCACTGAGTCCCCGTATTGACGGAATTTCATACATGATATCCAGCATTACAGATTCGAGTATGGCCCTGAGACCTCTGGCCCCAGATTTCCTTTTTGCCGCATCTCTTGCAATGGCAAGGAGTGCTTCGTCTGTAAATTTCAGATTTACTCCTTCCAGATCAAACAGTTTCTGGTACTGTTTTACCAAGGCATTTTTTGGTTCGGTCAGGATCCTTACGAGGGCGTCAAGGCTCAACTCGTTTAATGTGGTAACAACAGGAATCCTGCCGATGAACTCCGGTATCAGTCCAAACCGGATTAGATCTTCTGGCTGCACAAGGGAGACGATTTTGTTGGTCTCTTTTCCTACATTCCCATGGATATCGGCCTCAAACCCCATAGATTTACTTCCTATCCTATTCTTTACAATTCTGTCGAGGCCGTTAAAGGTGCCGCCGCAGATAAATAGGATATCCTTTGTATCCACCTTCACAAAGTCCTGCTGTGGATGTTTCCTTCCACCTTTTGGGGGTACATTTGTGATGGTTCCTTCAATAATTTTCAAAAGGGCCTGCTGGACTCCTTCTCCAGATACATCACGGGTTATGGAAGGGCTGTCGGATTTTCTCGCGATTTTGTCAATTTCATCTATGTATATGATGCCCTTGCACGCTGCCTCAATATCGTAATCTGCCATTTGAACCAGACTCAGGATAATATTTTCCACATCCTCCCCAACATATCCTGCCTCTGTCAGAGTAGTGGCATCTGCAATAGTAAACGGGACATTGAGTATCCTGGCCAGAGTCTGAGCCAGGAGGGTTTTGCCGGATCCAGTGGGTCCTATTAGCAGGATATTACTTTTTTCGATTTCAACCCCTTCAGCATCCTCTTTGGCTGTGATCCGTTTGTAATGATTATAGACTGCAACAGAAAGGACCTTCTTCGGTCTTTCCTGTTCAATCACGTATTGATCTAGGACATCTTTGATTTCTGCAGGTTTTAATGATTTACCAAATCCTGCTTCATCTTTTTCTTTGCTGTATTCCTCGTCAATGATTTCATTACACAGATGTATGCATTCATCACAGATATATACTGACGGGCCTGCAATAAGTTTTTTCACCTCATCCTGACTCTTTCCACAAAATGAGCATATAAGATCGTCTGTAGGGGTATTGTTATTTTTACCCATAATATATTTTCCTTCCTTATTTTTTTGTCAATTCATTTTGCATCTCTCTCGTGGTAATAACCTTATCTACTATCCCATATTCCAGGGCCTCTTCACTGCTCATAAAAAAGTCCCTTTCCGTATCATTTCGGACTTTTTCAATGTCTTGTCCCGTGTGCTTGGAAAGGAGGCTGTTAAGGTTTTCCCTGGTCCTTAATATTTCCCTGGCATGGATATCAATATCTGTGGCCTGACCTTGGGTTCCTCCTAACGGTTGATGAATCAATATTCTGGCATGTGGCAAGGCGTATCTCTTGCCCTTGGCCCCCCCTGCAAGGAGCAGAGCAGCCATGCTGGCGGTCTGTCCCATGCATATCGTAATTACATCAGGCTTTATATACTGGACCGTGTCATAGATAGCCAACCCGGCCGTAACAGATCCTCCTGGGGAATTTATGTACAAGTTGATATCTTTTTCCGGATCTTCAGACTCCAAAAAAAGTAGCTGGGCAATGACAGTATTTGCGATATCATCTCTTATCTCCTGACCCAGAAAGATTATTCGGTCTTTCAGAAGACGTGAATATATATCATATGCCCTTTCACCTCGACTGGATTGTTCAATAACCATAGGTATAAGCATTGAAATCATTCCTTCTTTTTTAATTTTTTAATAAAGATTTAAAAATTATATAATTATGATGTATCCCATTAAGATGTCTCACTAATTTTAGCATGCTCAACAAGGTAGTTCAATGTTTTTTCTTCCATTAATTGTTCTCTGAAGGCACCCATTTTATTCCTCAGCTCATAGTATTTTCGAACACTCTCCACATCTTGCCCTGTCATTCTGGCTATTTTGTTAAAACCTTCCCTTATCTCCTCTTCTGTCAGATCGATACCCTCTCGCCTGGCTATTGCACCCAGGATAAGCATCTCCTTGACCCTTTTCTCTGAAGAAGGCCTGAG
>CAZQAA010000046.1:0-16044 GCA_964591255.1 uncultured Desulfobacterales bacterium | reverse complement strand
ACTCCAACATGTCGGACATTTTCTTTTCAGAGCTCGAGATCCCCGAACCCAAATACAATTTAGGAATAGGTTCATCAAGCCACGGCGTTCAGACAGGGAGGATGCTTGAGGCTATAGAAACGGTTTTATTCGAAGAAAGACCCGCTTGTGTCGTGGTGTACGGTGACACCAATTCTACCCTGGCAGGTGCACTGGCCGCCGTGAAGATGCACATTCCAGTAGCACATGTAGAAGCAGGGCTCAGATCGTTCAACAGGAAAATGCCCGAGGAAATAAAATTCACCCTGAAGGCGATAGCGTGTCGATGATCTATCACACGACCATGACAGGCGCACGAGAAAAGTAACCGCAGACATGTTGCTGATATTTCAAGGATTATTTTTTTCGGGCAACGCCGTCATTGGGCAAAAGAACAATTTTTAGAGATAGCCATCTGAAGTGTGGGCCCAAGGTACCGCTATCCCACCGTTTAGCGACATTTCAGTTGTGTGCTTTTTTGCCGAAAAGAAAAATGGATAGTTGAGATTAATTTTTGAGCCTTATAAATCTTTCTATCCCGGCATCGAAATTTTCTTGGAGTGTTATTCCAAATATAATGTGAGATCAAAATAGGGCATAACTTTTTCACGAATTGAAGTAAGCATAAGTTGGACTTGTCGAACCATGTTAATGTTAAAATTAAAACAAATAATTCTATACGGCCTTTTGATATTTTTCTTATCCCATGCTGCCCATGCAGCCACATATTATGTGAGTCCATATGGAAGCGATAATAATTTAGGAACACTCAATAAGCCTTTTAAGTCTTTGTCCCATGTTGCAAGAAAGGTACAACCCGGCGATACGGTTATAGCATTGGATGGTATTTATTACGATACGGATCAAGGCAAAAATGAGGCTATACTTTATATCCGCAAAGGAGGCAGCTCTGATAAAAAAATAGTTTTTAAAGCACTGAACCCGGGTAAGGCAGTACTCGATGGTCAAAATAAAGTGAAATATGGAATTTATATAGCGCCAGGAGCCGCTCAAATAACCATTGACGGCTTTGAGATTAAAAGATGCTGGCATTTTGGCATAAGTATAGCCGGAGATTATATCACTGTTAAGAAGAACAATATTCACGATAACGGCCTTACATGTCCAGCAGATTATCCGTACGGGGAAGGTGGAATATATACGGACAAGCAGGCAAGCCATATTACAATAGATTCAAATAAGGTTTATCATAATGGTCGACTTTATTTACACAAAGGAGATCATAAAAACGATAATGAAGACCATGGAATCTACATCTGTTCATCACATTCTTTAATTATAAATAATTTGATCTATGACAATCAAGCTTTTGGTATTCAGATTGCAGGATACGGTATCTTAACTGATGTTGTAATTTCAAATAATACCATACTCAATGAGCAAAACAGGGGTGGCATAATTGTTTGGAACAGAGGGGCCAAAGATTGTATTATTCAAAACAATATCATTTTTAATAACAATGGATATGCAGTTTCTTTTCTTAAGGACGGCGGTCACCATATTGTTCGTAACAATATCTTATTTAATAACAGTGATGGAGAGATTTTGGAATTTATGACTTCGGCAAATAATATCTATGAAAACAAAATTACCAATCCCATGCTGGACGAATCTTTTATCCCTGTCGCAGGTTCACCTGCTATTAATGCCGGGTATTCCAATGATGCTCCAAGTCACGATATAAACGGACTAATAAGAAATAATAATGATGGCGTTGACATAGGATGTTATGAACATATAAGTTCTGATTCAACAATAGAACCTCCATCCGGACTAAGAGTGTTAAACATGTCATTTTGAAACCCTCTAAGCTGACGATGTCATAACTTATTGACATCCCATTATTGAATTCCTGGTATTGCCAATAAACGTCTTAATAACTCCAATAGAGATTAATTGAAAAAGATATCGATAGTTACTTTTGTGCCGGTCGGGCGTGGCTTTTCAGGCCCAAGTGATGAGGCTGCCTCTCTTGCCGAATATCTCCATGGAATTAATGCGTTGTGCAAAATCTACTGTCCCTCCCATAAGGTTCGGACTACTTCTATCCCTGAAAAATATTTTTCCTCACTTTTGAATAAAGCATTCCTTAAAGTATTAGACCTTGGTATTTCTTATCTTCGCCATCTATATTGCTTTAACGAACGCCGTGTCAGAGAGGAATTTTTCGATTACTTGGTAAGCTGTAGTCTAAAGCGTACAAATGCAGCCGCTTCGGTTCTTTTGTTTTTAAAGCCGGGCTTCCCAATGACTGCAGCAGTTGCACATGGCAGAGGCATCAAGAATATAGGCTATTCCCCGATTCTTCATCCTCGTTTTAATTTGGAGCAGGTCAGAAAGGAAGAGGCGAGGTTTTCGGTTAAGTCCACATCAAGCTATGTTGATCCCAGAAGAGTCGAAAATTTAACCAGATTTTTTAATACAATCGATTACCTATTAGTTGAATCTGAAATGGTAAGTGATACGTTTGTCAAATGCGGGGTCCCGGAGATCAAAATACACGTTTTGAAAAACGTAATAGGCGTGGATTGTGAACGTTTTTCTCCAAGGAGAGGGATAAGGGACAATGAAACCTTCACAGTCCTCCACCTGTCTCATATGAGTTTGATCAAGGGTGTCGGCTATCTTTTTGAAGCGTGGAATGCTCTCGAACATATACATGGAAGACTCGTGCTGGGAGGAAGGACAAGCAAGACAGTTCTTACAGTTTTTGATAAGATTTCCCCTTCCAATACAGTTTTTTTGGGTGCGCTGCAAGATACTCCGGAATGGTATAACAAAGCCGATGTGTTTGTTTCGCCTTCTGTAGCTGACAAGGGCCCATATACTATCCTGGAAGCCATGGCGTGCAAGGTGCCGGTTATCGCTTCTAATATGTGCGGCTGGAGTTCAATTATTGAGAATGGCAAAGACGGATTCGTATATCAATATGATGATGTCGAGGCATTGAGGAAACATATATTGTGGTGCAGCAAAAATCGCAATAAGTTAAAGGAAATGGGTGAGCACGCAAGGAAAAAGGCGCTCCGGTTTCGGCAAGAGGACTTTGCTCAGAGGATTGTCAATAAAATTATGAGGATTGTTTTTTAAAAGTAGTGAGTCACTTGGCATGAAATTTTTAATTAGAGATGACGACACCTGCGCATTTACTGATCCTGAGGATCTCATAAAGTGCTATGAAGGCATATGGGACAGAGTGCCTGTCAATTTATCAGTGACTCCTTTCCGCATTCCTGGCAATTTCAAAACGGTCCCCAGTTCCGTCTTAGGGCAGACAAGTCCCATTCCTCTAGAGAAAAACCAGGAACTCGTTTCGTTTTTAAAAGAAAAGAAACGTGCTGGCAATATTTGTATAGGTCTGCACGGATATCAGCATGTAAAACCGCATGGGCTCCCCGAATACGTGGCCGGCACCAATTTGTTGGAAAAAACCAAGGAGGCGAAGCAATACCTGGAGGCGACACTCGATTGTTCTGTAACAACTTTTATACCCCCCAATAATGGAATAGCCAGAGAGGGCTTCATCGCGGTGGTCAGAAACGGTTTAAATCTGATAAATATACCTCCTTTGCTTCGCCCAAGTTTCCGTACAATCGGACCGGAGAATGTGATCCATTATTTACGCTTCAAATATTATTCTACTTTTAAAAAAATGCGCTACCCTTATGTGATGCATTTTAATGATCACAAGGAGATATCATATTATTCTGTTACGCCCAGTCAAAGGATGAGCGAGCTGCTTGATGGATTTGAAAAATGCCGCAGAGTAAACGGGATCTTTATCTTTTCATGTCATTATCATGCCTTTGACCGCAGGCTCACCTCCGGTGAACGAATTCGGGATACCCTAAATATATTTCTAGAGATGACGGACAAGATCCCAAATGTGAAATATCTTACTTATGATAGGCTCTGGAGTTTGCCGTAATTTTCCGTCATTACATAGCGATTATCAATAAGGTGATACTTTGAAAAGAGCGATCCTACATATCGCACAGCTCCTTTCAGGAGACATTTTTTCAAAGATCTTGGGTATGGCAGTTTTGGCCTTTTATACCCGCCATCTTACCAAATTGGAACTATCTTTGCTTCCAATTTATGAAATGTTAGGCGGAATGTCTACCTTATTTTTTGGTTTTGGCCTGTTGCCGAGCTTTATAAGGTCTCTTCCCTCACTATTGAAAAAAGACATTGATACAGCACGATCAATCATATTAACTGGTGCTGCTATAATACTTACTGGTACGGTCTTTTATTCAATTCTTGTTTTTTTATTTTCTAAAGATATTTCAATATTACTGTTTCATAGTGCAGATTATATAGATTTAGTTAATATCATGGCGTTTGCTTGCTTTGTAATAGGTTTGAAAAAGGTTACATATCATCTAATGTGGGCAAATTCTTCCTTCCGGCAGCTCTCTGTGCTTAATGTTATTCAGTCTATTATGAACGCATCTATCACTTTGGGTTTATTTTTCATTTTGGGACTCAAGGGCATTTTGCTGGGATTTGTTCTTAGCGATATAACTTATAGCATTGTTGCATTATATTTATTAAAAAAGGTGATCTTCAGCACATGGTGGAGATTTTACCCAGCTAAAAAATTGCTGAAAGAATCCTGGCCCTTTTATTTTGAAGGTTATTTGACATATTTTAGGTCTCAAGGCGATAATTGGATAGTTACAACTTTTCTTGGGCCTTCTTCGCTGGTGATTTATTATATAGCAAAAAAGATATACAATATCCTGTTAACAATGCTGGAGTCTACCGATAAGGTAATCACCTCAAATTTTGCAAGGTACAAGGATGATTCCATAGTCTTTCAAAAGCAGTTTTTTCAATCGTTGGCTATAATTTGTTATGCTGTATCTCCTATGGTCTTTTTAGTAATAGGACTTTCCCCATCTGCCATTTTAGTTTTAGCTGGACATGGCTATATGGATGCGGTGTTGCCAAGTATAATTTTGTGTTTTGCCATACTGATATTGTTTATTCGTATCCCTTTAGGCCGGGCTATTTTTATTTTGATGTCTCCAAAATATCGGCTTAAAATTACTATCTTAGAAAGTTTTTGTATACTTTTTTTCTTGTTAGTGCTTACGCCTTTTCTTAGAGAAAAAGGAGTTGCCCTGAGTAGATGTATTGCAAGTATAATATCTGGTTTATATGCTTATTTTTTGTTATCAAGCTTGTTTTCTTTAAAGGTTTTCTTTAAAGACATATTAAAAACATTAATAGCACCCATGTCATTGGCCTGTTGTTTGCTTGTTTTACAATTTATTAATTTTAAGCTTATTCTGTTGCCAATTTATTTTTTGGCTTCCGTTCTGCTGTTTTTGATTCTTGTCGGTATTTTTTATAGAGATAGATTTTATAGGACAATAAATATATTGCTGCCATTTGAGATTCCTGATCCATTGAATTGGGCCAGTAATATAATAGAAAAAATGTGTAAATGATTGAACGATGATATATATAGTTTTGGGCATGCATAAGTCTGGTACCACTTTGGTTTCACAAATATTACATCAGTCTGGAATAGATATGGGAAACTTTGATATTTCCATACAATACGATGAGGGCAATCAGTATGAAAGAAAAGAGACTCAGGAAATCAATAAAGAGCTTTTGGCTTGCGGTGATAACTTCAGTCTGGACGTAGTAAAATCTATCGATGATGCCATTCCTCGAAATTTCAGCAAACTGCAGGTTCGAGCTGTAACTCTAGTCAACTTTTTAAATAGGAGGCACGAGGCTTGGGGATTTAAAGATCCCAGAACATGCTTGACCTATCAGTTTTGGAAATCTGTCTTGCCGGAGCATAAAATTGTTTTTGTATACAGATCTCCACGGGAGGTAAGTAAACATTACCAGCGAGGTCTTGCACCTCTTAACTTCATAATGAAAACCAAGAGATATTGGAAATCTATTGCTGCTTGGTATCTGTAT
This sequence comes from uncultured Desulfobacterales bacterium, assembly GCA_964591255.1. Taxonomy (GTDB): domain Bacteria; phylum Desulfobacterota; class DSM-4660; order Desulfatiglandales; family Desulfatiglandaceae; genus CAZQAA01. The sequence goes on along the minus strand of CAZQAA010000046.1, from coordinate 10,056 downwards.
AACTCTCAATGCGTTCGCTATTTAAAAAATAACCGCGGTATCCCATTTTTGGCAGTCAATTATTCTAACTTAATGACCTCTGATTCAATATTTAAAGAGCTTGAACAGTTCATAGGCTTACCGCTTGTTGATTGCAGAAGGAAGTCATTGTACAGGTCTCAGGAAAGTGCCCGTTCAGCAATATTTTCATTATTTGAATGGTCACAGGCAAAATTTTTCTCTCGCCCGGTTAATAGATTATATAATAACTTAGAGGAATTGAGTAAAAGATCCGGTCCTGAGCTGTTGTGAGCAGGCTGCTTTTACAACCAGCCGGGAGATTTGTTCAAACCAGCCGGCATAGATATTTTTCTCAAGGAGAACATCGAGTGTGAAAATCCTATATTTTGACCTGAACATGCCGTACTTATTGAAAGATGCTTGTTATCCTGTGGGAGGTGCGACAGTTCAGTGGTATTCATGGATCAAAGGTTTTGCGGCAAACAGTTGCCGGGTGGGAGTGCTGACTTGGACAGGAGCCAAAGCATACGTAGGTTACAATGATTTAGTGGAGATAATCGAATGCTTTGATTTTGACCGGTATGAAGGGAAAATCGACTGGATTTCCAAGATAATACCAGCCTTGTCAAGCGCCATCAAAAGATATGGGCCTGATATCGTGGTGCAGGGAGTTGCTGGGACTGTTACTGGGGCCCTAGCATTTGTCTGCAAGATGTTGGAAATACCATTTATCTATAGGGTGGCCAATGATATGGAAGCAGATTCCAGAATAAAAGAGAGGCTGGGGCTGCTGCAGCGAACATCATTTTTTTTTGGCCTCAAGTGTTCCAATAGAATTATCTGCCAAAATAGTTACCAGTCCCAAAGACTGAAAAAAAAATTCTCTCCCCAAAAAGTAGCTAAAATACCAAATCCTTTTGACATATCAAGTGTAGGAAGCACACCTATCATGCCACATAAAAGACGCAGATATATCGCCTGGATAGGGATATTTCAGCATCAAAAAAATCTGCCAGCACTGTTACAGGTGGTGAAGGAACTGCCACAATTTGAGTTCAGGATTGCGGGACAAACTTCTGCCTCTTTGGATATTGAAACAAAGCAGGCGTTGACTGCATTGGAAAGACTGAGCAATGTCAAGTTTGTTGGCTATTTGAAGCGGTCCGAAATACAAGAATTTCTATCACATGCATATCTTTTATTGAATACTTCTCTCTATGAGGGTTTTTCCAATACATTCCTTGAGTCTTTGTTTGCAGGCACACCTGTTATAACGCGAAAAGTTGTAGACCCTGATAATATCATCTCGTCTAATGGTCTTGGTCGGACAGTAGAAAATTATAGTGAGATGTCTAATTCGATTAAATCCTTAATCAAAATGAAAGACAGGGAATATCACCTGATCGCAAGAAGATGCCGAGAATACATTGTCCTGAATCATGACCCTCAGAAATTGGCCCGTTGCTTTCTGGATGTTCTTTCCTGGGACGCAACATAACTGATTGTTACAGCCCATTAAATCTTGGCGACTGAAATGCCGCAGTTTCTCAAGTCGTAAGCATAGCATATGCGCTTTTTTGAACACGGGTCAATGCCTTCACGATTCTATTTATTTCATCATAAGACAAGTGTGCTATCCTTCGGAGGCTTGGCTTTCAGGGGTAGAGGCTTATGGACTCTCCGGTTGGAATTTCAGGCGGGAAATATTTAGCCGGAGTAAAGATGGAGAGCAAAATCAACCTGCTTGGTATCATAGCTGAGATAATACTGTATTCCTATTTTTTCATAGGCGCATTTTTTCATCTCATATTAGATGTGCCTGTTTTTGCTGCTGCACTTCTTGCAACTGCAACAGCATTTGCAGTTATCAGCAACCCGTCACAAGTATTTAAATTACCATGTATGCTCTCATGGCTGATTGTAGCCTCAATGTTCCTTATAGATTTCACTGTTCACAAGCTGGATTCGACTACATTAAAATATTATTTTTTCTGGGCAGTTCTGTTTACTGATTTTATTATACTGAATAAAAACCAGAATTTTTTCAACCGCGCAAAGGTTGTCTTGCTCCTTTTTCTTTTTTGCCATTTTTTCTTTTTATGTCCACATCCTAAAAATCCTCTCCGACTCGCCCTGAGATATGATTTGCAATTATCCATGGCAAATTCCAATAATCTAGCGTACTGGTGCGCTTTTGGCGCGCTTTCAACTATTTGTCTTTTCTTCCGGGTTTTGGTATTGAGGAAGAAGATTTTAATAGGATGTATAAGCTTTGTTTGTATTTTGGTAATGCTGTCTACTGGTTCCAGGGGCGCACTTCTTGCCTTTTCGGCAGCTCTCTCTTGTTATGTGATATTGGCCTTTCGTCCAAACTTAAGAAGGCTATTTTCTATGGGCTTGTTGATATTACTCTTCTGTGCCGGTATTTTCATATTTAAAGGGCAAGTGCTCAGAGATATCAATATGCTCGAAAATCGTGTTGAAATTGAAAAGTATCAGGGATACAGGATGTCCGGCCGAGTTCCTGCCTTGATATCTTCCATCGAGGCTATTGGAAAACATCCTTTGTTAGGGACAGGGAAAAACGCAGTGCGTGTGAACCTTAAATTTCATGAAGATCAAAGGAAAAAGACCCCCCATAATGGTTTTGTAATCATGATGCTCCACTATGGCATTATCCCGACGGCGTCTTATATGATTTTATGGGCAATGATTTTTTTCAAAATAATTAATTTAGTGAGGTCAAGAGGAGGTCGGATGGTCAGCAGTGATATCATATCCGAGCTTACCGCCTTTTCGGTTTTTTTGTTCCTGGCTTCCAATATGTCTAATTATATAGGCATATCAAGTCTTTTTGCCATCTTATACGTGACTAAAATTCTGTCAGTTCCAGTCAAGACTGAGTATGCATATAGCGTCTAAGACTTGGTAAGATAAATGAAAGTCGTCCAGATAATCAACCAGCTTGGCAGGGGCGGTGCAGAACGCCAGTTAATGCTGCTCCAGCAAGGCCTGCGAAAGCGAGGGGTAGAGAGCACCATTCTCTCAATTTATTCAAATTTGGATATCCTCTCAGATTTTTCATCGCCTAAGAAGCTGTATGTCGTGGGCAAGAGACATAAATTCGATCTTTTCACTCTTTTTCGAATGGCAAGGCTGATTCAAAAAGAAGAACCTGATATTGTTCAAACATGGCTTCCTGCTTCAAACATCATCGGGACACTGGCTGCAAAATTAGCCGGATGTAATGTTATCATCAACTCTGTGCGAGGCATTGACGATTTTAAAATACCTGTGCGTATAGCTTTCGAACAGCTGCTTCATAAATTTGTAAGGAAAACTGTGGTAAATTCCAAGAGAGTTCAAGATTATCTAATCAAGCACGAAAAACTAAATGCTTCAAAGATTCAGGTCATTTATAACGGAATATCCAATTATTATTTTCAAGATGTTAAAAAAGAAAAAAAAGAAGAACTTCGTAACCAACTAAAAATCAGCAAGAATACTGTAGTAGTGACGATAATTGCTAATCTTCGTGAACCAATTAAGTGCCATGAGGTTTTTCTGCGGGCAGCAGCGCTTATACATAATGAGATGTCAAGTGTAATTTTCCTGGTAGTTGGTGAAGGGCCATTAGAAACTGAATATCGGGAACTCTGCAGGCAGTTGGATATCGAAAGGGCAGTCAAGTTTCTTGGAAGCCGAAAAGATATTAGGAGTATCTTGTCAATTACATCTTTAAAGGTTTTGACATCCAGAATAGAGGGTTTGCCTAACTGCCTTATTGAGGCTTTGGCTGCAGGTGTCCCAATTGTGGCCACGGATGCAGGCGGTTGTAGGGAGGTGGTGGGCGAGGATGGACTTTGCGGTTCAATTGTGCCTGTGGGAGATTACAGGGCAGTGGCACGCGAATCTATCAATTTCCTGCGGAAGACGATGGAAGAAAGACTGCATATGAAAAGGCAGTGTATTCAAAGAGCCCAATCGCTTTTTTCTGCCGACAAGATGGTTGAACGCTACATAGGTCTTTACGAAGAGTTGAGTGGTTTTTAATGAATCGAATTTCTCATTTGAGTGTACTTAAGAGGCGCATTCGACACCTTTTTTCTCCTCGTTCACGATATTGGCATGCCCGGCTTCAAGCAAATAGTCTTTTTAAGAGGCAGTCTGAAAAATTGCACTATCCTCTTGACTTGTCGCCAAAAGCATCATATCCGGGGCCGTTTGATGGCCATGGAATCCCTTTACTTACCCCGGTCGAATCTGATTATCCCTATCTTACGGTTACTGTCGCACAATATGCCTTGGGTCTGTATGAAAAATACCTCACCACAAGCAACCAAAGATATTGGAAAAAATTTAGATCCCAAGCGTTTTGGCTGCTCGATGTCTGTCGTGAAGAAAAAGAAGTCGTATTTTGGGATGAACGGCTCTTTATCGTCGATTATGATTTGTGTCCGCCATGGGTGAGTGGCATGGCCCAAGGTGAAGCCCTGTCAGTTCTATGTCGCCTATTTCAGAAGGAACCGAATAAAAAGTTGGAAGGTCTAATTATAAAAATAATTAATGGATATTCCGTACCAGTTTCTGAAGGTGGATTTCAAAGACGCTTAGAGAAGGGAATCTTTTTTGAGGAAATGCCATCCCGTATTCCATCTCTGATTTTAAATGGGTTTATATTCTCGCTGTTCGGCTTATATGAAGCATATGTTACTACTTGTAATAAGACTGCCCATTCATTTTTTATCGATGGCATCCAGACGTTGGTTAAAATACTTCCAGAATATGATTTTGGTTTCTGGTCATTATATGATCAATATGTCCCGCATGCTGCCCTTAGCAGTTACTATTATCATCAACTCCACATTGATTTGCTAAGGGCTATCTATCAAATTACCGATGAACCGGTATTTCAGATGTACGGTGAACGTTGGCATAGGCATTATATAAACCCATATTTTAAGATCCGGGCTGGTCTTATTAAAATAAAACAGAGAATGATGCCAAAATGAAAGTCATGATCTGAGACATTAAAATTAATGAAATCTCTTTTTTTAACCAATGCATATCCATCGGTTGATAAACCTTGGCTGGGTCCAGCAGTTAAACTCCAGGAAAAGGGTCTCAAGTCGCTGGGCGTAGAAATAGCAATTCTATATTTAAACAGGCTTGAGAAAGGTCAAGCTGTTTATCTTTCTGCTTTCCCAATGATAAAAAAGAGATTTGAAGAAGGCGGTTTTGATATCCTCCATGTACAATTCGGAGGTGTCCAGGCCTTGTTAGGAGCTTTGGTGGCCGGACGCAGGTGCGTAATAACATTTCATGGTACCGACCTTCATGGAGGCTTGCCCCAAACAATGTGGGAAAGCATATCATATAAGATCGGTGTTATTTGTTCCAAGCTGGCCATAGCAATGGCCGGGGCATCCATAGCAGTTTCAAAGAACTTGCTCGAGGGACTATGGCCGAAACTGGCAAAACGGGTAGAAATTATCCCTACGGGCGTCGATTACCAGACATTTCGTCCCATGGATAAAAGCTATGCAAGGGCCCAGGCGAACTTATCGTCTGATTGCCATTATGTGTTGTTTTGTGATGGCAATAAAGATCCCGTAAAACGACGGGATCTGGCTGACCAGGCAGTGCATATCTTAAAAAATAGAGGATTAAATGTGGAACTGCTCGTATTGACGCATGTGCCTTTTCAAAAGATGCCTCTTTATTTAAATGCGGCGGATGTATTATTGGTGACCTCGGAAAAGGAAGGCTCCCCTAATATCGTCAAAGAGGCTCTGGCCTGCAACCTTCCCGTTGTCTCAGTGGATGTAGGAGATGTTGAGAAGATGATAAATGGAGTTGAAAATTGTGTGCTTGTCAGTCGTGAAATTTCAGCAATAGCAGACAGTCTCGAGGCCATTATTGCTAGTTCTAAAAGGTCAAACGGAAGGGAGATAAAAAGAAACTTAATCGATAATTATGAAATATGTAAGAGTATCAGATCTATTTACCAAGAACTTATGCGATCTGATAAGCACTAAAACTTTTGTTAGATATATAGATATGCTGTTGTTTAGATATGTGTTTATGTTTTTATTGGATTAATATATGGTAAAGACTATTTGGATCATAAATGAGTACGCAGGCTCAGTTTATCATGGAATGGAATTTCGGCATTATTATCTTGGTAAAGAGTTAGCTGGGAGAGGATATAATATTTTTATAATCACTGCATCTTATTCTCATCTATTTGTTAAAAGGCCTGAAGTTAATGATAGTTTCAAGCTAGAAAACATAGATGGAATAAATTATCTTTGGGTTCGGGTTCCAAAGTATGGAGATTCTCACGATAAAAAGAGAGTTTTAAAATGGATTATTTTTACTTTGAAGGCATATTTTCATTTGCCAGTAGAGCAACTAAAAAAACCAGATATTATCATCGTTTCACCAATGGCCACATTTCCAATTCTGGCAGGTTATAAATGGGCAAAGAGATTTAATGCAGAGCTTTTATATGAGGTTAAAGATATATGGCCCTTAACATTAATGGAAATAGGTGGATATTCTGCAAATAATCCGTTCATATTGTTAATGCAACTATTAGAAAAATTTGCATATAATAAGGCAAAAAGAGTCATATCAGTTTTGCCATTGGCTTACAAACATATGATCAAATATGGAATGGATATAAATAAATTTAAATATATACCAAATGGAATTTATATAGCTAAAAATAAGCATGTCGAGCAATTATCTGAAAATATTAAACAAAACATACCTAAGGACAAATTTTTAGTTATTTATGCTGGAACATTTGGAAAAGCAAATGCTTTAGAGCATCTTATATATGCCATATCTCGTATAAGATCTTCTGACATCCATTTTTTATTAATAGGTAAAGGAATGGAAGAGGATAAACTGAGAAGTTTATCCAAAGAGCTTAAATTAGATAATATAACTTTCTTGCCACCGGTGTCTAAAGGACAGATATACCAAATTTTACAATATGCTCATGTTTGCTATATTGGATGGAGAAAAGAAAATATTTATAGATTTGGAATATCGGCAAATAAAATTTTTGACTATATGTATTCTGCCAAACCGATTTTACATTCGTTTTCCGGGGATGGAGATTTAGTTCAGGAAGCTCGTTGCGGCCTAACAGTAGAGGCAGAAGACTCAGAGGCTATAGCTAAGGGGATCTTAGAACTTTATTCTTTATCAAAAATGGATAGAGAACAATTCGGATTAAATGGTAAAAATTATGTAATAAAATACCATAGTTATGAGAAAATAGCTGACGATTTTGAAAAGGTTTTTGGCAACTGATTGTTTGGTCCCGCTTGATTCATGTCCCAGGAAAAGTGATGCTTTGCTCATGGCAAGACTACTTCTTCGGAAGATACAATTCGAGATATGGTGCGGACATGAGGTGTCCCCCTTTTTCGACAGCGGGTATTGTTCGCTTTCACTGTTTGATGTAATGGAGAAATAACAGTGAAAGGAGAGTAAAGATGGCAAGGAAGAAGTACAGTGCAGAGTTCAAGACCAAGGTGGCCGTGGCGGCCATCAAGGGGGAAGAGACCACCAACCAGATTGCATCCCGGTTTGGGATTCATCCAGCTCAAGTGAGACAATGGAAGAAGCAGATGCTGGAGAATGCCCCGCTGGTCTTTGAAAAATCCAGGAAAAAAGAGAAGGACCAGCAGGCCCTCCTGGACAAGCTTTATAAAGAGATCGGCCAGCTGAAGGTGGAACGGGATTTTTTAGCCAGAAAGTCCGGTCTGATATGAGCCAGAAGGAGAGAAAGGCCATGGTCGAGCCGGACAATGCCAGGATAAGCAAAAGTCGCCAGTGCGCTCTTTTAGGCATCAGCAGGAGTTCTTTGTACTATAGCCCCAGGCAGAAGCTCTCCAGGAGGGATCTGTCCCTCATGAGGGCCATTGACCGGCAGTATCTCAAGGCGCCCTATTATGGCAGGAGAAGGATGCGTCTTGCCCTCAAGAGTCAAGGATACCAGGTGAGTGAGAAGAAGGTGAGAAGGCTCATGCAGCTCATGAGGCTAAAGGCACTGTCCCCTGGCCCTTCTACCAGCACCAGAGCCAAGGAGCACAAGGTCTATCCATATCTTCTCAGAGGATTGAAGATTACCAGGCCTAATCAGGTTTGGTGCTCGGATATCACCTATATCCCCATCCTTGGCTCTTTCATGTACCTGTGCGTGATAATGGACTGGTACAGCCGTAAGGTGCTGAGCTGGAGCCTTTCGACTACCCTTGATGCTGAGGAGTGTATTTCATGTCTTGAAAGGGCCATAGCGTTTTATGGCAGGCCGGAGATATTCAACTCTGACCAGGGCAGTCAGTATACCAGCGAGGGCTTTACAAGGGTTCTCAAGGAGCACGGCATAAGGATCAGCATGGATGGAAAGGGAAGCTTCAGGGACAACATCTTCATAGAGAGGCTATGGCGGTCACTGAAGTACGGGGTCTGTTCAAAGTTTTGTGTCAGCAGGTTGTTATTTGATTTCATGTTATCCGATTCCCAGTTCCCTGTCCAGCCTTCCTTCAAAAAAGATCGCCAATTGAGAAAGCGTCTCTGCCCAGTTCTGAATCGGCATGGTCCATTTCCTGCTGGCATTTTGTATTCCAATATAGAGCAGCTTCAGTAAACTGTCCTCGTTGGGAAAAGCTCCCTTCGTCTTGGTCAGTCTCCGAAACTGACTGTGGATGGATTCAATGATATTCGTGGTGTAAATGACTCGCCTGATCGGTTCCGGATACTTGAAGTACACACTGAGCCGCTCCCAGTTCCTGTTCCAGGATTTGATGACAATGGGGTATTTGCCTCCCCATTTGTCTTTCAAGGCCTCAAGCGCTATCTCCCCCGCCTCTTTCGTGGCGGCCCCGTAAATCTCTTTGAGATCTTTCATGAAGGCCTTTTTGTCTTTATAACTGACATACTTCAAGGAATGACGGATCTGATGAACGATGCAAAGCTGAACCTCGGCTTTCGGATAAATACTCTCGATGGCCTCGGGAAACCCCTTGAGACCATCCACACAGGCAATTAAGATGTCCTCAACCCCACGATTGGATAGATCACTCAAGACCTGTAACCAGAAAGCGGCTCCCTCACTCTCGGACAGGTATAGTCCCAGAACCTCTTTATGACCTTCCAGATTGATTCCCAATAAGGTGTAGACGGCTTTGGTGACAACTTTCCCTTCCTGGCGTATCTTGTAATGAATGGCGTCTAACCATACGATGGGATAGACCCGTTCCAAAGGCCGGGATTGCCACGGCTTGACCTTTTCCAGGATCCTGTCGGTGACGGCACTCAAGGTACCCGTGGATAACTCGATGCCATACATCTCCTTGATATGGGAGATGATATCCCGGTAGCTCATCCCTAAGCCGTAAAGGGATAGGATCTTGTGCTCTATTTCATCACTTAACGTGGTTTGATGTTTTCTGATAAATTGAGGTTCAAAGGTCCCCGAACGGTCCCGGGGGATTTTGAGTTCAAAACTCCCGTTTAAACTTTTGATGATCTTTCTGCTTTTGCCGTTTTTCCTGTTGGCGGTTATTTCCCGGGCCAGGTGACTGTCCAGTTCACCTTCGAGAGCGGCTTCCACTAATTCCTTGATGAGAGGGGTTAAGATACCTTTTTCCCCTGTTAAAGGTTGGCCCGCTTTTAAATCCTTAAGGGCCTGGTCGAAATCAAATCCTTTGTTCTCCGCTGCTTCTTTTATCTGTTCTTTCATGTCAGCCTCCTTTGCTGCTTCCCTATATCAGCTCTTGGCTAAGACTGACACAAAATTTTGAACACCCTCTCATAAGGAGAGAAAGGGAAGGTGTATCTCTTAAACAAGAGGAATCCTAACCGACTGATTTTACAACATTCCTGCTTTTCCACTTGACTTCAGATTATAGGATGTCCCGACATAAAGGGCGCGGTAAAATTAACCACAGCTTTAGCCTTGACTGTTGCCAACAGCCCAAGAATAGATAAGGCTCTCTATCAGGTCAAAGGTACCTTTCTAAAAGCGAAAAGAGC
>CAZQAA010000045.1:0-5216 GCA_964591255.1 uncultured Desulfobacterales bacterium | reverse complement strand
ATGCATCCATGGCAAGACCACATGGATTGCCTAATCCGTCAACAACTGTTTCTACAGCACCCGTGCTGATATCAAGCCTCTTTATCTTTCCGGCTTGAATCGTATTCCCATAAATATCCAACAATTTTGGAGTAGTAAAATATAGGCTATTATTAGCCTTAGCAAAAAGTAAACTAAATCCTGCATAACCAAGACTAATACCTCCACCAGATAAATCTATTTCATGCAATCTTTCATTTGTAGAATTCTTGTATATTATAATTTTATGATCATCGGTCTCATCTCCAAAATAAAGATTGTTGAATGCATCCATGGCAAGACCACATGGATTGCCTAATCCGTCAACAACTGTTTCTACAGCACCCGTGCTGATATCAAGCCTCTTTATCTTTCCGGCTTGAATCGTATTTAAGTTATGGACAGTCGGGGTAACAAAATATAAAACTGCCTCTGACCTTGCATATGAAACTCCTGCGCAAAAAAGAACCAAATATATACATACTATTTTTCGAAAATTTATTATTAAATTCATAGCTATGACCCTTTTTTACTACGGATTTAAAATCAGTGTATTCTATTCTTCAATGTGTCTATTTCTTGTTCAAGTCGATAAATTTGTTTTTGCTGTTCTTTAATTGCTTCTATCAAGATCGCTACTATATTACTATATTCTATAGCCTTGTATCCACCTTTATCTGTTACAACTTCAGGAAGAATGCCTTCAACATCTTGAGCAATCAAACCAATATCTTGCTCATTACTGTCTTTCCATTGGAAATTGACTCCCCTTAATTTGTTTACTATGCTTAATGGATTCTGAATGGTATTTATGTTTTTCTTCAGTCTCAAATCAGAACTCAGGTAATAATGATTTGCAAAAACATCTTTGACTTGCATGCTTAATTGCGATACGTTGCCATTTTCTAAAATTTCAGTCAGGTTAGCATCTGTATGATCTACTTTCCCATTTTGATCTTCATCCACACTAATATCGCCAGTCATGTCAGTAGCTACCTGTTGTATAATTATCCAATCGGCGCCCCTATAAACTCCCGGACAGACATCTTTTACAAAGGTGGCACTAAAAACGAACATCAGAAATACAAAAAAGAATCCAAACTTTTTCATGATAGTAACCTCCTGGTAATTTGATTATTTGTAAGAGCCTTAAAAACTCAAATTTCTGGCCTAAAAGAAGCATCCAAATATCCAATGTTTTTAGCCATGGCCCCGCACGGACAGTTTGTCGGCCCTGATTGGGGTCGACAAACACCCCAGATCATGCCAAGGCATATAGGGTGTTCATGGCATGTCGGGCATGAATAAAAATATTTGTCCATGTAGGTTCATGAGCTTCCATGACTAATTCGAAGTTTTTAAACAACCTATAACTCCGAAAAGGGCTATCCTATCCACCGCACCAGTTACTTACCGGTAGTCCCACGGCCTTCCTGGCTATGAACAGTGCATCTATGATGTTCACCCTGCCGTCGCAGTTCACGTCTGCGGCATCCTCGTTGAAGTTATTTACCGGGAGGCCAACCGCGTGGCGGGCTACAAAAAGTGCGTCTACGATGTTCACGTTATTGTCCCCGTTCACGTCACCCCTGGTTACACTGGAAGATCCAAGGGTAAGGCTCATTTCATTGTTGGAATAGTCGGTGTCTGCCACTATCTCGTGATCCGGGTCTGCAACTGCATATATCTCTGCAGGCATCGTGGTCACAGTCCAGGTTATGCTCACCTCCCTTGATTCCTGAGGGGCAAGGACTCCCTGTGCCACGGCGCTGCCTATGAGATTGCCTTCAGAAGGACTGCCCAGATAAAAATTGACAGGTATGTCTTCCTGGGGAGTGTCTCCCACGTTTGCAACCTCTGCCGTCAAGGTGACATCCGTTCCTGTTTCAGGGGCCGGATTGCTGGCGGTGAGCAGGTTCAGCAACACGTCTGTACTGTCACGGTATGTGAGAAGATACAGATCCGTCTTCACGGAGTTTCCTGACAGGTCGAGGTCCACCTTGTCATAAACCAGCCTGAGGGTGTCTCCGTTTATGTAACCACCAGATATGGACCTTTCCACCTGTGGATCTGCCGTCACCTGTCTTGGAGCTCCCCATACGTCCAGGGCCTCTGACCAGTGGGCTATGTAGATGTCCTTGCCTTGGGGAGACCCGTCTGTCCAGAAAAGGGTCAATCCCCGGGAGCCCGCTGCTGCCTTGAAACTCATTCCTCCAGGGCCAAGCATGTCAGAAACTGCGGTCTCCTTGCTTCCAAGGTTCAGGTCACGAACCATGACAAGATCATTGTCCTCTACCCAAAGGAGATAACTGTGACCATCCCGGAACAGAACCTCCGGACTTGAGTCTGTCACATCGTTGCTGGTAAAAAGGGTTGGGGCCTGCCAGCCTGTTGTCTTGTGGTAACGGCAAAGCCTGAGTTCCTGGTCATCGGCTGTCTGAAGATCGTTGTCCTCATCGCTGGACCAGACAAGAATGCCATCCAAACCATCAAAGGCAAGGCTTGACTTCAGGATTGGACCCGTGCCTGTAGCCACATCCCCAGCAGCCCCAAAGGCACTTCCGTCAAACAGTGCATACCTTATGGTATTTGGCTTGTCTGATGAACCAAGCATGTCATTGTCCGGATTGGATACCCAGGCTACAAGGGCATTTGTGCTTCCAGCAGATGAAACCACAGGCAGGTGGTCCCAGTAGCTGTTGTCTGTCAGGCGCCCTGTCTGCCAGGAGTTTGAACCCGGATCATAGACGGCATAGCTGATCTCCGTAAGGGCCATCATGTCATCTACGGTAGCTGTGCTCCCAAGGCTTTCCTTCAAGTCCTGCCAGACCACCAGCACCCTGCCGTCTGACAGCATGCTTGCCGATGGCCTGAAGTCCGCTGTGCCATCGTCCCAGACCGCAACCGGCGTCGTCCATGACGTGCCCGTCCACCTGGACCACACCAGCTCTGTCCGGTTGTACTCTGTCCTTGAAGGATCATCGTATATCCAGAACATGTAGGAGTTCCCGTCTGATGACACGAGAACGGGCTCGGATACCGGAAATACATTCTCCTGGATGAGCTCTTCCCGGGCATTGGTGCCAGTAACCTCCTGGGCCTTTATTACAGGAACACCTTCGCCATGGAATTTGCCGTAATTGGGCCTTGAAATATAACCTCTGGAAAGGGGAACGGGCCCGTTGCCGCCTGCCTCTAGGGCCATTGCCTGGCCTTCGGCCTCTGGCCACCTGACCTCCCAGAGCTGTTTGTCATACTGAAAGATCAGGAAGACAAACTTTACCCCGCCTATGACAGAACAATAGAGATCCCTTAGATGGGGAGAGTCAGGATAACCCCACCGGGCGGTCAGCCCTCCCTGGCCATAGCCCTCGATGGCAGCTATATCGGCCGCACCTGTGCCAAACATCAGCTTGCCATACGGATTGAGAGTAAAGAGGCCTTCCCAGTCCACAGAAAAACCACCATCAAAAGACAGGCTGTTCACAGTCAAATCATTGGCTGCATCTATCCCCGCGCCCACCCTGGCATAAAAAGGTATAGGCACAGGTCCGGCCATCACTACCACATAATAAGGGGGAGTCTGGCAGTAGCCGGAAAGGCCTATGCCAAGACCTCCTCCGTAGTGCCAAACCTTCTGATCCCTGTTGTATGTAAAAGCCATCCTGGGACTAAAGCTGACCCCGGCACTGCACCTTTTTGCAAGATACGCCCTCCTGCCACGTCTCTTCTCCACCAGTGGTACCCGCTTACCAGCGTAGGAAACCCTGCTGTCTAAAAGGCCTTTTCTGAAGTCTAGTGTAATACTTCCTTTGCCCCTCAGATCCACATCCATGAATACATAAGCATTGATACCTATATCCACCTTCTTACCGCCCCAGATTGGAACAGTTGTTGGAATGCGGGAACTCGTGATGTCTTCATCAATGATATGAAAAACCTGGGAGACAACAGTCCGGTACGTTCTGCTAGAAGTATTAAACGAATAGTAATATGCACTGACTAGAGGAGGCTCCGCCACGTCAAAAGGCACCTCATAAGGCACCGATTCAGTACCGTCTGCCGTTACTGCTATTACCTGAAGCTTGCCTCCTGCGCCAAATTCCCTGCCCACGTTTAAAGTGATGGAGCCGTCTGATTGATCTGAAATATAGTAGGTTCCCTTCGGGGTAATGTATTTAACAACACCCGGCTCTTGATCGAACCACTCAATTTCCGGAACAAATTTGACAATTAAGTTTACATCGTCTAAAAAAACCGGATCTTTGAGTACCTTATCATTCAGTAAGATTTTAACAGAGTCGATGCCAAAACAGTTATCATATGAATCATAATAATAGCAATAAGGCATGCCATTATATGTTATGTAATAACAATAATAACAATCGAGTGTTGCCCTGCTGGTAGTCCAAGACAGAAAAATAATCAGCAAAATAGACAGAAGGCTGACTGAAGACCGTAACAGACGAAGTTTTGTGAAAGAAATAATAATTGAGCAAAATCTATCCAGTAGGTATCCTGAAGTGCATAGAAGCGGTATAAAGAGAGGGAGACGATAACGGCCAGTCACAAGGAATATAGCAAGACTTAATATATAGAAAACAAAGAAGATAAACAAAGATCGACTGCCAGAGTTTCTGGAGATACCAGCAAGTAGCCCTAAAAGCCCTATCAGTAAAACTAATGATCCGGGAAGAAGATAATGCAAAAAACTTCTGTTCGTCCAAAAGGCAAAGCGATCATATTCTCCAATTTCAAAAGGTGCAATAGAGAGAGAAATTTTCCTTATAAAAAGTTTCCAGAACTGAACAGGATGTTGGGCAATCCATTTCAGCCCTTCACCATACCAATAAAAAGAGACTTCCCGTCTGGTCAGATTTCTGTGGGTTCTCTCTTCGGCCAAGACCTGGGCCTTTACTACGTTATTTTTGAATCCAGGATGAAAATTGTCGAAAGATGCAAATGTGCCAGTGGCCTGAGGATTGTTTCCTATGTAGAAATGGATCCCTCCAAGATGGCTTATAAGACCACGCTGATAAGCCTGATAATTACGGACTCCAACGACTACTATCAAGATAGATAAAGATAGCAACAGACCGATTAATGGCTTGGCAAAAAGCTTCTCTGGATTCAATATTGCAAATAAAGCGAACAGCAGACCAAATGTTATAAGAATATTGGGACGAAGAAGATAAAAA
>CAZQAA010000044.1:0-2542 GCA_964591255.1 uncultured Desulfobacterales bacterium | reverse complement strand
GCCCATGGCCCACAGGCCTAATCTGGAGAATATCTTGCCTAATGATAGTCGAGTAACAATCATTAGTGATATGACAAAGACACTCATGAAGAGTACATTTGCTCCAAAATAGTTGAAAAATTTTTTGGTGGATTCGGCAAGTAGCAGCCCAATTATTCCACCCGGTGCGATGGTTTCGCCCTTGAATACCATTTTTTGAGGTGCCTGAAGATGTAAGATCGCTGATGATGAAACGAGGAGAAAGATAGTGGCAGCGAAATTGGTGACAGAGGATGTTGAGGGAATCCTTCGGAATGAGAAAACGGCTACACAAAGGAAGATGATCACCAACCAAAAAGAGGAAAAACCCATTAGAAAGAACAGGAGTCCTGACACGTGGGCGCCGAAGGTGCCGAAAAGGTTATGAGCTTTTTCAACAGGGCCTGTAATATTCCAGAACAACTGATCAGACGGACAAAAGGATAGGAGGCTTATCCCTAAGAAGGCAGCTAAGAGCAGGAAAAGCAGCCCTTGTATCTCCTTTCGGATGGGGTGTTCAGGTATGGAACCCTTTTGTTTTGTCCCTGGCTTGTTGGTCATATTTGTTTCATGCTTATATTTTTCTGTAATAGCTATAAATTTAAGGAACCTATTTTTAGTCGCTACGAGGGGTTAAGCCACTTGAAAAGTGGACGTTATACCTGTGAGTGCCGTGGATTCAAACAGGTATGATAACGGGCAATATAAGTGGCCTTCGTTTGATAATGCTGTAAAAAAAATGTTTCAGTCGACTTTCTATCTCCGATTTCACGTCAGTCCACACAACAGTGGCTGGATTATCCAGTTCATCAAATATTTCCAGAACAATACATTTGGCTTCTTCAAGGATAAATCCGCCGTGATCTTCAAATACAAAACCCCGTGAAATGATATCAGGTCCATATATGGTGTCACCTGTTTTTTCGTTTACTGCCATTAGGACAACAACCATTCCATGTCCGCTAAGTCTCATCCTGTCTCTTAGCACCATTTCTCCCACATCGCCCACACCCTTTCCATCCACTAAAATCCGGCCGAAAGGAACATGTCCATCTATACTGGCTTTACTATTTTCAATATTAATTACGCTTCCATCTTCCACAACTAAAATATTTTCTTCCGACATTCCCATATGTTGGGCCAGTTCTAAATGTTTTACGAGGTGCCTGTATTCACCATGAATCGGTATTAAATATCTAGGCTTGACAATGCGCAGCATCAGTTTTAATTCTTCCCGCTTGGCATGTCCAGATGTGTGAATATCAGACACTTTTTCATAGATCACGTCGGCTCCCATTCGATACAGATTGTTAATGATAGATGTGATGGCCCTTTCATTGCCAGGAATAAACCTGGAAGAGAGAATAATGGTATCTCCTTTCTTGATTCTGATGTTTTTGTGTTTTCCCCTGGCCATCCTGGCAAGGGCCGACATTGGTTCTCCCTGGCTTCCTGTGGTGATAATGGCAATACATTTGTCAGGAAACTGTGTGAGTTGACGTTCGGTTATCTTTGCCTCTTCTGGCATGCTTATAAAGCCGTGTTGTCTAGCGATTTCCACATTGGTAATCATGCTTTTTCCATTGAAAATCACCTTTCTGTCAAACTTCATAGCCAGATTAATAACTTGTTGGATTCGTGTAATGCTGGATGCGAAACTGGCAACAATGATCCTACCGTGACTGGTCCTGAAGATTTCTTCCAGAGTTCTGTTGACGTCCATCTCACTGAGGGTTGACCCTTCCTTTTCAGCATTTGTTGAATCAGAAAGAAGGGCAAGTACCCCTTTTGCACCGAAGTGGGCAAAACGGGCCAGGTCTGTGAACTGGCAATCGACAGGTGTAGGATCTATTTTAAAATCTCCCGAGTGAATAAGTGTGCCCTCTGGGGTATCAATAGCAAGGCCGACGCCATCGACAATGCTGTGATTTACGCTAATATATTCTACTTGGAAAGGCCCTATCTTAGTGATGTAACCTGCCCATATTTTTCGGAGGTCAGTGGCCGTGGGCAAGTGATGTTCTTTTAATTTTTCTTCTAACAGGGCTAGGGTAAAAGTAGTGCCATAAACAGGTATCGAAAAGTCTTTAAGAAAAAAGGGCATTGCACCAATATGGTCTTCATGGCCGTGTGTCAGGACTATGGCCCTTATCCGTTCCTTATTTTCTTTAAGATACTGAAAGTCGGGTATTACCAAGTCCACACCCGGCATATAATCGTCTGGAAACATAAGCCCGGCGTCTATTACCAGGATGTCCTGACCGGACTCAATAACCATCATATTGAGTCCGATTTCTCCCAATCCGCCAAGCGGTATTATTTTCAGCATCTTTATCCTTTTCCTGTTATATCTTTTTTCACATGTTTTATGGTGTATGACCTTGGGGATTAGCTTGACACCATTTACTTGAATAAACAAGAGCTTAACCCTTTAGGTAATAGCAGTCAATAGAGAATCTTCCAGTTATGTGGTGTAATGTTGAATTTTGAACAATCTTGATTTGGATTTTGACTATGTGTTAAA
>CAZQAA010000043.1:0-5279 GCA_964591255.1 uncultured Desulfobacterales bacterium | reverse complement strand
ATGCTTTTATTTATGACTTCTTCCAAGGGACGTTTGCGAGAACGTCTCAAATTCTCTCTGATTCTGTCAAAGACTATGATGGTATCGTTCAGTGAATATCCTACGATAGTAAGCAGGGCAGCTATAATAGACAGGTATATCTCCCTGTCGCTCATGGCAAACGCACCTACAGTAATGATAACGTCATGGATAAGTGCAATAATGGCTCCCAAGGCATATTTCAATTTCAAAAACCAACACAGAGCAACGGTGACAATCAATGCAAGCAGGATCAGCCAGGTGACACTCACATCGAAAATGGATGTAACATAGACAACAAATGCCAAGGAAAGGGCCATCACAATGCTCATCATCCACTTAAGCTCGAATCGGCCTGATATATATATAGCGATAAAAAGGAGGGCATAAAATATGGCAAAAAGTGCTTTCTGTCTCAAATCCTTACCCACTTTCGGGCCTACCATTTCTATCCGCCTCATATCTACTCCCTGGCCAAACTCACTGGATAAGGCGTATTTCACTCTGTCACCCAGCCCGGCCAGTTTTATTCCTGTTTTTCTAACACGTATAAGATACTCAAACTGTCCCTTTTCACCAAATTCCTGAATTATACTATCCTCAAGCTGCACCGCCCTTAGAGCGTTTCTGATCTCGTCAATGGTATGGGCATGCTCCAGCTTTACCTGTATCAATAGACCTCCGGAAAAATCCACACCATAGTTGGGGCCCCCCTTCCAAATGAGCAATAAAAAGGTGAAAATTATTACCACTCCGGACAATAGAAATGCTATATTCCGTTTGCCAATAAAATCAATATTGACATCATGTTTAATAAACTCCATCAATCACTCCGTATTATTATATGCTGATTTTCCTTAGATTCCTTTGGATATACAGATAGTCAAAAATGATCCTCGTAATAAAGATTGCTGTAAACATACTCGAAATAATGCCTATACTTAAAGTCACTGCAAATCCCCTGACCGGACCGGTGCCAAACTGAAAAAGGACAAGGGCAGCAATAAGGGTGGTAACATTGGCGTCAAGAATTGTTACAAGGGCCTTTGCATACCCCCCTTCTATGGCCGTTCTAGGGGTCTTGCCAAGTCTTAGTTCCTCCCTTATACGCTCAAATATCAAGACATTGGCATCAACCGCCATGCCAATGGTAAGAATAATACCCGCAATTCCTGGCAGGGTAAGAGTAGCTCCAAAAAAGGCCAATCCCCCTACTATAAAAACTATATTTAATACCAGGGCCAAATCGGCAATTGCTCCAGATATGCCATAATATATCAGCATGAATATTACGACCACAATACCGCCTATCATCATGGACTTAAGTCCCTTTTCTATAGAGTCTTTTCCAAGTGACGGACCCACGGTCCGTTCCTCTATGATCTTTACCGGCGCAGGAAGGGCACCAGCCCTGAGTACGATCGCAAGATCACGAGCCTCGTCCATGGTGTAGCTCCCGGTAATTTGGGCCCTCCCCCCTGAGATCCTGTCCTGAATTACTGGAGCGGAATTCACGTTGCGATCAAGTACAATTGCCAGCCTTTTTTTAATATTTTGTCCTGTTATCCGTTCAAAAAGCCTTGCCCCCCTTGAATCGAATGAAAGTAAAACATAGGGAGCGTTAAATTGACTGTCTATCTGAACCCGGGCATCAGTAATATATTCTCCTGTGAGGAGAGTCCTTTTCTTTAATAAGAACGGAATCTTGCGGTGTCTACCGGTTGCAGGATCAATGGCAATCTGATACAAAATCTCATCACCAGGGGGAATATGTCCCTTTAATGCCTCATCCACGCTGTGTTCATCATCTACCAGCTTGAATTCCAGAAGGGCCGTCCTTCCAATGAGATCTTTAGCCCTTTTGGGGTCCTTGACTCCGGGTAACTGGACCAGGATTCTGTTATCTTGCTGAGGCCTGATATCCGGCTCGCTTACTCCAAACTGGTCTATCCTGTTTCTGATAGTCTCCAGGGCCTGGTCAACGGCCATCTTGGTTATACGATTCTTTGATTTGTGGAGCAATATCATGGAAAAAGCCGTTTCACCATTTTCACCAGGTATGGGTTCTACTCTGAAATCCGGGTAACCGGCAGCAACCATATCTTCAAAGGCATCCTTGTCTTTTGCCCTGTACAGAGTCAGTTTAATCCCCTTTATGCCATCACGTTTAAGGTCATGGTATCGGATCTTAGCTTTTCGCAGATCTTGCTTAAGCTCCTCGGCAACCCGCTCCAGATGACTTTCAAGGGCCTTTTGAACCTGCACCTCCAGAACAAGGTGCATCCCTCCCTGGAGGTCAAGCCCCAGATGGATTTTATCCTCTGGCAACACATTGGACCACCAGGCAGGAAGATCATCCGTGAGTGATGGAGTAATATATAGAAATGCCATAAAGACTGCTAACAAGGCTACTATGGAACGCCATCCTAAACTCTTAGACACTTTTAACTGCTCCCCCTAAATTTTCTTTATTTTACTGCCCTTTACTTAATATGGCCGAAATTGACCCCCTTGAGACCTTCACTCGTACCTTGGGGGCGATCTCCATGGTCACCACGTCATCCGTAAGCCCGGTAACTACTCCGTGCAGGCCTCCGGAGCTTATAACACGATCCCCCTTTTTCAAAGTGGAAAGCATATCCCTATGTTCTTTGGCCTTTTTCTGTTGAGGTCTGATAAGCAGGAAATAGAAGATGGCGAACATGAGCAATAGAGGAATGAACGCACCAAATCCTGCCCCCTGTGCTCCTCCTCCGCCCTGACCAGTACCCCCCCCCATAGCGTATGCCAAAAAATCCATTAGCAACCTCCTTGTTCAGTTATAATTAAAAGTGGGATTAAACATCCCAGCTAATTCAGATTACCATCATAAAATGCTTGTCTAAATGCCTCTATCCTGTCCTTCCTTATAGCATTTCTTATCTCGGCCATAAAGTGGCTATAGTAATATAAATTATGAATTGTATTCAACCTATAAGCAAGGATCTCTTTTGACATGAAAAGGTGTCTGAGATATGCTCTTGAAAAATTGGAACAGGTATAACAGCCGCATCTTTCATCCACAGGCCTTTCGTCATCAGCATGGCAGCTGTTTTTTATGACAAGCTTGCCATTATGGGTAAACAGCGTTCCATTCCTTGCATTCCTGGTGGGCAATACACAGTCAAACATATCAACACCCAATATCACGGCCTCTAACAGGTCCTGAGGGGTTCCCACTCCCATCAGATAAACCGGCTTATCAAGAGGCAAAAATTTCACTGTCTCCCTAATCACCTCTATTCTTGTGTCACTATCCTCTCCCACAGAGAGGCCTCCCAAGGCATAACCGTCAAAATCCATGTCAACCAGTTCCTTGGCACTCATTTCCCTCAGATCGTTATACATGCCGCCCTGGACAATGCCAAAGATGGCCTGTTTCCATTCCGCACCATGCTCAAGGCATCTTGAAGCCCATCTGCCTGTCAATCTAACGGAATCAAGGATATATTGATAATCAGAGGGATAAGGGGCACACTCATCAAAAGCCATAATGATATCAGCCCCCAAGGCCTTCTGGATATCCATAGACTTTTCAGGGCTTATAAAGTGTCTGGATCCATCCAGATGAGATCGGAAAGTCACCCCGTCATCTGATATGGTCCTGAGCCCTGCCAGGCTAAAGACCTGAAAGCCTCCACTATCGGTCAAAATGGGCCCTGACCAATTCATGAATTTATGCAGGCCGCCAAGCCGTTTAATGATTTCATGACCAGGCCTGAGATAAAGGTGATATGTATTTGCCAGAATAATCTTTACGCCTGCACCTGTCAGATCTTCCGGCGAAACCGTTTTTACCGAAGCCTGCGTACCTACAGGCATAAATGCAGGAGTCTCAAAACTCCCATGATCTGTATAGATCTCCCCTACTCTGGCACGCGTGGTTGAACTATTATGATAAATACGGAAATCCAATTCATACTTACTCAGACGTCATGTTCAGCAATCAGAAGACCAACATTGCGTCCCCGTAGCTGAAAAACCTGTAATTATTTTCAATGGCATAATCATAGGCCTTTCTGATCAGTTTAAGGTCCGCAAATGCTGCAACCAAAAAAAGCAGCGAGCTTTTCGGGAGATGAAAATTTGTCACCAACACGTCTACGATATTAAAATTGAAACCAGGAGTAATAAGAAGATTGCTCTTCCCCTTTCCGGGAATAACGTCACCATGTGCACCAACAGCGGTCTCAAGTGCCCTCACTACAGTAGTTCCTACTGCGACTATCCTTCCCCCTGTCCTCCTGACCTGGTTTACGGCCTTAGCGGTCTTTTCTGTAATATGATAAATTTCTTCGCCAAGTTGGTGTTTCCTGATATCCCTTGTGCGAACAGGACGGAAAGTCCCGTAACCGACATGAAGAGTAATTCTGACCAGGGACACCCCTGCCTGCTCCAGCCTCTTGACAAGCTCCCAAGTAAAATGCAGGCCTGCAGTAGGCGCTGCCACCGCACCCCTCTTATCAGAAAAAACGGTCTGGTATCTCTCCTTGTCTATTCCTGAACAGTTGCTGCCTGCAGTCCGTTTAATATATGGAGGTAAAGGGATATGCCCACTTTCTTCAACTAGAGTGTCGAGATCCTGATCCCCGGAAAATTTTATTCTCACAAGACCGTCGTCTAGCACATCACTAATCTTGCCTGTAACACCCTGATCAAAAAACAGGACCGCCCCTGCCCTTGGCCGTTTTGAAGACTTCAGGAGACAGGTACGCTCTGCATGATTATTCTTTCGGGAATCAGAAGATTCCAGCACAAGAATCTCAACCCGTCCCCCGCTATCTTTGCGACCATAAAGCCTTGCCGGAACCACCCTGGTGTCATTTACCACCAAGAGATCCCCTGGTTGAAGCAACGTTGGAAGATCATAAAAGTGGCGATTTAAAAAGGAATCTTTTTTGCGATCCACCACAAGCAACCGGGAATGATCCCTTATTGCAGTCGGGACTTGGGCTATTAATTCCTGGGGCAAGTGATAATCATAATCTTTTATGTCAAACATCAAACAATATAAACAATATTTAAGTTAAGCCGTGTACGTTAAACAAGATACCAATTAATGTCAAACCATTTTCCCCTACTCTGGGTTAAGTGGGTCAACCGCAAGATTAACATCTAAACCATTCTGTCTGACAACTCGTTAATATCAAAAAAAAAATGCTGTTAGATACGGATATTCCGTTTGACCCGATGGGAAAACCCCTGATTTGATTTATGCCTCA
>CAZQAA010000042.1:0-9557 GCA_964591255.1 uncultured Desulfobacterales bacterium | reverse complement strand
AGGCCTGAGTCTCTTCCTGAGATCCTCTTCCGGAATATCCTGCTCTTGTAAATCCGATCCGGACATCATAAGATTTTGTCTTATATTTTCTATCGCATAGGCAAGTTCAGATTCCACAAGGCTCTGGGGAAGTTCAAAGTCAATGGGCTCTGAAATCTTTTGGAGCAGTTTCTGCTTGACTTCTCTGTCGATCCTCTCTTCTTCCTCTGTAGTAAGGGCTTCCTTAACCTTGTTTTTCAGTGCCTCTAGGTTTTCAAAATTGCCACCTAAAGTCTTGGCAAAATCGTCGTCAAGTTCCGGAAGGACCATCTTTTTGATTTCCACTATCTTGACCTTGAAATGGACGTTTTTTCCGGCAAGCCTGGTATTTGGATAGGAATCTTCAAAATCGGCCTCAATCTCTATTTCATCGCCCATTTTGTGCCCGACCAGGGCTTCATCAAATTTGGGATGAAACTCTTTGCTACCCACATTAAGGAGAAAATTCTTAGTATTGAGTCCCTCTATGGACTCACCATCCGACGATGCCTCATAATCAAGAACAGCATAGTCACCTTTTTGGATCGGCTTGTCCTTGTTATCCAAGTCGATAAGCTTACCATTGGCCTCCCTGATCTTGTCGAGCCGGGCTTGAACCATTTCCTCCGTTACAACTACTTTCCCTTTTTCTACTTCGATGCCCAAATAATTATTGATTTCAAATTCGGGCCTGATTTCCATTATAGCGGAATAATTGAAATTTTTACCCTGTATCAGGGTCCCTTTCTCAAATACAGGTTCGCCAACGGGAAAGACCTTTACTTCATCTACTGCCTTAGGAAAGGTTTCGTTAATGAGGTCCAATATTATGTCCTTGGTCACCTGTTCCCCGAAACGCGTTTCAAGTATTTTCCTTGGCACCTTTCCTTGCCTGAACCCATGAATTTTAATTGTCTTTTGTAGTTCCCTGTAAGCCTTGTCTAATTTTTTGTCGACTTTTGAGGATTCAATTTCAACTGACAATTTTTTTTTCACCGGGCTGATATCTTCAAGACTGGTTTGCATAGTTTTCCTCAAAAAATAATAGTAGGGATAAAGGATAATTACTGATTATACAAGTTATACAAGATACATTCCAAAGATATTATAATCAGGTTACCTGAACCAGGAACCAGCTGTCAACACCAAACAAGAGGCAGGTGTTTCATTACTTTGGAGGTCAATCGTGGATTTATTGGTATTAAACTATGATCTGCTCCCATAATCCCTTCCATAAATAATATCGACCGGCCTGTATCAAGACTTGAGTTAATCATAATATCTTATTTTATTTTAAACTGTATTTTTGAGATTGTTGGAAAAAATTGTGCAGGCACAATACTTTATACTTTTTGTGCCGAGCAGGCCGATTGAAGGATGATATTCTATTAAAAATGGGTTAAAGGCGGCTTGCCTATGGGATAGACATTAAAACCGATCTCAAACAATCTCCTGTGATCCAAGATGTTTCTTCCATCAAAGATAAAGGCGGGCTTAGCCATAGAATGGTAAATTTTTTCATAATCAAGATCGGTATAGATATCCCATTCAGTCATAAGTGCAATGGCGTCACATCCGCTTGCGGCATTGTACGGATCATCTACGTAACTGATCTTGCTGTCATATTCCTTTAAGTCCATCCTGGCATTTTCCAGTGCCTTTGGGTCGGTTATTACCAGATCTGCTTTTTCCTCCAATAATCTCCGTGATACAAATATTGCCGGGCTTTCCCTTGTGTCACCCGTATTTGCCTTAAAGGCAAAGCCGAACAGGCAGATTTTTTTACCCGCCAGTGTGTTAAACATGACACTTAACATGTTCAGGACAAATCGCTCTTTTTGATAATCATTTATCCTGACGACTCCCTCCCAGTAATCGGCTACATCTTCAAGGCCATAGTAACGGCAGAGATAAACCAGGTTCAAGATATCTTTTTTAAAGCATGATCCCCCAAATCCTATGCTTGCATTCAGAAATCTGTTTCCCACACGGCTATCCGTTCCTACGGCCCTGGCGACTTCATTAATATCTGCCTCGGTCTTTTCGCAAAGCGCAGTAATGGAGTTTATGGATGAGACCCGCTGCGCCAAAAAGGCATTGGCCACGAGTTTGGAAAGCTCGCTGCTCCAGATATTAGAGGTAATGATCGATTGCCTTGGAACCCAATTGGCATATATTTCCACCAGCTCATCTCTGGCCTTTAGTCCCGATGGGGTTTCTCTTGATCCGATCAAGACCCGATCGGGGTGTTCTAGGTCCTTGATAGCAGTACCTTCAGCCAGAAATTCCGGATTGGAAAGCACTTCAAAATGGATTTCATCATTGGCAGAAGTAAGTATCCTTTCCATTGCCAGAGCGGTTCTTACAGGGAGCGTACTCTTTTCCACTATTATCTTGTCCGACTCTGCATGCTCCCGGATCTGCCTGGCCGTTTTTTCCCAAAACTGTAAATCGGCGGCCATCCCTGCACCTGCCCCGAATGTCTTGGTAGGGGTGTTCACACTGACAAAAATAATATCGGCCTCTTTTATACCATTTTCGATTTCGGAGCTGAAAAAGAGGTTTTTCCCCCTTGCCCGTTTTACAATTGCTTCGAGCCCTGGTTCATAAATAGGGATATGATCCGAGTTCCACTGTGAGATCCTCTCTTTATTAATATCGACTACTGTCACCTTGTATTGAGGACACTTGGAGGCTATTACCGCCATTGTAGGCCCGCCCACATACCCTGCGCCGATGCAGAGGATTTTTTTTTCGAATTTGGTATTAGTTTTATCTTTTTTCAAGTAAACCATAGTTGCCCCCCAACCTGAAGATCCTGAGTCGATCCCGTAACCATGGACATCGGAGCGTCTTTCAAGGAGAGAATGAACGGTCCTTAAAAGAACGCCTTTTCCCTTCCCGTGTATAATCCTGATTTCATGAATGCCTTTATCCCGACACGCCTGAATGTATTCGTTTACCACGGAGGACACGTCGTTTGGTTTAAAGGCATGGAGATCCAGTATCCCGTTAACAGGTATTCTCACTATCCCTGTATCATTTTTATCTGTCCTGTCAATAGTTGTTATCCTCTTCTCGATCCAGCCTATAACTTTTCAAGATCAATATGGCCTTTAAAATTGTTCAATAGCTCGTTGTTGAGTTTTTCATAGTCATCATTTGTTTCAAGCTCTACCACGAGATCACGCTCATCCAGGACCTTTAAATAACCATAGCTTTTTATGAGTTCTATCACCTTTTTGACGTCAACAGTTACCCATCCCTTCATCCTCATTAGCAGTTCATCACCTTTGAAGGCTCGCTCAATTGTAAGGGGTATCTCTCTCTCCTTTGCATCCCAACCAAGCAAGGCTGGTCTTACAATGACAGGAGTAATGGGATCACCCACCGCAGCACACCTAAACCAAAGTTTTGCACGAACCATAACCGATTCTATCTCCTTTCTTTAAGTTATGGAATTTATCCTAAAACTTGATTCCAGGAATGACAAGCATTTTTAGACAGACCTTGTTCATGGTGCGGACATATTTTCCACCTGGTATGATCTACGATTAATGCCATATAATAAAAAACGTACAATTGCCAGACTAACGGTTTCTATGATATAGAATCTATAAGATTTTAATAGGCCGTTGAAGTTAAATGCTAACCAGATCAGGAGATAAGATGGATCTTATAACAGCAATTCGGGAAAGAAAAAGTGTTCGGGCATTTCTTGATAAACCGGTTGACAGGGAAACCCTCGAGAAGCTTCTCCATCTGGCGACGCGGGCACCTTCGGCCATAAATTTACAGCCATGGGAGATCATGGTGGTATCTGGTAATGAAAGAAAGAGGTTAAGCCGGCTGTTAGTAAAACGCATGAAAGAGATGAATATTTCATGTGGCCCGGGCGCAGTGAGTCGTCTTCCGGAACACTTTATGGAAAGACAGAGAGGTCTTTTTGAGGTGATGTCCCCAGCTCTTTCCGAAAAAACATCTTTTCAGGACTTTATCAACGAGGGGAGCTGTAATTTTTATGGGGCTCCTACTGCAATTATAATCACTATAGATGCCGTATTTTCAAGCACCCGATTGACTGATATAGGTATTATGGTGGGATATCTTTTGCTTGCGGCCCATGCCCTTGGACTGTCAACTTGTCCCATAGGCATTATCAACGCATTTGATGATGATATAAAAGAAGAGCTTAATATTTCTGAGGATAAACATGTGGTTATAGGAGTTGCCGTAGGTTATGGAGACCCTCAAGCGAGTATAAATCAACCGCGATCCTCGAGGGTTCCCTTGCAAGATGTTGTAAAATGGCGAGAGTAGGTCCTGTTTTATTTGAAAAGAAGCTCATATAGGTCCTGAATTGATTCGACCCCTACTGTCTCCATATTTTTCTGCAATTTCAATGCTTCCAGGTTGCTGTTGGAGGCAATACATTTTGAAAAACCCAGTTTGTTTGCCTCTCCTATCCTGAGATCCGGCTGACTCACAGCGCGAATTTCACCCGCCAGGCCTATTTCTCCGAACATGACGAGCTTTTGGTCCACCGGCTTGTTTAGGAAGCTTGAGAGTATAGAGGTCATGATGCCGAGATCTGCAGCCGGTTCATCGACCCGGAGGCCTCCTGCCACATTTACAAATATATCATGACTCCCTAAATCTATGCCCAGTCTCTTGGCAAGGACTGCCACAAGGAGTGAAATTCGATTATGGTCTACTCCCACGGATGTCCTTCTCGGCATGCTGAGAGGACTCGGACCCACAAGTGCCTGAATCTCCAACAGCAGCGGTCTGGTACCCTCAAGACAGGGGATAACTACAGACCCAGGAACGTTATGGGGCCTTTCCTCCAGAAATATTCGGGAAGGGTTGGTTACTTCCTCCAGGCCTGAGTCCTTCATTTCAAAGACACCAATTTCATTGGTAGAGCCATATCGATTTTTGACAGACCGTAACACCCGGAATGCATATCCTCTGTCTCCCTCAAAATATAGAACAGTATCCACCAAGTGTTCCAGGACCTTTGGACCGGCAATTGCCCCTTCTTTAGTTACGTGGCCTATTAAAAAAATGGATATGCCGGATTGTTTTCCAAACGAAAGCAAACGAGAGGCAACTTCCCTTACCTGACCGACGCTGCCGGGAGCCGAGGCGAGATCTTCAGTGTATACAGTCTGTATCGAATCCACCGCAAGCACATCCGGTCTCAATGTGCCCATTTTTTCAAAAACGTCTTCAATACATGTTCCGGCAATTACATAGAGACTGTCTGCATTTACTGACAGCCTTTCTGCCCGCAATTTGATTTGCTGAGGTGACTCCTCGCCGGACAGATAGAGGGCGCGAGACCCTTGGTGACACAACCTGTTCAGTATCTGCAGGATGAGTGTGGATTTTCCTATCCCTGGGTCACCACCTATCAAGACCATGGAGCCAGGAACCACCCCGCCTCCCAAGGTGCGATCAAATTCCTTGAGACCGGTTTTCAACATGATTTCTGATGCGAGCGAAATGCTTTCAATAGGTTGCGGCTCACTCATGACGAAAAGGCCTCTCTTTTTTGATTGCATCTCCATGATTTCTTCAACCAAACTGCCCCACTGGCCACAGTTGGGACATTTGCCCATCCATTTGATGTCCTGGTATCCACAATCTTGACAAACATATCGCGATTTTTTCTGTTTGGTCATCTATATAGCCGTATTATTGTTTCATTAGGGAAATGTAAGAAATCTTGGCCTTCAGTCGGATCCTATGCGGACAACGCAGACTGAAGAAAGAATAACATGACTTTGTTTTTTTGTCACTCTATGCCTTTGACCCCCAGGTTAGCAGCTTTCGCCGATATTATTTGATCTGTTGCATCTGTATACGAGAGAGCCGCTTCCGGCAAACTGATTGACAATTTCATGACCTGCCTGATAATTACATAGTCTCCTGGTCTCCTGTTCTTCAGTTGCAGATGAACCTAATGTAGTGCCATTTATATTTTATTACCCTATTGCCAACGTCATAATTTTATGAGAGGACGAGGGATGGAACACAATACCAAACGTATACTGATTACCGGGGGAGGAGGATTTTTGGGCTCCCATCTCTGCGATCGTATGGTCGAACAGGGACATGATGTCTTGTGCCTTGACAATTTTTTTAGTGGAACCAAAAGAAATATAATTCACCTGATAAACAGGCCCAATTTTGAAGTAATCCGCCATGATTTAGTCCATCCTATCTTCCTAGAGGTAGACGAGATATACAATCTGGCATGTCCTGCCTCTCCGATTCATTACCAGCATAATCCGGTCAAGACGGTTAAGACAAATGTAATGGGAGCAATTAACATGTTAGGGCTTGCAAAAAGGGTAGGGGCTAAGGTATTGCAGGCGTCCACCAGTGAGATTTACGGCGATCCCACCGTGCATCCCCAGAAAGAGGATTACTGGGGTAATGTCAATCCTATAGGTCCTAGATCATGTTATGATGAGGGCAAACGTTGTGCCGAGACGCTGTTTTTCGATTATCACAGACAAAACGGGATAAATATCCGGGTAGTACGGATATTTAATACATATGGGCCCAGAATGCATCCCAATGATGGACGGGTTATAAGCAATTTTATTGTCCAGGCCCTGAACAATCAGGAGATAACCGTATATGGTGATGGATTGCAGACACGATCCTTTTGTTACATAGATGATTTAATAGATGGCATTATACTCATGATGAATAGCCCTGATGATTTTATTGGTCCAGTCAACTTGGGTAATCCGACTGAATTCAGCATATTGGAACTTGCAGAGATGGTTGTTGAGTTGACTGGAAATCGATCCGAGATCGTTTTTAAACCCCTTCCACAGGATGACCCTGTCCGTCGTCGTCCGGATATCACGCTTGCCAAGGAGCGACTTGACTGGGAGCCCAAGGTGCCTCTAACCGAAGGACTTAAGAAGACTATCGCTTATTTCAGGGATATTCTATAGATATTTATTTCTTTGGGTATCATACGGTTTGCCGTAATGATATCATAGCCCGTCGCCGACGGGATTAACCATAAGCCATGACAGTCTTAATAACGATATGTTATCAGTCCATGAGATGTGTCATATGGTGATACGCTCACCTGGACCCGGTCTCCTACCATAACCTTGATCCTGTGCTTTTTCATTCGTCCTGACAAGACACCTCTTATGACCACATCATTGTCACACTGGATCTCCATGGTGCCACCACCCAGGACACGCATAACCCTTCCTTCCAACTGAATCAAATCCTCTCGACTCAAGATACTCCTTCCCCCGTATCAAAACCGGTATAATCTTGATTAACCTATGTATTTTCTTGCCCTTTTTATGCCCATTATGATTGCATAAAAAATTCTACATACCTGACAGATCGCTATTATATTCCCCAATCGTTTTAATCATGAACTCTGATATGTAGTTTCAGATAGTAAGATTATCATCTTGTGCTATAATGTCAAATTAATACCTGCACCTTGCATGAAATAATCTTCAAGGCTTTCAAATAACGTATTAATTTTTTGTAACTATATGGCAACCTGTTTGAAAAAATCTTCAGGGGCAAGTGTTTTGCCATCCTATAAAGATATTTGTGGAGTGATACTTGCAGGCGGAAAAAATTCCCGTTATGGGTCCAACAAGGCCTTTGCACGAGTAAATGGAGTACCTCTGATCGAAAGGGTCATAGAGGTGCTGAGGGTTGTATTTAAAGAGATAATCCTTATTACCAACACACCTGATGAGTATGCTTACCTTGGGCTTCCTATGCACAGGGATATCATTAAAAATATCGGCCCATTAGGAGGTATACATGCCGGCCTGTCGTTTATGTCGCATAGCAGGGGCTTTTTTGTTGCCTGTGATATGCCCTATTTGAGCGAAGACCTCATTAGGTATATGGCAAGGAATATGGGAACATTCAGCGCAGTAGTGCCGAGAATATCCTGGAAAATAGAACCACTGCATGCCCTTTATGACAAAAAATGTCTCGCATCAGTCAAACAGTTGATAGCTTGCGGGACTAACCAGATTGTTCAATTTTTCGACAATATTTCGGTCCGATATGTGGAGGAGGATGAGATCCGGAGATTTGATCCGGAACTCATATCCTTTTTTAATGTTAATACACCAAAACAGCTATGGAGGACAAAAAGTAGATGATAGAATTAATAATAGCGGTGGGCCTTGCAATTTTTGTCTCCGCCGGATGTTCACTTTTTGAAGCTGTCCTGTATTCTGTTCCTGCAAGGTACATTGAAGCATTGGCCTTGGCAGGTAAACCCTCTGGCATAACATTCAAGAGGTTGCGTGCCGATATAGACCGTCCCATAGGGGCAATCCTGTCACTCAATACCATTGCAAATACCGCAGGCGCTGCATTTGCAGGATCTGCTGCCACTTCTGTTTTTGGGCATAATTGGCTTGCATATTTTTCCGCCTTTTTTACTTTGGCCATCTTGATATTTTCTGAAATCATCCCCAAGACCGTTGGGGTTATGTATGCCAAACCATTAGTCCCGGTAGTAGCCTGTCCTTTGAGATGGCTGGTCCGCTTGTTGGCGCCTGCCATATGGTTAAGCCGCCTTGTTACACAGTTGCTGGCCAAAGGCAAGACAGATGAGATCGTAACGGCGGAAGAGGTGCGCATTATGGCTCATTTGAGTCTCCGCACTGGCGGTATCAAGCCATACCAGAAGGTGACTATAGAAAACATCTTGACGTTGCAGAATAAAACGGTCAGAGAGGTTATGACCCCCAGAACGGTGATTTTTTCTTTAAGTGAGCACCTTACTCTGGAGGAGGCCAGTATGGTGCCGGTCAACTGGGAACATAGCAGATTCCCTGTATACGATCGTGATATTGAAGATGTGGTGGGAATTGTGCTTACAAAGGAACTCTTTATCGCCCTTGCACAGGGAAAAAAGGATATGCGGCTGACACAGCTCATGAGACCGGTCCACTTTGTGGCTGAAACAGCCAGATTGAACAAGGTATTGTTGGAGTTCCTCGAACTCAGACAGCATCTTTTTATAGCGCTTGATGAATATGGCGGCCTTTCAGGCCTTGTTACCCTTGAAGATATACTTGAGGAGATCCTGGGCCGAGAGATAATAGATGAATCAGATGAGGTTATCGATAAACGGGAACTGGCGCGGCAGCGCCGAAGCCGGATTGCGGCCAGAAAACCATCTAAGGGATAATATGGCAAGCGATGGAGATGACAGGGCCTACACTTTGTTGTCCGGACAGGGAAAAGACTTGCTTTGCCTGTTGTCCACCGATTAGGCCACAAGGCTATGAGCATATTCAATACCGTAGCAGTATAAGAAGATTCCTCCAGGAAAATAGAAGGGCCTTTTTGGAGAAAAAGGACGACGTTGTGCCTATTACAGGATTTAGTTGCTGGGCCCTTGGATATTTGGATGAAGGATACCGGCGGATTGGATGCATGCTCCATCCGGCTCAAAACAGCGGGATTGATCTTCGTTATCGCGTACACTATGGAGATAAGTGCCGCAGAGA
>CAZQAA010000041.1:0-13365 GCA_964591255.1 uncultured Desulfobacterales bacterium | reverse complement strand
TAAAGAATGCTGGAAGCCTTGACTCCTTCAAAAACTTCCGTGCTGATGAATGCCTGTTTTTCTGATATATCCATCTCTTTCAGAAAGGCATTCATCCGTTCCTCCGCTGTGGACAGCCTGTCGTGACGCTCCGCGGCAAATGACCAGTCCGTAGGAAGTTTCATAAGTTTGCTCCGGATATCCAGGTATTTTGGGGGAACAGGCGGTCTTGGAACCGTTCCGCAGTAATCATCATCTTCCCAGTCCGCCCATACAGGTTCTCTGGGAACCCTTATCGGGGGAGGATCAATAATAATATCGATAATGGCAGCACGTATCTTTTCAATGATACCGGGATCAAGGCGGTAAATACAGTTGATATCCACCTCGTATATATCAACATCACCGTGGCAGATGGGGATTTTATGGTCGCCAAGGTCCTTTTCAACATTGCCTGTAACCACATATGGATAACGAAGCCAGCACCACCACCTTTTCAGATCCACATGAAACGGCATGCTCACCGACCTGCCGGGTTTTGTAACCACCCTCGCGGTAAGAGGCTGATAACGATTGAGATCATATACATCTTCCACATCCGGCGCAACTTTCACCACAAACATCTCTTCTTCAGGAGCGGTTTTAAATCGTCCGCGTCCTATTGATGGAGATTCGGTGTCTTTTTTCAGTTCTGTTTTTTCCAGAAACCTACCTGATCTCGTAAACAGATAGGCAGCGAACTTGGGCCATCCCTGTTCTTTTGTCAGACCTTTCAGTTCAATTACAACTTCAAGAATACTCTTTTCCCTGTCTTCCTGTTTTTGAACCATTGTTTTCCCCCCTTTTGGCTGAAGGTTGATAAATCGGCGAACATATGCTTCCCGCTTTTGTTATCCTGCACTGCATCTTACGGACCAATGGTAATCATTTCTGGTATCTTGTTGAATTTTAAGCTTTTTTTCTACAGAAGACTAATTTGCTGGAATTCGGAAATGAAGGAAAATGTAAATACTGCTTAAATAGGGGAAAATACCATTATTCAGCTAACTTATTAAAAATTATCCTTGTTTTCCATGAAAATCTTTTCATACACTCGTTACAGGGGTTTCCATACATCCGTTACCTGACAACTTGTTAATGTACGAAAAAATCCGTTTTTACCTGACCACTATAATGTCGGACGAGAATATTTTTCGGTCGATTGCATGTATGAATTGACCTGACTTGAGAAGGGATTTACTGTCAATAAGCAAGCGATTCTTCTGCCATAGAGTCATAAATTTGACTTTTCGTATTTTTTGTTTTCCTGCCTTACTTGTATCATGCTGATCTTACAGTCTTTTTTTGGCGGCAATCCATGGTATGTTTCTTGCTTTTACTGGTTGAAGGAGATTCACAGATCAAGCGTCTCCTCCTGACAACCTTTTAGTGACAATTTGAAAAGACAAATTATGCAAACAGGACTGCAGGAAAAAATTGCTTATGGGGAAAGGCTGTTTTCGAGTGGTCAAGCTGAAAAGGCCAGGATATATTTTGAGGGTCTGCTCGAACAAAACCCTGCTTCTTCTCCCATCTTAAACAACCTGGGGGTCATATGTTTTGATGCCAATGAGCTGGACAGGTCTTACCTTTTTTTTAAAACAGCCTTGGAAACGGATCCTTATTACCACTACTCTATAACCAATCTGTTACGTTTATTTAAAAAGGATCCTTTGAGATTTCAGGAAGGAATAGACCTGTTACTGCCGTGCCTGAAAAAAGATCTTCTGCCCCCTGAAGCCCTGCATGATGTTACCAGCGTATGGAATTGGACAGAGGCACTCTCAACAGCCCTTATTAAGGATGGTTACTGGAATATCTCCCTCCGCCTCCTGCTGGAATACAGGAAGAAAAAACAGGACAAGGCATCAAAGGAATATCTTCTCAGAGAGTTCAGACACAGGCCCATAAAAATTTGCCTGGTAATGGACCAGGGAATTGGCAACATGGTAATGGCCACACCTGCCTTAAGGGCCCTCAAAAAAATCTTTCCACACAGTCTGCTGGAAGTTGTGGGCAGGAAGGCAAGTCTGGAGGTGATAAAGGGCTGGAGGCTGGTCAACAGACACTCTGACTATCAAAATCTGGACTTTTCTCTTTCGCGTGACGTCATACTTCTTTCCATCTGGTCCAACGATTTTATTACAACACATAGAGATATATTAGGATCGATTAAGAGCGTAATTGTAAAATCAAATTTTACTGATCCTGGCAGACATGAAGCCGAATACCATTTAGACCTGGCCCGTTTCATGGGCTACGAAGGGGATATCCCTTTGCCCTACTGCCGACGGAAAAAAGTCGCACTTCCATTTTCCAGACACAGGCCTGTTGCCCTGCTCTCTGATACGACCTTCAACTCGCCGGAATGGCAACGGAAGCGATGGCCCTATTATCCGGAGCTGGCAAAAAAACTTGTGGACATGGGTTATCAGGTCGGGCTTATTGGAGGGAACGACGAGGCAAAAATATTTGACGAAAAAATATGGCCGCCAGGCATATTCAACCTGATGGGCAAATATTCCATTCCTCAAACAGCCTATATTATTTCAAAAGCGGATATATTTATAGGAAACGATTCCGGCCCGGCACATATATCAGGAGCTTTGGGCAAGGCAGCCTTCATCATATTCGGGGCCACAAGAGAGAGCAAGAACAGGCCGTTGGGGAAGAATGTCCAGGTTGTATCATGCAGCATTGCATGCCGTCCCTGCCAGTATACTGAAAAATGGACTGCATGTACCAAGTGGTACTGCATGAGCAAATTATCGGTAAACCACGTGTTTGCCGCAATCAAGCAATATCACTCAATAAAAAAGATCAAGGCATTAGAAAAGATCACTCATAGATATTCGATCAGGCAATTATCCATTGTGATTCCCACTTATAACAGGAGCCGACTGCTTAGTTACAACATACGCAAAGGGCTTGTCCTGGGACAAACGGCCAAGATAATAGTTGACGACAACTCTGGAGCGCCTCATGAACAGATCCTGAAAAGACTTGAAGACAGTAATGTCAGAGTAATCTTTTCATCTCGAAATGAAGGGGTTGCAAAGGCCCTCACAAAAGGGACATATCAGGTAGATACCATGTATACTACGTTTGGAGGCGATGATGACCAGTATTATGTGCTGGATCAGGAGGGACTGTACAAAGAGATGCACCTGCTGGAAGATGATTATGTGGTTATCAGCTCCAGATATGTTATCAGTTCATATCCCAGGAAAAAGACATATAAGATTGGATACAACAAGGAGGCTTTTCAGGATAACAAAGCGGCAGAAATTCTGAAATTCATGTTTTCTACCGGGGAGATGGGGGGAATACTTATAGGCAATATCTATCGTACAGAAGATATCCGCAGGTCTCTTCCTGACAGCATTTTCAGGGTATCGGAAGACAAGGTTTTCATGTCAAGACTGCTGGGTAACAATTTAACAAAAAAGGTCCATATATCTGACAACATAGTATATGTACGCCGGTTTGATGAAGATAATCTTTCAAAAAATTATGATCATAACAAGATATTTCTCCATTTTTTGAGCCTGTTGGTATGTGGTTATTACTGTTTGAACAATGGACTGATACAGCCCCAGGAAATCCTGTTTTGCCTGACGAAAAGGGCGGTATTGCTTGATAATGTATATGGGTTTGGATTGTCTATATGTGATAACATTCTTAAATATCTTTATAATGAAATAACGTTTGAAGACCTGATCCGCTCTTTAAAGGTGTCTTATTTTTCTTCAAAACTTTTGCCTCCGGAAATTGACAAGCTGAAGCATCTGCTCCTTGATCATTATAACCAAAACACATACACGGTACAGGAGATGAAGTAATGATAAATGTAGCTGTCATTGGTTGCGGTTATTGGGGACCCAATCTGCTCCGCAATTTCAGCAGCATAGAATCCTGCCACGTGGTTGCCCTGGCAGACCTGGATATAAATCGTCTCAGGAAAGTGCAATCGAAATATAGAGACGTTGAGGTGTCGGATGATCCCTCGCAGATATTGAACAGGGATGATATTGATGCTGTTGCAATTGCCACCCCCATATCCACGCATTATTCATTGGCCCTGGAAGCCCTGGAAAAAGGAAAGCATGTGCTTGTAGAAAAGCCCATGACGGCAAAGCGCAAGGAAGCTGAACACCTTGTAGAGATTGCAGACAAAAAGGGCCTGACCCTGATGGTGGACCACACCTTCCTGTATACGGCTGCAGTAAGAAAAATCAAGGATCTGATTCAGGGTGATGAACTGGGAGATATATACTATTTTGATTCGGTTCGGGTTAATCTGGGTCTGTTTCAACATGATGTCAATGTCATATGGGATCTGGCTCCCCACGATTTTTCAATAATGTGTTATCTGATAGATGAACAACCCATCTCTATCCAGGCCGTTGGCGCCTCCCATATCAGATACTCTGATCCTCCTTTGGAAAACATCGCCTATATCACCATAAATTTTGACAGCGGCCTTATTGCCCATTTCCATGTCAATTGGCTTACCCCGGTAAAGGTGAGGAAGATATTGATAGGTGGCAGCAAAAAAATGGTCATTTATGACGATATACAACCGGACGAAAAGGTGAAGATTTATGATAAGGGAGTCTGCATCAAATCGCAGGAGGAGACATACAAGGCGCTGCTCCAGTATCGGATAGGAGATGCATATGTCCCCGTGATATCCCAGTGCGAGGCCTTGAATCTGGAATGTCATCACTTCCTGGAGTGCATCAGGGACGGCAACAGACCCCTGACAGACGGAGAGTCCGGCATGCAACTGGTAAAATTACTGGAGGCGGCAGACCTGTCTCTAAAAAATGAAGGAAACAGGATCAAATTACATTAGCTGTCATCATGTCTGGTGTGGAGATAGTTGAATATCATCCGGAACTGCAGGAAGAATGGGATAATTTTGTGTGGCATTCCCGTAATGGAACAATATTCCATACCCAGCGTTTCATCGGTTACCATCCCCCTTCCCGGTTTGAGGATTGTTCTTTATTATTCAAGAAAAGAAATAAAATATTGGCCGTCCTTCCCGCCGCCATAGGAACCAGGGATAATGATCGCATCTTTCAGTCTCATCCGGGCTCCTCTTATGGGGGGCCTGTCCTGGCATTTGAAACAGGCCTGAAGCTTGTGATGGAGATTTTAGAGGCATTAATAGATTTTCTCCGTTCCAGGGAAGTCCATTCCATTGAGATGCGGCTTCCACCCCGTATATACCAGTGTTACCCATCCGAGGACCTGGATTTTTCCCTAACATATCTTGGATTCAAGATTACCTCGACGGAACTATCCACTGCAATCTGTCTAAACAGGGAAGAGAAGGAGTGGTGGAATATGTTCAGGGATGACACCGCGAGGTCTATCAGGAAAACCTTGAAGAGCAGGGCGCTGACCGTGATGGAAGATAATGACTGGGAAAAATACTGGCAGATCCTGGAGCATGTCCTCAAAGAACGTCACAGTGTTTCACCGACCCATTCACTTGAAGAAATAGTAAGAATCAGGAATCGTTTTCCGGACAGAATAAAGCTGGTTACGGGATATGTAAATGGAGATCTGGCCGCCGGGATCGTGTTTTTCGTGTGTAATGACAAAGCGCTGCATACCTTTTATTTTGCACAGGAATACAGATATCAGAAGGAGCGGGTCCTGAACCTTATCCTCTACAAGATAATGAAATGGGGGCAGGAACATGGGGCCAGTTACCTGAATCTCGGTATTTCCACTGAAGATAGCGGAAACAGTATAAATTGGGGGCTGTTCAGATTCAAGGAGGGATTTGGCGCCAGGGGAGTTGTGCGACGGTATTATGTGTTGAGGCTTGACTGAAATGAAGAAAACAGAGGTCATAATAGTCGGAGACAGTCCCATAGCAGAGGTTGCCTATGAATATTTAATGCATGACTCAATATATCAAGTAGTCGCCTTTACTGTTGACAAAGAATTCATGAAACAAGCCGAGATGTTTCATCTGCCTGTTATCCCTTTTGAAGATATTGAAAAGGCCTATCCTCCAAGCCGATACAAGATGTTTGTTGCCGTTGGCTATACCCGGATGAACAGGTTGAGGGCAAGGTTTTTTAAAAAGGCCAAAAAAAAGGGGTATGATCTCATATCCTACGTGAGTTCCAAGGCCTTTGTCTGGAGGAATGTCCAGATTGGCGAAAACTCTTTTATCATGGAGAACAATGTCATCCAGCCTTTTGTCCGGATCGGAAACAACGTTACCCTTTGGAGCGGAAACCATATAGGGCACCACTCCATTATTGGTGATCATGTCTTTATTGCCTCTCATGTGGTTATATCCGGATTCGTTGAGATTGGAGAATACTGCTTTGCAGGTGTTAACTCAACTGTTGCAAACAATATAAAAATCAAGAGGAATTCGCTTCTTGGTGCCGGCAGTATAATCCTCAAAGACACTGAAGAAGGAATGATATATGGAGCAGAACCCACAATTCCCAAGGATTATGATATATTCGAACGCTTTGGAATAGGGCGGGATAAATCATGAAATGGCTAAAAAAGGGGTTGATCTTTTATCCTGATGATAAACTCCCCTGGGCAAAAACATATGCATACCTGCCAACTGCCCAGGTTTTGGAGAATGGGCGTATAAGGATCTATTTTTCCTCGTTTGATGAGAGGCAATTTGGAAGAATCGGGTACCTTGAACTGGATATCAGTGACAAAAAGAGGATACTGTATGTTACCAAAAAGCCTGTTTTGGATATAGGTAAGCCGGGGTTGTTCGATGACAGCGGTGTCAGCCCTTCCTGTCTGCTGGATGTGAATGGGAAAAAATATCTGTACTATTTTGGATGGCAGCGGGCTGAACAGGTTCCATATATGCTTTTCTGCGGACTCGCCATAAGTTCTGACGGGGGAAAAACCTTTGAAAAGGTCTCAAGAGTGCCCATATTGGACAGGACTTTTAATGAACCTTTTCTGAGGTCAGCCGTATCAGTCCTTGCGGAACACAACACTTATAAAATGTGGTACGTATCCGGCCTTGGATGGATAACTCTCGGGGAGACCAAGTATCCCACCTACGTGATTCGATATGCGGAATCGGCTGATGGTGTTGTTTGGTCTGCAGATAATCCTGTCTGTTTTAATTTTAAGGATGACAAGGAATTCGGTTTTGGCAGACCATGGGTAATCAAGGAGAAAGGGATCTATAAAATGTGGTATTCCATCCGTTCCAGGTCAAGCCCCTATCGAATAGGATATGCCGAATCAAAAAACGGGGTGGACTGGACCAGAAAGGATGAAGAAACAGGCATAGATGTCTCTGAACATGGCTGGGATTCGGAAATGATCTGTTTCCCCTGTATCATCAGGATTGGAGAAACCAAGTATATGTTTTATAACGGCAACCAGCATG
Source organism: uncultured Desulfobacterales bacterium (assembly GCA_964591255.1). Lineage (GTDB taxonomy): Bacteria > Desulfobacterota > DSM-4660 > Desulfatiglandales > Desulfatiglandaceae > CAZQAA01. Next base: position 5,939 of record CAZQAA010000041.1, on the reverse strand, counting down.
GAAAAACAGGCTTTGGTCTGGCTGAGCTGGTGGATGAGTAATTTCCTGCTGAAATTATTATGGACTATTTAGAAAAATATTCTGAAGAATATGAAAAGAACTATTCAGACCATTCATTTGAACTGGTATTGATCAAAATCAGACGGGCCAAGATAATTGAATCGTTGAAGAGACATAACCATGACCGGATCCTGGAAATCGGCTGCGGGCTGGAGCCTCTTTTCATGTTTTTTAGCGACTTCAGCTCCTATACCCTTGTGGAACCATCTCCAAGATTTATGGAAAACGCCAGAAAGCATGCAGATGGGAAGTCAAAAATTCATTTTGTTCAGGACTACCTGGAAAACGCATATGAGAAACTATCCGGCGTTTCTCCATATGAGTTCATTATTGCCAGCAGCTTACTGCATGAAGTTCCAGACCCGGAAAAGATGCTAAATATCCTTTACAAACTCTGCGGATTATCCACCGTGATCCACATCAATGTCCCCAATCTGTTTTCCTTTCACAGGCTGTTGGGACTGGAGATGGGGATCGTAAAGGATATTCATGACAAATCAGAGGCCGAAATCAGGTTTAACAGGCACACGCAATTTGACAAATCGCTATTGATTAACATGGTAAAAAATGCGGGGTTTGAAGTATTATCCTGTGGTACATACTTCATCAAGCCTTTCTCAAATGAACAGATGGGCAGATTTATCAAGTTAAACATACTCGACAGAAATGTCATAAGCGGTTTGGAAAAAATGATCAAATACTTGCCGGAGATGGGGTGCGAGATCTTCCTGGAAGCCAGGAAGAAATCAGACAGATGATCTCTTTTTCATACAAAGATCCTGGAACAGAAAATGAAAACAAAAAAAATACCTTTTCTTGACCTTAAAAGACAGAACAGCCTGGTTCATGATGAAATAACAGAGAAGCTCCGGCATATCTTCGAAAGCTCCGGTTTCATCTGCGGAAAATATGTGAATGAGTTTGAAAAGGCATTTGCAGAATATCTTCATGTCAATTATTGCATATGCGTTGATTCCGGTACCAGCGCCTTGATTACAGCCTTGATGGCAGAAGGAATCGGGCCAGGTGACGAGGTGCTGGTCCCCGTCAATACCTTTATTGCCACGGCAGAGGCTGTTTCCATATTAGGTGCCACACCGGTGTTCATAGATATCGATCCCTCCACATATCTTATTGAGACAGACAAAATTGAAGAAAAAATCACCGAACATACAAGGGCCATAATCCCTGTTCATCTCTATGGCCAATGCGCAGATATGGATGAGATAACAAAAACAGCGAAAAAACATGGCATCCATGTAATAGAGGATGCATGCCAGGCACACGGAGCTGAATACAAAGGGAAAAAATCAGGATCAATGGGAGATGTGGGATGTTTCAGCTTTTATCCGGGAAAGAATCTGGGCGCATGGGGTGAAGGCGGCGCCATTGTTACTGACAATGAACATCTGGCAGACAAAATTTACAAGATCAGAAACCATGGAGGACAGAAAAAATACCAGCACGAGATGATAGGCGGAAATTTCCGAATGGAAGAGATCCAGGGGGCAGTCCTTGGCACCAAGTTGAAATTTCTTGAAAAATGGAACCGTAAAAGGAGAAAGGCGGCGGAGTTATATTTTGAGGCATTGAAGAAACTGGCAGAAGAGGAGAAGATAGTGTTGCCGAATGCAAATGCCTATAACAAACACGTGTTTCACCTGTTCGTATTACAGGTGAACAAAGACAGAAAAGAAGTCATAGATTGTTTCAACAAAAACCAGGTGGAATATGGCATTCACTACCCGGAACCCTTGCACCTGACCCGGGCCTTTGCCTGTCTTGGCTACAAAAAGGGAGATTTTCCTGTTTCGGAAAGGCTGCAAAGGCATATAATAAGCCTGCCCATGGGTGAACACCTGTCTGATAATGACATATTTTATATATCAGAAGTGCTGTCATTGGCACTATCATAAGTGTCCTCATATCAAAGCTGTTTTTTAGATGCCGGTCTGCTTGAACGGCCGGTAGAGGGGATCACCGATCAGGACCATCTGCCATGACCAGAAAGGTTTGGAGAGGGCATAGCATTCTGCAAGGGTCCAGTATCCGTCAAGCAAAAACCGGAAAAAAAGCTCGGGCACAGGAAAGGCCTGGACATATGGTTCGTTGACCGGGCCAAGGGTGGCGGCGACTCCCTCTTCAAGCATCCTCTTGCACCAGACCTGGCTGCCTCGACGCTTGAGTGTCCGGCACTCGGCACTGGCAATATGATATCCCACCGATCCCTTTGTCCACGAAAAGGCGTCCATATACTTTCCCAGGCTGTACCATCCGCAGTATAGAGCAGCATCCGGACACTCTCCCGGCTTGAATAGTCCAGGCTTGTTATTGACTATAACCGGCATCACTTTTTTTCTCTTTACTATGTCTGCGGCCATGTAAATGGAGGTGTCGTAAAACTGATATCCGGATCTTCCCCGGCCATCTGCCTTGTCCCGGGTACGGGGCCAGCGGGCGTCAAAATAGGCCTTTCCCTTCAAACCGTATCGTTCGGTCTCCAGGGTATCATCAATGATCCGCCGGACGACCGAGGGAGAAGGGCCATCAAGACGTGATACAAGAAGTGTGGTATCCCTCTTTTTCATGAGCCGCGTGTTGTGATACCCGGCGAAAAAGGGATTGGGGACCCACCTGCTGAGGGGATAATCGTCCTGAAGAACCAGGGCAATCTCCGAGTCAAGGGATGCACCCTGATCGGTCTTTGTCAGATATTTCATGCGGTTTTTCACCTTTGTCAATTCACCTTTGATTTCCTCACGCTCTTTTTTCTGATCTGTTCCCAGACCGGAAAGGCGGGCCTCCAACTCCTTTTTCTTCCGTTTTATCCGCTTGTATTCCCGAATATCATCACTCTCCATTTCAGGCGGAGCAATTTTGAGCGGAAGACCATACATGATCAATAGACAGCAAATTTTTTCCTTACCCGGTCTCTTCTTGATATATTCCCGCACAGGAGATGCTATCTTTTTTTCATAGGCTTTGCGGGTGCATTCTTCCCCGTCCGTTACCAGGAGTTCCAGGAGATGATCCGAAGGTATCCCCCTTTTTTCCATGTAATACCTGGCAAGCTCCAGGCCGGCCGGAACTTTCCTGTTAGCCAGGACAAGGACCTCTTCCGGCTTCAGGGCAAAGAGAGGGGAAAAACAGCCAAAAACGGCATGACAAAACAGAAATATTCCAAGGCATGACAAAAGAGTTCTTACCAAAACATCCAGCTCCCGGTTGAAACAACATATATCCCCAGACCAAGGTTGGTGATCCCGTGGGCCAGTATGACCCCTTTAAGTTTCTTCTGTCTGATCAGCAACAGGTTATAGATCACTCCCGCAATAATGCCTACAATTACCCTGTGGTGTTCAAGGCCGAACAGGACAGCCACGCTGGCAAATGAAAACCATGTAAAGGTGCCCAAGGGCACGGAGCGAAAGTTCGGGTGGATAAGGTAGCGCATAAAAAATGAACGCCAGAAAAGCTCTTCCATGATGGGAACCACCACTGACGAGCCTATAAGGCGTACAATAATCAGTCCCGTGACGGCCGTTTTTGATCCAACCATGTCATAGGGATTAAACCCGAAATTCTGACCCACCTGGAACAGATAGTCCTCCGGCGCGATCCAGATAAGCAGCACCAGGAGACCGCAGAAAACCGACGTTATCCACTCACCGAAAGACAACCCGGAAGCAAAGTCCCCCACATAAGCATCACGCCAGAACCAGAGCAGTGACCCTACTATTACGGTTTTGGCGATGTATAGAAACGGTTCCAGGGCAGGAAAAAAGCGGACAGGCCCGGTCAGGAGTAAAAAGATGACGAATGGAAATACATAGGGGACCCAGGGTGCGGTTGAGAGTCGCTTTAATCGCTCTTTACAGCTTATCATCTGTCAATGCTGGTTCCATATTTTTGTAATGGCACCATCAGCTTTATTAACTGCGTTAACTTCGTTATTAAAAATTATTAATGTGTTTTTATGTTATTAGTATGACCAGATGTCAAGGCAGAAAGAAGGCCCGGCTATGAATCTGCCGTATACAGGTATTCGCGGACCTTTCCAAGCACGATTTTCGGAATATGTTCCTCTTTTTCCACGGTATAGATCCCTATGTTCTTGTTCAGGGCCACGGAACGACGGAATGCCTCCACGTGCTTGTTGTTGCCGATGTGTACCGCTGTTACACGATTTTCGCATTCGTTGAAATAATCGGTCAGGATTTCAAGGTTGGTGATCTGCATGTCTGTAATAAGAAATATATCAGGTGCATCTTCGGTTTGAAGATCCTCGATGTCTCCCACATCGAGTTGCGTCCCTCCCCCAAAGTACCGGCATATGGTCCTGTATATATCTTGCCTGTGGCGTGAATATGGAGTGATCTGCCGGCCATTCGCCTGGGCGTCGCTAAAATTATAAGCAGCTACCTTTGCACCGTTTCTCAAGTAGGCGTCAACGGCGCAAGCTGCACCCAGCACGGCATATGAACACCTGTCTTGAGGGTTTATCATGCTCCCGGAAGAATCTATAATGACAATACAGTCCGGTATATCTTCCTGTCGGCCGAAGACCTCTCCTTCCAGGCGTTTCCATGTCTGAGTAATTCCGGGCATAATTTTTCCAAAGCTGGTCCACGGATCAATATCATGGAAGGGTCCTCCCACTTCCCAGGGAGTATGATGATGAGGATAAAGCGCTCCACTTTTTTTCATAGGGGTCTTGCGCACGGGAAGGGCATGTCTCTCAGCAAGCTTCATATAGTAAAAAATATCTGCATCAATAGCATGTCCCTGCCCACGGCCCATGGCATCATCTCTGGACTGGAGGGCATTCAGGATTTCATCTTCAAAATCCTGGACTATCTCCCTGAATTCAGATGGCCCATCCATATCAAGGGCCAGGTCCTTAAGCCCTTGCTCGATCTCCTCCCGGGTGTATTGCTCAATCTTGTGGCTATCCAGACGCCCCCCTCCACTCAGGCCCAGCACCTCATCACGGCTTTCATCGCTTTCCAGGACAGGACGAACTACCCTGGCAAACCGCCGGATGCTTTCCCCCCATCGACTACGATCCAGGTAAGGGAGCCGTGAAAGCTTTCTGGAGACATCCTCATATCCCTTTACCCCAAGGTCAATGCCCCATATTTTCTGGTACATGGCATGCACAACTCTATCCATAGGCTGTCTCTTAAGACGACGATAGACTTTGGGAAGAGGAGTCTCTTTCCGGCTAAAACAATGGGTATCTGCAACAATATCCATAAAATAATCTGTCACCTTCTGGGCCCGTTCCTTGTCTCCAAGGACCCTTTTCGCCTCCACATAAAGTCTGAGATGGGTGGAGAAGTCCCAAGGACAATAGAGATAATGGGATATGGCATGGTCAAGAAGGCCCTCAAGGACTTCTTGCGGCTCAAGCACATCACGCATCTTGTCTACAAATTTTTTTGAAATGAATATCTTTTTCCGGTTGATATCCAGACCCACATGTTGATCTCCTTCAGCCAAATCAGGAGCCGGAAGCTCGGGAAAAAGATGATCTTCCCTGATCCTGGGCCATATTTCTCTTAAAATATCTCTTATGTCTGATGTCACGATGTTTCACCACTCGTGTTTGTAAAGATGAGTTTCCCCTTATGGTATATCCGGCCGGCAACGCAATTTTTTGCCAGGCCCCATATCCGTCCATCCACATGGATTTCCCCTCCCTGCATCCACTCTCCCAGGTCCTTACCGGTGCCTTTGGCCACTGTGATCTTTCCCTTTGCCATACCGGTCCCGCACCAGTTCCCTGCTGCTCCCTCGATAATCAGGCGGCCGCCTGCAAGGCCAGCACCGGCGAAATCCCCCACATCCCCCTGAATTGTGAGGACCTTTCCCTCGGG
>CAZQAA010000040.1:0-6443 GCA_964591255.1 uncultured Desulfobacterales bacterium | reverse complement strand
CCTTGCCGGCCTTCGTGGCCAATTTATTAGTCAACTTGAAAATATATATCAGCTATCAGACTTCTTGCCTGTTATAATTAGGCAGGGTTCATAATAGTTTTTGATCTCCATGTCAATACATTTCTGTCCCTAAAAAACAATAATCTCCAAAGACCCTATCAAAAGTATTTTGACTACTGTCAATATCTTGCCGCATAAAGGCACAAATTTCCCTATCAAAAGAACAGACCTTTTCTTTCTGCCGCGATTTTCCTTGTTTACTCTCGCAAATTTTGAAGGCTTTAAGCAAAGAGACTCCTGGCATTATTTTTGCTTTCTATGACATAAAAACATAAATATAAGAATACTGTTTACCGGATGAGGGGAGATTTAAAATGTTTAGGAAATTAAAGATGGGTACGAGGATAGGGGCCGGCTTTGGCATTGTGATCCTTATAGCAGCCGTACTTGGTTTCATCGGCTGGTACGGCGTCACCAGGATAAATTCCTATTTTGCTGAGTATGCGAGCTGGGGTAACATTGATATGGTGATGAATGAGGATGTAAATCAGAATATCCTCAGACTGGCCAATGCTATTGCCATTTATCGCTTTGATCCCAGTGAAAACAATCTAAAGGCGCTGGAAGATAGTTTTGACAAATCTGAAAAGGGGATAAATGAATGGCATGAAATTGTTAAGGGAAATCCTCTATTAGAAAAGGTTGCAGCAAACAGTAAAAGGCGCCTCTTAGAAATCCATAACATAATGGATAAATACATAAACTATAGAGAGGAGATGGCGGAGATAAGGGACAAGTGGGACGATCTGGTAAAGTTATGTCTGGCCCATCTTGAAAAGACGATGGAAGATATCATTGACCCCGCAAAAGAGGATGCAGAGCAATCCCAAGATATAGCCGAGATGGTGAAATGGGGTAATATTGATATGGTGATGAATGAAGAGGTGATTGCAAATGCATTAAAGCTCCAGACTTTTGCCCACGACTACGCTGCAAGGGGTAATGAGGAGAACTGGTCCAAACTGGTCAGGGCCGAAGAGGGCGTAAGAACTGGTCTTACGGAATGGCAAAATGTGATTTCAGGTGAACCCAAGATGGTGAGCGCCGCAAAACAGATCGAAGATTATCTTAATACTTACTCTTCCCTTAAAAACAGATATCATGAAAAAGTCAGTTCGGCAAACAAGCTCCAACAGCGCATTACCAGTCATATTGAAACACTGTGTGGGACCCTAGAGGATGCAATGGAGAAGGTTATCAATCCTGCCAAAGAAGAAAGAGAAAATGCTGTACACTCTGTGCAACAGATATCCGCATTCTTGTCAATGCTTTTTTCTATCAGCGGTGTCCTTCTTGGGATAATCCTGGCTGTTTTGATAACCAGAGGGATCTCCAGACTTATTAAACGTGCTATTTACGGATTAAGTGAAGGCTCCGAGCAAGTGGCTTCAGCGGCAGCACAGGTATCCTCATCCAGCCAATCATTAGCCGAAGGGACATCCGAGCAAGCGGCATCCATTGAGGAAACATCCTCTGCCATGGAAGAGATGTCTTCCATGACCAAAAACAATGCAGAAAATGCCGGGCAGGTAAACACCCTTATGCGGGAAGCCAATGAGGTGATGGTAACTGCAAACGAGTCAATCGTAGAACTCACAACCTCAATGCATGATATCTCAAAGGCGAGTGAAGAGACACAAAAAATCATCAGGACCATCGATGAAATTGCATTTCAGACCAATCTGCTGGCCCTTAATGCTGCGGTGGAGGCGGCCAGGGCAGGAGAGGCTGGGGCAGGTTTTGCAGTAGTGGCAGATGAGGTAAGGAACCTGGCGATGCGTGCAGCCGATGCGGCGAGGGACACCTCTCAACTTATTGAAGGGACCATAAGGAGAGTCTCTGACGGCTCCAGCGTAGTGACAAGGACAAATGAGGCCTTCACCCATGTGGCTGATTCCTTTTCTAAGATAAAGACCCTGATAGAGGAGATTGCCACGGCTTCTGAAGAGCAGGCACTGGGAATAGGACAAGTGAATAAAGCTATCAATGAAATTGACAATGTTATTCAGCAGGCAGCCGCAAGTGCGGAAGAATCCGCATCTGCTGCAGAAGAAATGAATGCCCAGGTAAAAGAAATGAAAAACAGCATCAATCACTTAGTGACTCTGGTAGGGAGTAACTATATTAAAGAATAAAGATACAAGGACAGAGAAGGAGGACAAAAGTAATGAAAAAACACATATATTATATAGCAGTAGGCATCCTGTCATTATCTTTTCTGTTTTCCCCAAACTCTTTTGCAAAAGAATCTTACAAAATCGGAGTACTGGCCAAGCGTGGCCCTATAAAGGCATTAAAAAAATGGAAGGCCACAGGCGATTATCTCACATCTACAATCACCGGAAAGACATTTGAAATCACCCCCCTTGATTTTGATGAGGTAAATCCTGCCATAGAAAAAGGCAAGGTCGATTTCTTCCTGGTGAATTCATCTATGTTTGTCACAGCAAAAGTGAAATACGGGGCAAGTGCTATTGCCACAATGATGAATTCCAGGCAGGGTCAAGCATTGACTTCCTTTGGCGGGGTAATAATTACATCTTCTGAAAACAATGAAATAAATTCTATAACTGACTTAAAGGGGAAAAACTTTATGGCAGTCAAAAAGTCATCTTTTGGCGGATGGCAGATGGCCTATAAAGAGATGCTAGATGCAGGGATTAATCCCCTCAAAGACTTCGCCAAACTGGAATTTGGGGGCACGCATGACAATGTTGTCCTCGCGGTTCAAAACGGAGCCGTAGATGCCGGGACAGTAAGGACGGATACCCTGGAGAGAATGGCAGCTGAAGGAACAATTGATATGGAAGAATTTAGGATTATAAGCAAAAAAGAACATCCAGGGTTTCCATTTGTATGCAGCACCAGGCTCTATCCAGAATGGCCTCTCGCTAAGACGAAACAAGCTCCTGATAATGTTGCCAAAGAAGTGGCAGATGCCCTCAAAAAATTGACCAAGGATACCAAGGCGGCAAAGGATGCCAAGATCGTGGGATGGGTAGATCCACTTGACTATGGACCTGTTGAAGAGCTCCAGAAGACCCTAAAAGTGGGGGCCTATGCCGACTAAAAATTTCAGCATACTTCATGATACATCATGCCTAAAGGAGAACAAAAATGCTGCTAAAAAGATATCTCCACAGTAGTTTCAGGGTAAGGCTTTTTGTACCAATTGTAACGGTGTTATCTCTTTCTACTATTGGGTTGGTATTAGGTGTTGTCTCTTCTCAAAAATCCATGCTCATGGATACGAAAAAGCTTGTCTTAGTGTCTCTGGACAAAACAAACAATGAACTCCTGGCACAGGTCGATGCCATGAAAAAAAATGTTGAAGACAATTTAAAGAGCATGGAGAAGAAAGCCGGTGCTACTCTGAGTCAGTCCACTGCAGATGCCCTTGAAAAGGAAAAGGCAGCCCTATCCAGTGAATGGGAGGCCTCTGTCAAAAAAAATGTCGAGTCGTTGGCACTCCTGCTGTCAAGGGTTGCTCCTGCTGCCATAGTTTCCCACAACTTCCTGGATCTGATCGCCTACACCAAATCTGCCACTGCAAACCCGGAAGTTGTTTATGCAGTCTATCTAAATCCAAAAGGAAAGCCGATTACCCGTTATCTCGACCGCAAAGACCCCATGATAAAAAGGTATCTAAAAGAAGGCACAGGAAAAAACAAGATAATGAAAGTCTTAAATGCCTCCGAGAAAGATAGTTCTGTCTTTATTGTGGAAAGGCCTGTGGAACTGGAAGGTAAGACACTGGGTAAAATAAGGCTGTGCGTCAGCAGGGACTTGGTCACAAAAAAAATGGAGGAAATATCTGCCAGATTTGTGGCTATTGCCAATAATAACAAACATATCATACATAATATCTTAGGGAGCCAAACGGCCAAGGTAACAGATGAAATAGGTGGAATCTTGAGTTCTCTGCGTTCAAGGAGTGATAATTCATTAAAGACTCTCAAAAAAAATATAACTCTCTCATGCAATGGAATGGGAAATAGGATGAGGCAGATTGTTCTTGGTATAAGTGGGACGTCCTTTCTGTCTGTCCTCTTTATCAGCTACTTGACCCTTACAAAGATATCAAAAGGTATAACTCAGCTATCCTTTAATATCCGCGAAGGTGCGGGGCAAGTAAGTTCAGCGGCGTCACAGGTTTCCTCGGCCAGTCAGTCTTTAGCAGAAGGTGCATCTGAACAGGCGGCATCCATAGAAGAGACTGCTTCATCCTTGGAAGAGATGTCATCCATGACCAAACAGAATGCCGAAAACGCTGGGCAGGTAAACAATCTCATGAAAGAAACTAATGAGATGGTGACCCAGACTAGTCAGTCAATGACTGAACTCACAACTTCCATGCAAAAGATTTCGAAAGCAAGCGAAGAAACACAGAAAATCATCAAGACCATTGATGAAATTGCCTTTCAGACCAATCTGTTGGCCCTTAATGCTGCGGTGGAAGCGGCAAGAGCAGGAGAGGCTGGAGCGGGTTTTGCAGTAGTGGCAGATGAGGTAAGAAACCTGGCTATACGTGCGGCCGATGCAGTAAAGGATACATCACACCTTATCGAGGGAATAATGAAAAAGGTGGATGAGGGATCCAAGGTAGTAACGAGGACAACTGAAACCTTTACCCAGGTTTCCAAAGCAGCCTCTCAAGTAAAAGGACTGATCGAAGAAATTACAGCGGCTTCCCGAGAGCAGGCCCTGGGTATAGAACAGGTAAACAAGGCGGTTGCTGAAATGGACAAAGTTGTCCAGCAAACCGCAGCCAATGCCGAGGAATCCGCAGCGGCTGCTGAACAAATGAATGCCCAGTCATCAGAGATGAAGAGCGGTATCGATCAGTTACTCGTCCTTGTTCGCGGGACAGGCGAAGAAAAAGAAGCCTGTTCTAAGCACTAAGCAGCACAGCGTACTGCCATTAAAAATGCATGTACCCTGGCAGGATCCTTTTTCCCTACTGGATTCTCAACGCCGGAAATCACATCCACACCATAAGGCCGAACATCTGAGACCGCCTGGGACACATTACCTGCATTGAGACCTCCAGCCAGTATAACAGGAATAGACACGTCATCTCTTATCCTACGGGCAACCTTCCAATCGAACGTGCTACCTGTCCCTGCCGGCTTTGATCCAGTTACAGAGTCAAGTACAACCGCATCAATTCCAGCATCAGCCAATCTTTTACAGATCGCCAAAGGATCGAGAATATCGCCTCTAAGTTTCCCTGTTTCGACCGAAAACCGTAGGGCTTTGATCACCTTGATGCCCCTGGACTTCAGCTTGAAAATCAGCTTCTCGGTAGAATTCAGGGTTTCCTCTCCGTGGAGCTGGATCACATTGGGGTCCAAAAAATCAGCAATGGATAATACCTCATCAGGGTCATCCCCTAATACGGCCACCTTTGATACAAAGGGCGGGACACTCTCCATGAGCCGGCGAGCCGTTTTCTTTTCGAGGTTCCAGGGGACAGGAATGGGATACTCTACCACAAAACCCAAGGCGTCTACTCCTGCTGATGTGCAAATATTTATGTCCTCTTCATTGGTTATGCCACAGATTTTTACCCGGATCATACAGGCCATCCTATTGAGACCATGCCATTTAAAAAAGAAGATATATCCGCAGCAAGCATAACCGCAGTCCCCACCAGAACGGCATCCGCACCAGCCTTCCCGGCCCTGATAACATCATTAGGATCTGAGACAGCGCTTTCGCTGATCAATGGCCTTTTACCATCATGATATCCAGCAAGCGCTTCTGTCAATCCTACGTCACTGTCATCCACCTCCAGGACAGTTATATCCCTGTTGTTAACACCTATAAGGTCAAAATCCAATTCCTGAACACGTTTCATCTCTGAGACCGTATGCACTTCCACCAGCGACTCAATCCCCAGTTGTGCTGCAACGCTGACCAACTCTGCAAGTCGTTCATCACTTAACATGGCGGCTATGAGGAGTATGGCCGAGGCACCCGTTTTTGCTGATTCCTCTATCTGATCCGCGGTCAGAATAAAGTCCTTTTGCAAAACCGGAAGGGAGACAGAAGCCACCACATTCTGTAAAAGCTCCATATTACCACCAAAATATTCCGGTTCTGTGACTACACTAATGCCAGCCACAGGAGAGGAAGCCATCTCTCTTGTGAGGAGAACGGGATCCCGCCCCCTGATAAGATCGCCTACCTTTTTAGAGCGCAGTTTTATCTCTGATATCACAGGAAAAATCCCATCTTTCTGCCTTACGCGTATATTCCGGACAAGTGACGACCTTTTTTTAGAATACATCTTATATCATACCTGATGGGAAAGCCTGACTAATTCTTCCAGTTTTTTCGTCGCAGCACCTGAATCAATAAGTTGCCTGGATTTCTCAATG
>CAZQAA010000039.1:0-4289 GCA_964591255.1 uncultured Desulfobacterales bacterium | reverse complement strand
GGGCGATTAATGGTTTGTGCATTGAAAAATGCGATTAAAATTGCAGTAAAAAAACCGAAGATTGTTGCAGCTGCAATAATGGATGATGCCCGCACCCCGGTTTTTTAGATATGGCTATCTTCCTGTCTATTTCTTTTTCTGATTCCCGTGCCACATTTTCAAGCCCTTGGATTTGTTGGCTAACCACCTCCTGTTTTTCTTTTTCTGATTCATTTTTTTTGTATTCAACTCCTTTTTCTATCATATCCTTATGTGCCAAAACCAGCGATCTGTATTGCTCCTGAATGGTCCATATCCTATTGATTGCCTCTTCTTTTTCTGTGTCTTTCACGAGATGATATAGCCTATTAAAATCATTATCAATATATTTTCCGATTTCTTCAAATTGGCTATAGAAATCTTCGTCTTTTGAAACGAAATATTTTCTTTCAAACCCTCGCTGTGAAAGGATTTCATTCCTCAATCTGTCAGCCGTCTCAATAATTTCTTTATCAATAGAACTAATGGAACTGATGATTTGACTCATTTGACCCAACTTTAATGTAGCATATATACCGAGTGTAAAGACGATAAGGAGAATCGCCAGATAGCCTAGGCCAAGCCTTGCAAAGACGGTAAGTTCTTTCATTTTATTATTGTCTCTGATGATATGGCATGAGAATCTTTTTAGACCGTAACGATAATCCTGCCAAGCATATGGAACGGCTTGGGCCCTAAACACATGGAAAAGATTGCAGATAGAAAAGGCCATATTTTAAGGAGATCACCAGATGGATGGCCTCCCAAGACCCTTGCTATATGCTACAGTTTACCAACCGGCTTGGCCTCATCAATAAGCATTACAGGAATATCATCCTTGATCTCGTATAAAAGCTGGCAATTATCACAGATAAGCCCATCTTCTGTATCATTCAAATGGATCTTCCCTTTACATTTAGGACAAACAAGTATTTCCAGCAATTTTTTGCTTATAGCCATATTCCCTCCTTCCTGATTCGACGGATAAGCCCAATATTTGGGGGAAGCAGAGTCCCAACAGATCTTATTAGGCCATTATTACGATTTAACATCCCAATGACAATCGTTCGATAGCCTGTAGAACCATTTCAACAGTAATTCGTTTCATGCAGATTATTGAGTCGCATCGTTTCCTGAAACATGGACTACACTCAAGGTCTGATATCCTCACTACTTGATGTCCCTCTCCGTAGGGCCCTGTCAACAATGGATCCGTAGGGCCGAAAAGCGCAACCACGTTGCATCCCATAGCAGAAGCAATATGCATGGGTCCTGTATCAGTGGTGACAAGGACGGCACACCTGGTATACAGATAGGCGAGTTTTTTTAAATCCGTTTTTCCTGCAAGATTAAGGGGGCTTTGCATCATCCTGTTAGATATGTATGCTATTGTTGGAATATCATTAGCACTTCCTGTAAAGACGACCCTGTACCCTAAATCGCCTATCAACCTGTCGGCGAGGCGGGAAAAGCGTTCTGGCTCCCATAACTTTGTCTTCCAGCGCGCCACAGGATTAATTGCAATTATTGGTCCTCTCCCTTTTAATTTCGTATTCAAAATATGGTCTACTGTCTTCTTGTCAGTATCTGAAAAATATATGTATCCTTTCGGGGCGACAAAATTGCAGTTTAGATATCGGGCTACTTCCAGATAACGATCAATGGCATGTTGATGGTGATTCACCTGTACCGGACGTTCATTCATGAAAATCCAACCCGCTTCTCTTGCTCCATCCATGCAGATTTTTCTATATCCCCTGGATAACCCGGCGAGAATTCCACTCTTAAAAAGGCCCTGAAGGTCAATCACAAGATCGTATTTATATTTCCTTATTGCCTTTATGAAACGGGAAATTTCACTGATAATCGATTTTTTCGCATGCCCACTGATAAATCTGTTCTGCCAGGAGCGCCTGCGGGAAACAATGATCCTGTTAAGGGCTGGATGTCCGTCAATAACCTGAAATGCATCTTCTTCCACAAGCCAGTCAATCTGCGCCCCGGGATAGTTGTCCCTGAGCACCTCAAGAAAGGGCAGGGCGTGCACCACATCTCCTATGGAGCTTAATTTTATTATAAGTATATTTTTTAGACTATGCATCTGCCGCAAGGTTCCAACAAATTCGGTGACACTATCTGTTTGCTATAATCCAGAGGACAGCGTTAAGAAGGTCTTTTGCAATATGTATTGGCTTTATATCCATTTGCGGAAGCACATATTCAATTTCTCCAAGGCCGTAGCCTGTAGTAACCAAAATCCCCCCTAATCCTGCCCGGTGGGCCATTTCTATGTCTATACACCTGTCTCCGATGACATATGAGTTTTGCATGTCAATATCAAAATTTTCACATGCCCGTTTTATAAGACCGGTTTTGGGTTTCCTGCAATCACATTTAATGCTGAATTCTTGCACTGTTCCCTTTGGGTGATGAGGGCAGAAGAACACTTCGTCAATAAAGGCTTCTTTCTGTGCCAGCAGTCTGTTCATATGGTTATGGACCTGTACTGTCAAGTCAAACGGGAAATATCCTCTGGCTATTCCCGATTGATTAGAAATAATTATTGCAAGATAACCATGTTTATTCAGTAGACTGATGGCCTTGGCAACACCCGGGAGCAGAACAAATCGACTGATATGGTTGATATATCCCATTTGTTCATTAACAGTACCATCACGATCAAGAAAAACTGCAGGTTTCATGTTTGACCACACTCTTTTTTAGATGTTCCATATGTTCCCATACCTCTTGAACCTCTATAGATAACATACACCTGAAATCTTTCTTGCACTTAGGCTGGAGGCAGGGGGCACAGGCAATATCATGTTTGATAGTCATAGTAAAGGGTCCACTCGGACCTGTAGCGGTAGGATTGGTTGAGCCAAAAATCGCTACAGTGGGGACACCAAGGGCCGCCGCTATGTGCATGAGTCCCGAGTCGTTTGTTAAAAAGAAATCACACTCTGCAATTATTGCCATTGCCTCTCCAAGGGAAGTGCGTCCGCCAAAATTTACAGATTCCATGGCCATGGAATTGGTCACCGAACTGCATATATCGATCTCTTTTTCACTCCCCATTACAACGACTTTGGCATCCCACTTTTTATAAGCTAAATCGCCTATTTTCGCAAACCTGTCTGAGGGCCATCGTTTCGTCTCTCCATAAATGGCTCCAGGGCCGAGACCTACGAGAAAATCATCTTGTTTAATGCCGCATAATGAAAGGGACCTCCTTGCCTTTTTTATATCTTCCGGGGAAATATATAAAACGGGATATCGGCTTTTTGCTCTCCAGCCCATGGCCTTCAGGATGAACAAGTAATATTCTGTCTGATGAATTGTTAGAATTTTTTTGTTCCTAATAATGCCATGGGAAAGTAAAAATCTCCTGCCATCTGTTATATAACCTATTCTGAGTCTGACTCCCCCCAAAAGGGATAGAAAGGCTGCTTCAAAGGCATTTTGGAAGAGAATCGCCATGTCAAATCTATATTTTCTTATGAGTTTTACCATCTTGGCCTTTATTGCAAGGGATCCCAATATACCCTTGCCCCTTGGAAATGATATAATATCATCTACTGCAGGATGATGTTCAAAAAGTGGGATTACCCACGGCCTTGCCATAACCGTAATGGAGCTGTCAGGAAAGTTTTCTTTTATTGCCTCCAGGGCTGGAATGGTCATGACAGCATCGCCAACCCAGTTGGTCGCACGCACCAAGATTCGCTTTATTGACGATTTTTCAATTCGTTTGTTGCCACCTGTTGTTACCTTTGGCATTTCTTCCATAGTTTTCCTTATCCTCTCAATGCTTAGGAAGGGAGCAGAATCACTCCCGGCTTCTTACCCCTTTTTGTTAATCTTTTAAGGCAGTTGTCTTCCGAATATGATTTTTTATTGTTTTGAAAAAGACGTCATGTTCTCCTGATAACAGCTCGAATCTTATGCCAATATAGCCTAGTTCAGGGCATGAAAGCATTAACGGTCGTATTCGTACCCAATCCTTTTCTGTCGTGATAATAAAGTGGGCATTTAGATCTGTTTTTATCTTAATTATATTTTCAATATCTTCAGGTCTAAACCGGTGATGATCACCAAATCCCCTGAAATGGATTACCTTACCGCCTAATTCGGTCAGTGTCTGCCTGAAGCTCTCGGGACAAGCAATTCCGGCAAATGCCACAATACGCTTGTTTTTAAGAAATTCAGGCCGGTGGGTTTCGTCGGAAACAGGAAATACGATTTTGTTCGGTATATGCTGAGCAGAAAAT
>CAZQAA010000038.1:0-13463 GCA_964591255.1 uncultured Desulfobacterales bacterium | reverse complement strand
TACATAACTTGGCTGCAAGCCAGTTATAAAGGATCATGAATTCTGCTATATCATACGGGAAGGTGTGTCCTGGTCAACCCGCTCAAGTGTAAAGGAAGTAGAATCCTTACTGCAATTATTGTTGGTAAAAACCACCTGGATATCCGGAATGGAAAGGTTGATTGCCCCCATATTCATCCTTTTTTCCTGCAGGCGCTTTACGATTCGATACATTTCATTAAATGTGTTTTCCTCGGCCAGCCTTTGATTGACTTCACTGTAAGTAAGCTGACGCTGCACACTGATTACGCTTGGGACAAAACGGAAATTGAGTATGTTGCCGTTCCTGTCCATTTGGGTAAGGAGGGATATTGCATAGCGGTCACAACCTTTTTTTAAACTGAGCATGCCGTAAGACAGTTCCGGTGGGAGCATAGGTATCTGTCGTCTGGGCAGGTAGTGGGACACGGCACGGTTCTGAGCCTCCTGGTCCAGGATGCTTCCCGGCCTTATGGACTCGGAAACGTCGGCAATATGTATGCCTACGTGAAATATATCATCCACTTTCTCGAAACTTAGGGCATCATCGAAATCACGCGTGAGGCTGCCGTCTATGGTAAAGGATGACAGTCCGCGCAGATCTTCTCTTCCTTCAAGGGAGATGGCGTGGATTTCAAGACGGTGTGATTCTTTTATCTGGTTTTTACTAAATGATACGGGAATACCCAAACGAATAAGATCGATATTTTCATCTTCATCCCATATCCCAAGGCCGACCAGGACTTTCCTGGCCTCATTTATGTCTGTAATACCGGATCGTATGAGAAGTTCTTTGGCAAATTTGAAATCAGTAGCATCATTCCCGTAGAGGGCTAGTTGAACAAGCAGGTCAATAACTTGATCTTTGCATTCCGGGGCATCAAAGGGTTTGCCATGAAGGATTGCTCCAAGCCATGCACTCCCTTGCTTTAGTATCTTTTCTTTAACTGCTTGTTCTTCCCTTTGTTTTTTAATCTGCTCGACCCTTTCCTCTGAATTGGGCAGGAAACGGCCATCTTTCATCTTGAAATACAGACGGTTTTCAAATAATGCCCTGACTAGTGCCGATATATGGTCGTCGGTAATTGCTTTTCCAAAGACCAGCTGGGCAAGATAATTGTGATTGAAACTTTCTTTTTCCTCTCTGATAAGCTCCCATAATTCTTCTACATTTACCTCTGCTTTCAGTCTGTTCCTGACCGCTTCAGTCTCTTTGAGCATTTCCAGAAGTTCTTCCCGGGACCTGGATATGTCAATGGTCGCCCGTGAGATGAGAATAGCCCTTTTCGGAGATAGATTTACCTCGCGATTTAATGATGTTAACAGGTGCAGCCTGTTGCCCTTATCCACAAGACAAACAGAGCAGATAAATTTTCCCTGCTCAATATATTCTATTATTTCTCCTTCATACATTTACATAAACCTTTACGGTGTATCATGAAGTAATCTTTTCACGTAGTTGATACATTTCCTTATATCCTTTGGCTTTAGCTCCAGCGCAATTGTCCTATTATACCTTATTTCCTCTAATTTTTTGAAAATTTCATCAAAGTCGATATCCCCTTTACCAACTGGCAGATGGAGATCTTCTTTGGCTGAGTTGCCGCCTCGGTTGTCGTGGAGATGAATATGCCTTATCCTGTCCGGATACCTTGCTATAAATGAAAAACTATTGTTTACAGGTGATAGAAGCTGTGCATGGCCCAGATCCAAGGTAAGCCCCAACAGTGGTAATGTTTCAAAGGCATATTCCAGATCTGATGCCCTTTCACTCAGGTTTTCCAGGCAGACTGTAATCCCTGAATCACCGGCTGTTTCTACAAGGGCCTTAAGAAGTTTTGTTTTATATTCAATGACCTTTTTTGTCACAAATCTGGGATCAAGCCAGAGATGGATAGTCAATAGATCCATATCGAGTTCCGGCATGATCTTTATGACCTCGATAAGTTTTGGAAGATATATGTTTTCGAGTAATGGTATGTTGTTGCTGTTCCCTTCCCGGGGTCCATGGCATAGATAATATATCCCTGTCCGCTCCTTTAACCGCAAGTATATTTCTTTGAGGTCATGGAATTCATCGGGATTGACGATAGGAATCTCTGCAAATTTGAGTCCCAGTTCATGCAGTGCCTGGATGTCCCCAGGATTATGGGCGGTGCCACCCAAATCGATCTTCATTTGTATCTATGCAGCTACCTTTCAATACTTGAATATCCCGTTCTCATAAACTACCACCTTGTCGCCATTTCCCAGGTGGGCTGTCACCCTTTTTTTCTCTGTATTGACAAGATCCCAGTGCAGGGCTGAATCGTTGAAACCGAGTTTCCTTTTTGTTTCTTTTGTCAGATCTGCAGGATTCCCATCATATGTGTCAGTATACGATGATCCGACAGCAAGATGGCAGTTTCCGTAACGACCGCCATAGTTTTCATCAAAAAGGGTATTTGCCATGAACCTGTTTATCCTGGAAAAACGTTTATCTGTTAGAGAAAATTCACCCACGCGGCAGGCCCCTGTGTCCATGGAAATCTGTTTTGCGGCAAAATCTCTCCCCGTTTTGGCCTCTATCTTGACTACCCGTCCTTTGTTGAAGGTTAACCGGATGTCTTCCACATAGTTTCCCATTCTAAATGATGGCTGGTTTGCATAGTAGATTCCTTGAGTTCCCCTCCAGTCCGGTGAAATAAAGATCTCAAAACTGGGAATATTGTGCCCCGATATTCCAACCCACCTGCGTTTTTTGCCGGGGGTGATTTTGATATCAATACCCTCTGATTCAATATGATAATATTTTACATCCATGCTGTTTATCCATTTTTTTATCTCAATGGCGTCCCGGTGTATAGACTTCCAGGTTGCAACGGGATTGGGTTTGTCTAGATGGCAGGCCCTGATTACCTGGTTTTTGTATTGCTTCAGGGACAGTCGTGCATGTTTGGCCAGTTCTTCAGTAGGAAGCATACAGAGTGTCCATCCATAGTCTCCTGTCTCTTCCCTCCTCCAAAGGATATCCCGCAAGGGCTTTCTCGCCACCGCCGCTTTGCCTATCCTTTTTGGATCAATGTCCTTTAGGTGGGTGAGTGAATCGGGAGCATGAAGATATATGCCACCGTTCAGATTTTCGAAGAACTCTTTTTCTCCGGCAGGAATAAAAATTAGTTGCCGATTGTTTGCTTTTCCATAAAAATTGTGTTGCATCAGAGGGGTTGATTCAAGTCGCAATATGGCATTCAGCCCCCTGTCCAACAGCTTTCCCTGTAGGATCTCTGCCAGTTTTAGTCCTCCAAGATCAAATCGAACAAGGACTGTCTCTCCCCTTTTAAACTTGGCCTTTCTTGCGGTGTTAAGCCCCCATAAAAGGACATCCGAATATTTATCCATCTGGATTTTTGTCAGCATGATTTGCCTCCTGAATAACGATTTAGCCCTTCGAAATACAGTAGATTACTACAAGATAGTTATACAATCTTTGGAGTGTAATGCAAGCCGCAAAAAAAAATAAAATATTCTTGACAAGAACGAACGTTCGGGTCTATATACACAGCTTCAGGATTTTTGCTAAAAGGGCCATTAGTTTAGTTTTAAGCACTGTTAGTTTTATTAAAAAATTCTCAGTAACTATAGAACTATTAGGGTCGGTCAAGGCTTTTGCTGATTGAAGGGAGGTGATGGCATACATAAGAAGGTTAAACTGAGTTTTTTAGCCGGGATCTTGTGGTGATTAATAAATTAATGTTTTAAGGAGGATAACAGATGAGTGTCATAGACAAATTAAAAGAGATCACATCCGTAAGTGATAGTCCGGGCGATAAGGCCAAATTTGAGAAGGACTTCAGCCTTGTTCCCCCTCAGGCGCCGGACATGGTGATTACCCCAAAAGACAGGGATGAGATCGCAGAGGTAGTTATCATGGCCAATGACAATAATATTCCTATCTGTCCGGCCAGTTCTAAAGTACACTTCAATGGCGGAACCATACCCAGGGTTAGCCAGCTGATGCCGAGGCCGGTGGGGATGGTGATGGATCTTTCCGGCATGAATTCCATTGATAAGCTGGATGAGGAGAATAAATGGGGGCATCTTGAACCCGGTGTGACATGGGAGCAATATGCAAACGCCCTCAAAGAGAAAGGTTATCGTACTACGATGCCCTTGCTTCCCCATGCGGATCGCTCGGTGGTTATGGACTGGCTGGAAAGAGAGCAGGCTACTGCCCCATTGTTTGAATATTCTGAGCAGATTGGCGGTATGTGGGTTGTATGGGGACAGGGCGAGAAATTTGCGACCGGTTCCGCTTCTTCCAATACCTTTGGACAACCGGGAAACTATGCTGCCGGCGTGAACCCCCAGGGTCCAGGTACTATTGATTTCTGGAGGTTGTTGCAGGGGTCACAGGGTACCATGGGCATAGTGACCAAGGCGGTAGTGAAATTTGAACACATTCCCAAGATAGAGAAGACTTTTTTTCTTCCTGCCGATGAGCTGGAGGAACTTATTGACCCTACATATGACATCCTGCATAGACGCATCGGTTATGAATGTTTTATCGTAAACAACATGACCTTGGCTTCTATGCTTGCTGAAAGTGGCGATCAGATTCTCGGTCTAAAAGAGAAACTTCCTGCCTATACGCTTATCCTGGTGATTGGCGGCCTGTTGCGTAAGCCGGAGATGATGATAGCCTACCAGGAAGAGTATCTGAATACGACCTTTAAAGAGAATAATCCCTCAGCCAACTTGGTAACCAGTCTGGACGGCGCTCCCGGCCTCGAAGAGAAGCTTCCTGACATGCTCCGCAACCCTTGGCCAAAAGAGAAGACCTATTGGAAACACGCCCTGAAGGGGAATTGCCAGGAAATCATGTTCATGAGTACAGGGGACAACTGCGTAGTGTTCAACGATGTGGTGATGCCACTGGCCGAGGCCAGGGGATTTGCCCCTGATGAGGTTGGCCTTTATATCCAGCCGGTGGAAGGCGGAAGGGCTTGCCAGGTGACCTACAGCTTCTACTATGCAGATGGTGAAGCGGATAAGATGCTGGATCTTTATCAGGCCGCCATACCTGCTATCTGGAATGCAGGCGGGTTTTTCAACAGACCATATGAATGGATAGCCCAGTATGTCTACCCCAAGGCACCGGATTATACTGCATATCTTATGAGGGTCAAAAAACTCTTTGATCCCAATATGATCCTGAGTCCGGGCAAGCTTTGTTTCTAAGGCTTAAACCTTAAACGAAATTAAGGAGGTCAATGATGTCTTTCAAATTGGATCTTAATCTTGAAAATTATTTTTGGGAGTCCCGTTGTTGCATGGGGTGTGCCTGCTGCAAATATGGTGACTGGATATATGTTCCTGCTGACCATGATTTTTCCTGGATATGTCCGGAGTGGCAGTGGGGTCAGTTTGACAACTGGGGTGCTACAGGCAGGACGAGACTTATAAACGCCCTTTTGGTAGGTGATTTGGATTATTCAGAACCCCTTATTCAGGAAGCAGCCTTCAGATGCTTTGGATGTGGTGGCTGCGATGTGAGTTGCAAACGTAATCTGGATCTTGAAATTCTTCTTATGAATCAATCTCTTAAGGTGGCAATGGTGGAACAGGGATATGGTCCCATGCCGGCCCAGAAAATGGTTACCGCCCGGATAGACAAGAGCGGAAATTATTATGGAATGAATCAGAAGGATCGCAAGAATTGGATAACTGATGATATCAAGGTGGCGGATAAGGCCGATGTGCTCTTTTTTGTGGGCTGTATGTCGTCTTTTGTAGACAAGTCCGTTGCCCAGGCTACTGCGAGGATCCTTAACAAGGCCGGCGTGGACTTTATGCTCCTCGACGACGAGGTTTGCTGTGGCAATCTGTTGTACAACACGGGACAGGTGAGAAAATTCACGGGCGCTGCAAGGATTAACCTGAAGAAGATCAAGGATACTGGAGCCAAGACGGTGGTCTGTGCCTGCGGTGATTGTTTCCGGAATCTAAAGGTGGAATATCCCAAGGTGCTTGAGATGGCCACTGCTGATCTGGGTTTTGAGGTGCTTCATATTGCAGAGCTTGCCGACAAGCTGGCAAAGGACGGGAAGATTTCTGCAAAGGCCGAGAAGAAGATGAAGGTTACCTATCACGACGCATGCAGTGTTGGCAGATTAAGCGAGCCCTGGATCCCCTGGGAGGGAGAAAGAGACGCAGATGATTGGTCAATGCTGAAACCGAGAAGGGAATTCAGGCGGGGCACCAACGGCTGTTATGAACCTCCGCGGGACCTGATTAAAGGCATTTCCGGTATAGAACTTGTGGAGATGTATCGTCATCACCATAATGCATATCATTCCGGAGAAGGTGGAGGTGTGAAAGAGGCATTTCCTGATACCGCCCAGTTTGCTGCCAATATGCGTGTGAAAGAGGCCGGTGTAACGGGTGCAGAGGCTATTGTGACGCCATGTGTCCATAGCAAGGAGATGTTGTCAGAGGCCGTGCCACGAGTCAATAACAGCATCCAGAAGATCTACCACTTGGCTGAACTGGTAGATGAGACCTACGAATAGCCAGATTAAAAATGAGATCCTAAAATTTAAGGAGGTTTCCATGTATAGTCCAGCTCAAATGCAAGAAAAAATGAAGGAGTTGCGATCCCAGCCATACTGGTGGGAGATGCCTGATGAGGCGTATAAGGAAATGGAAGCAGTGGTTGG
Organism: uncultured Desulfobacterales bacterium; assembly: GCA_964591255.1. Lineage (GTDB taxonomy): Bacteria > Desulfobacterota > DSM-4660 > Desulfatiglandales > Desulfatiglandaceae > CAZQAA01. The sequence goes on along the minus strand of CAZQAA010000038.1, from coordinate 6,747 downwards.
CCCCGATAAGATTACCAGGGAAAGGGCTGTCCGCCAGGCCTATGTGGGCCGCGGGTATGCCCGTGAGCTGATCTGGTTTTCCGGTCAGGCCTATCCTCCCTGCTGTGTGATTCAACCGGAGACTACTGAAGAGGTGGCTGCCCTTGTGAAGATATGTAACAAGTACAGTCTCCCTTTTAACCCCTGCAGTTCCCAGTGGGCATATAATGCGAATCCGCGTTTCAGGCCCGATCAGGTCCAGATAGATCTGCAGAGAATGCAGGAATTGGTGTTTGACAAGAAAAACCTGTATGCAAAGGTGGGCGCGGGTGTCAGGTACGGCCAGTTCTGCCAGGCCTGTTTTGATAATGACTGCTATTTTATCAATACCGGTGGCGGGAGCGCATCCTGTATTATCGCCAACCATACGGTCTGGGGCTGCTCCCCCTTGAACTATCGTATGGGTAATGCCGAGCGTCGTGTTATGTCATGCACATGGGTTACTCCTGAAGGAGATATCGTCCGCACCGGATCCTGGGCAGGCAGAGATACCACCGCAGAGACAGGATTCTGGGGTGATGGCCTTGGCCCCAATATAAACGGGATCTGGCGTGGCCACATCGGATGGTTCGGTGCCATGGGTATTATTACGGAGATGACCGTAAAAGTATTTTCCTTTATTGAGGACGCCAAAAACAAGATGGTCCCAGAGGGCGTAAGTCCTGATACCCATACTTCATTCAAGACCTCTCGTGTGGCGTGGCAGAACTATGTATTGCCCAGCAGGAAGGATCTTGAGGACGTAATGTATGCACTCTCCCATACCCAGGTAGGTGCTGCAATGACAAAGGTGCCCGTGTTCTGGCGTGTTATTGCAAAGGCCAAGGATAAGGAAGATTTCTGGGAGAGATGGAGTGGCGTTACCAAGGAAGATATAGATACCTTCCACATGGTGCGTGTACTCGTAATCGGTTTTACCAATGAAAAACAGATGGAGTATGAACGTGCCGTCATGGATGAGGTCCTTGCCGAATTTGGAGGCAAACCCACGAGGACAAAACCGTCTGATGAGTCGTGGTTTAAGAATGCCGATACCGCTGGGATGTGGATGATGACCAACGGTTATTCCTCTTGTGAGGCAGGTATTGAGTGCCTGCGCTGTACATATGAGACAGGTAAACTCTTGGGCAAGAGATTATGGGAGGCATATACTCCACCATTTATGGCCGAATATGAGGATCCAGGCTGGTTCCAGTCCAATGACTTTGGACATTCCAGTTATCTGGAGTTTTTGGTCTACATGAACGTGGAATATTGTGATCCGCTTTCTCCTGCCTATAATCCGGAGTATGTGGCAGGTATGATCGGGTGGTATTTTGAGGAAACCCCTGACATAGATGGCCAGACAGGATTCCTGGACTTTTTCCCTGCATCGTGTCATGGTGTCCTTTATCAGGGGCCGCTCTTCAGCGACTATCAAGTCTGGACGGACAGGTTCAAGGATGAGTTTGATCCAAAGACTCTTTCCAATCCGCCTGCTCCTTATGATCCCGAGTTCATTACGGAGATGCTGCCTCCATTCATGTTGAACAAGTCCAGACGGTATATGCGTACTATCAAGAGAGGCAAATCCATGCTGCTCACATAGATAGGGCATATGTATTTAACAAGGTAAAAGGGGAGGGGAAATTATTTCCCTCTCCTTTTTTGTCTTATTATCTCTTGACGCCACCCCTTCCATATTGATATCAAAAACCGTTATATTGTTTTGTTTGAGCAAGTGAAATCTGGAATTTTTAATAATAATGATATTAACATATAAGTTTCGCAATATTAAGGTCGGTTATACGGGTATATTTACGTGAATGAGCTTAGGTCCATATTTTTCCCAAAGTCGATCGCCGTTGTCGGGGCATCGGCCGCGCCGGGCAAGGCAGGAGAGAGGAGGACCAGGAGTTTGCTTGAGGGCGGCTTTGCGGGAGAGGTTTATTTGGTTAACCCGAAACGTGATTACGTGTATGGCAGGCCTTGTTACAGGAGTATTACCCATATCGAAGGTCGAGTGGATCTTGTGCTGGTGGTAGTACCCCCCAGGTTTGTTGTGTCTGCAATTTCCGAGGCAGTGGAAAAGGGCGCAAAGGGGGCTATTATTATAACGGCCGGTCTCAACAATACCGATGAGAAGGGGTGTGATCTGAACCAGGAGATCCTTCGTATTGCAAGAGAGGGCGGCATGCGTATTATAGGTCCCAACTGCAGCGGCCTGTTTAATGCAAGTGCCGGCATAAATTTATTGGGTGTCCCGCCTCTTTATGAGGGGGGGCTTTCAGTGGTTTCCCAGAGCGGCAATATTATTGATTCACTTACGCATTATGCGCGTTTGAAGAGTATGGGATTTAACAAAATAATAAGCGTTGGGAATGCTATTGACATTGATTTTTATGAATACTTGGAATTCTTGGGAGATGATCCCGATACCAAGGTCATTCTCATGTACATGGAGGGAATTAAGGATGGTGTAAGACTGCTGGAAACGGGGCGAAGGATATCTGCGGACAAACCGATTGTTGCGATCAAGGTTGGCAGGTCTAAGGCCGGATCCAGGGCTGCTCTTTCGCATACAGGTTCCATGACAGGGGATGATAATATTGCGGATGCAGCATTTAGACAGGCCGGTATAATTCGGGTGAATTCCGTGGATGAGATGTTTGATGTGGCGAGAGTATTACAGGGAGTGCCTCTCCCAAAGGGAAGAGGTGTTGCCATACTTTCTGAAGGTGGAGGAGACAGTGCAGTAGCGGCAGACAATGTGGAAGAGCTTGGTTTAAGTGTGCCGACTCTGTCTCGCAAGAGCATGGGAAAGCTTGGAAACTATCTTATGGCAGGGACTGGCCGCTCAAATCCTGTTGACTACGGCGGAACGGCTGAAGAGTCTCCCTATAAGGTTATACCACCTTGCTGCCGGATCTGTCTTGAGGATGGGGCCATAGATACTATTCTTATCACCGGTTTTTTCGGCGGTTACAAGGATATCATCGGAACCTATGTGGAAGAACAGGAAGTGAAGACTGCCAGAGAGCTTGTCCGCCTGTCAAAGGCCTTTGAAAAACCTGTTTTTGTCCATACCAGCTTTGCAGAGCAGGATATAAAGGCCCTTGAGATCCTTAGGAAGGAAAAGATCCCCGTGTTTGAATCGTCCCCCAGGGCTGCAAGATGCATTTTGGCATTGACAGAAAGAGCTGAGTTTCAAAGGGAGTGCAGGAAGGCACATCCCGGCGTTCCATCTTTGAGAAACGTTGCTATTGAAAAAATCATCAACAGGCTGTATGAGGAAAAGCGTTATTCCATGCTGGAGACAGAAGGGAGGTTGTTGTTGGAAAAGGCAGGAATCGACATGCTTCCCTCTTTTCTGGCAAAGACCAGAGAAGAAGCTGCAAAAGCGGCAGAAAAACTCGGTTTTCCTGTGGTCCTGAAAATTGTGAGCAGAGATATACAGCACAAATGGGACGTGGGAGGGGTAAAACTTGGTCTTATGAACGACGGTGAGGTGCTTCGCGCGTTTGATGAGATAACCAAGAACGCAAGAGAGGTCACAACGGCCATAGAGGGCGTGCTTGTTTTGCCTATGGTGCCCGTGTCCGGGAAGGTGGAATGTTTGGCTTCTGTGGTTAGGGATGGTGTTTTCGGTCCGGTCCTGGTTTTTGGACTGGGAGGCGTGTTTACAGAGGTTTTGAGGGATATCTCCGTAAGGGTCCTGCCTGTGACAAAGGATCATGTTAAAGATATGATCAGGGAGATTAAGGGTTATCCTGTACTTAAAGGGGCAAGGGGTATAAAACCGAGGGACATAGGAGCGCTTGAGAAATTGTTGTTTACACTTTCGAGGATCGCACTTGACTATCCAGAGATACACGAGATTGAATTAAATCCTGTTATTGTCCACAGAAAGGGTGTGTCTGTCGTGGATACCCTTGTAAGCCTTGAGGAGGATCAATAGCTTGACGAGTTTTGAGACCATAAAATATGATGTAAGGAATGGCATCGCCCTGATCATCTTCAACAGACCGAAGGTTTTAAACGCCATGAACAGGCGGATGTGGTTGGAGATTGCAGATGCCATTAATAGGGCGTCTGATGATTCTGAGGTAAAGGTGTTAATCTTTGCAGGTGAGGGAAGGGCGTTTTCTACTGGCGCAGATTTAAAAGAATCTCCCAAACGTACGCAAGAGGAATACAGGGAATACCTCTGCGTCCTGCAGAGGATATCCCGGGTCATTATTGACTTTCCAAAACCAACTATAGCTGCTATAAACGGCTACGCTCTTGGGTCTGGTTATGAGCTGGCCCTTGCCTGTGATATCCGGATTGCCGCTGAAGACGCGAGGATAGGCTCTCCAGAGGCCAGAGTGTCTTCATCGGTTACGGGCGGCGCCACACGGCTCTTAGTGGATTTGGTAGGTCCTGGAAAGGCGAAAGAGTTATTGTTTACCACGGAATACATAAGTGGGGCGGAGGCGGCTCGAATTGGCCTTGTCAATAAAACTGTTGCCGGAGAGCGGCTTATGGAGGAGGCCCTTTCCCTGGGTAGAAAGATTGCTCCACATTCCGCGTTGTCGATGCGTCTAATAAAAAAAGGGATAAATATGTCCCGGGAGGTTAGTCTCTCCGCCTTGATGGACTATGAGATAGAGGCATGTCTGAGCGCAGTATTTTCTGACGAGAGAAAGGCGAGAATTAAAGAATTTGAAGAGAGAAAACGGATGTAATGCTAAATCAAAAAAAGAGAAGAAGGAGGAAATAGGAATGGAAATTAAAAAAGTAGGAGTTATAGGTGCAGGGGCCATGGGAAGCGGAATTTGCCAACTCTTTGCCCAGAACGGTTATGATGTGATTGTCAGGGATATAAAGCAGGAATTTGTAGACAGGGGACTCAAGTTTATTGATGGGACCCTGGGGAGGTCGGTCTCAAAGGGCAAGATGAGTGAGGAGGACAAGGCGGCCATAATGGGGCGTATCACCGGCACTGTGGACATGGGTGCCCTGAAGGATGTGGATTATGTGGTCGAGGCGGCTATTGAGGATCTCTCCCTGAAGCAGGATATTTTTAAGGAGTTGGATGGGATAACAGGGCCAGATGTTATCCTTGCCACCAATACGTCATCTCTTGCCATAACTGAAATAGCTGCCGCTACAAAGCGGCCTGACAAGGTAGTCGGTATGCACTTTTTTAATCCTGCTCCGGTTATGAAGCTGGTGGAAGTGATTAAAGGGCACCTGACGAGTGACGAAACCGCAAAAATCGCACAGGATTTAGCTGAAAAAATGGGCAAGGTTACTGTCCTGGTGAATAAAGATGAAGCAGGCTTTATTGTGAACAGGATGATGATTCCTCAGCTTATGGAGGCCATAAAAATTTATGATGAAGGTATAGCCAGCAAAGAAGATATTGACAAGGCTATGAGGTTCGGCTTGAATCACCCTATGGGCCCTTTTGAACTGATGGATTTTACCGGTATTGATATATGCTACCTTGTAAATGAGGTCTTCAAAAAAGAGCTGCCGAGGGAGGTTAAGCACACAACGCCTTATTCCCTCAGGGCTACGGTCAGGGCAGGAAGGCTCGGACGCAAGACCGGCGCGGGATGGTACGACTATAATAAAAAATAGATAGAAATAAAAAAACAGACAGATTGATATGTTAATCAGGGGGAATAACATGTTGGATTTTCAAGAAATTATTTTTGAAAAAGAGGATGGACTGGCGATTTTGACCATTAATCGGCCGCCCATGAATGCCATGAGTTACAGAACGTATGCCGAATTTCATAAGGCTGCGGATCTTATTGCGGCCGACGAAAAAGTAAAGGCAGTTATTATTACTGGTGGTGGTGACAGGGCATTCAGTGCCGGTGGCGATGTAAAGGCCTTTTATGAGCTTGGCGATTCTGTGGAAAATGCAAGAGAATATGTCAATAATGCCAGTTCTGCTATACGTAAGATAAAGGACTTGGAAGTGCCTGTGATTGCTGCCGTAAACGGCCTTGCCATGGGTGGCGGCATAGAGGTGATGTGTGCCTGTGATTTCAGGATTGCCTCTGAAAAGGCCATCTTTGGCCAGGCAGAGATCAATATAGGATTGATACCCGGGACGGGAGGCACTATCGAACTTCCGTACATAGTAGGGTGGGCAAAGGCCAAGGAGATGGTCATGCTGGGTCGTAATTACAGTGCCCAGGAGGCACTTGAGATGGGACTGGTGATGAAATTGACTTCTCCTGAATCAGTGATGGACGAAGCCAAATCCCTTGCGAAGGAGCTTATGTCAAAGTCAATGACCGCGCTTAAACTTGCCAAACACATGATGAATACGGGTATTAACATGGACCTTATGAGTGCGCGAAGAATGGAGATAGATTTTTTTAACCTGCTCTATATGACAAAGGATGCCAAGGAAGGTCTCTTGTCTGTTATTGAGAAGCGTAAACCCCAATTTAAAGGAGAAGAATTTATCCCTGCCATTAAAGAGGGAATGGCCTTTAAACGGGGAGAGTAATATTAATATATAGAGTCTGAATAATAAAATTTTTCCGTCAATTTTGCCTGCCTGTGCAAGGATATTTTTCAGGTTCTGACACAGGCAGGTATATTGATTTATTGCGCTTAATTAAGAGAAAGAATGGGTATCCAACTATGCAACTATGAAAGATATTTTGTTAATCCTGGGGGGATATTTTGGTAAATCGTTATAGGGCTGACCATGATGGAACA
>CAZQAA010000037.1:0-7459 GCA_964591255.1 uncultured Desulfobacterales bacterium | reverse complement strand
ACCATCCTGACGATATTTGTCCATGATTTTTCGGATCGTCATGATATCCACATGGCGTAGATCCTTCATATTGTCCGTCTGCCTTTGAAGCTCCTCGGCAACCTTTTCATATTGGAGCGATTCCGGCTCGCTAAGCATCCCATTGGCCTTTTTCTCTCTAAAGTAGTTGCGTCGGTTCAACAGATCCTGATACCTCGCATCTTGTTTGAATACTATCTGGAGTGCGGTGACTTTGAGATCAGGGCTCACAAGCAGGTCCTGATAGATGGGGCTGTTTTTGAATTCGATCTTGGCCAAATCTCGGTCGACTGTTGGCGACTCGAGTGTCATAACATTATTAACAAGCTCTTTTATCGGTACCGGCGGACTTTCCAATAGCGGCACATCTAATATTGAAACTACTGATGACACCCTTTCCATCTGCTTTAATTCGTCTTTAAGCCGTACAAGTGTTGATAGGGTATTATCGGAGAAAAGGTCTTCATTCGGAGAAAAGGTCAACATCAGGTAATCTTCAATGCCATATCGGTCACTGATGACCCGCCAGTAATGGAGATCTTTGTCATTTTCCAGGAGTAAGGTGTCTGCGGACGCATCGATCTTGAAATCCTTGGCATGATATCCCAGGAAACAGATCAGAATAAGCAGGAAACATACAACAATCCCTGGTCGACTGAGGATTAATTTGTCAAAAAGGCGAGTGAGCAGGGGACTGATTTTATTTTGCCATTGCATTTGCGTGATGTTGACCCGGAATCATTTTTGTCCCAAATTCTCCAGTTCCTTCAAGAGATCCTCAAAGGTCCCATTACTAAGGACTTGATCAAATTGGGAGCGATAGGATTGAACAACACTCACCCCTGCTATTTCCAGGTCATATATTTTCCAGCCCTTTTTGGATTTCCAGAATTTATACAGCATGGAAATTGTATTGCCCTTGGATATTAGGTCGGTGGGCACATAAATCTTTTTTTTGACTTGAATGGGGGGTTTGTAGACGATTATCTCGTCCGAATAAAGATTCAGTTTCTCAAGATAGGATGCCTTGAGGTGTTTTACAAAGACATCCTCGAATTGTTTCTGTTGCTCTTTAGATAATTCCGGCCAGTGTTTTTTCCCGAGGGTCAACTTTGCCATGAGTGAAAAGTCGAACATGGGGGTGACAATTTCTATTATTCGACAATTTTTCTCTTCCTGTTTGAGGTCTTTTTGTTTAAGGATGGAGATCACCTTGTCAATATTCTTTTTCAAGAGATCTCCAACCGTCGTTCTATCATCTGCCATGGTGACATGGCTCATTAACGATATTGTAAGTATTGTGACCAGAATAGTACAAAATGACCTTTTCATGACGATCTATTCCTCTATTTCTTTCCTGCGTTTCTGTTCGTACGCATCTCGCGTAAATGTATAAAAGTCAACAGCATCCCTTTTGAGGCTCTCATATTCTCCAATATGGAGTGATGTGTAATTGATTCTTTCAAACAGGTGGATTCCTGCTACGAGAAGTTTATCATCCAGGTAGTTGACCGGGTTAAGAAATAGGTCCGGTCCCATCCCCAGAGTGTCTCGCATATTTGAGGGCCCGAGCATGGGCAGTACAAGATGGAAACAGCTTCCCATTCGATAATTACCCAGAGTTTGCCCAAAGTCTTCTCTGTAAGGTCTTAAATTAAACCAGGACTTGGCAGGGTCTCCCATCCCTAATACGCCGACGGTTGTATTTATGCCAAATCGGGCAGCCTCAACGCCCGCACGTTTGAACTTAAGTTGTAGCAGATTGTTTACAAAGCGGATTGGAAACGACAAATTGGTATAACAACGATTTATGGCAACCCGGGCGAATTCGGGTATGACCAGGCCATAGCCTTGGGCCACGGGTTTTAGAAACCAAAAGTAGAATTTGTCGTTAACATTTGTCATAACCCGGTTATAACCGCTCAGCGGATCAGGAACCTGGACGTCATACTGATCTTTGAATTCGTCCTCAAAGTTCACCATATTGTTATCGGCTGGTATCGTCTCGCTGGCTGAAGGCGTCAGTTCAAGATTTACGTCATTATTTGTGACTTCCGCGCAACCAGCTGGCACGGCAAAGGCCAGAGCAACCAAACCCATAAGAATTGTTAACCCATATTTTTGCATAATAGCCCCCTACAGATAATAAATGTAAGCCATGGACCTTATTATTACCCTATAATACAGAAGTTTTGACTATAGGTGATTTAGATATATGTGTCAATATTTGAGTTAATCATTAGTGTCTCCTGCAGAAAATGGGCTGAAAAAATTCAGCTTTTAGACTGAGAATTTAGTTTAATAATTTTATAATGCGTCTAAAAAATTGTGTGCCTTTGCCCCTAAGGTTGACTTTGTTAGCCAGTTAGTAAGTAAATTGACTAATCATTCAGTATAATATCGGGGAGCGTGGGCATGTAACACAGGTAAATAGTAGAATGCGATTCCACCCAAAAAACCACCGACCGCATCTGCAATCAGGTCACCAATGTCTGCATGTCTGTTTGGCACAAATATTTGATGGATTTCATCCAAACCACCATAAACAGTCACCATGATGGTTATTATCAGTATATTTTTAAATGAAAGGAGTTTTTCATTTGGTTTAAAAGAACGACCTAATAGGATGCCCAGGATGCCAAATACGATAAGATGCTCCAGTTTGTCCTGTGAAGGGAAAACAGATGGAGCGTGGAGATCGGACTGGGATGACAGCAAGAAAATAATTATTATCCATACAAGAGCAAGAATCCTGTTTGTCCTGTAGTCATTTATTATATCCATCCCGGTTACTCCAATTAACAGCCGCGCCAGGCACACTCCTGCACTGCCTAAGATGATACCCCCCCATAGTCCCAGGCAGTGTAGTATCCTATAGACTATTTAGTTGAATGGGGCCGGCTGTGTCAATATTTCAATGCTGATGATTTTTTTGGCCACTTGGAGGTATTATCGGTATTATGTTATTGGAGCTTGAATTGTACGATATTATATAGCGGTTGCCATATTTTTTCAGCCGTCGGCTTAGAAAACCGGAAAACCTGTAGATTTTATTTCCAGGTAGACATATTTTCCGGCTTTCCAAGCTCCAGGCCTTTTAATTAAAGTTGTCATGGTTAGAAACGCCAGTATTTATATACAACTATCAATTGCAGGTGCAGGTTGCGCCAATCGCTGATAACTGTTAATGTGTCTAATGTATCCACAATAATCATAACAATAAACAAAGGAGACGAACGTGAAAATCGGACAGTTTCCATTGGATATTCAGCCCTATTTATTGCCTACTCCTCATGACCTTATGATCTACAGGTGTTTAAGGTGTAAAGGAGAATTCGATATCAAGCGGCTACTTTATGTATGTCCTGATTGTGGAAGCGTGCTTATGCTCCATGATAAAAATTCTTCCTATATTAATAGGATAGAAGGCGAAACCTGGCGCAGGATTTTTGATTACCGTAAGATGCTGAATCATAGTGCCTTAAAAGGAATATTCCTGTTTTACGAATTTATTGCACCAGTTATCCCGCTTGACCGGATTATCTATTTAGGAGAAGGACATACTCCGCTGGTTAGGGCAAGCCGTATATTGGCAGAGTGGGTGGGTCTTGATTGCTATTTTAAACATGATGGACTTAACCCGAGCGCCTCGTTCAAAGACAGGGGGATGGCCTGTGCGCTTAGTTATATAAATTATATCGCATACAAAAAAGACTTGAAAGATATCCTTGCCATATGTGCATCTACCGGGGATACGTCTGCTGCCGCAGCTCTTTATGCTTCCTATCTCGGAGACATGATTAAATCTGCAGTCATATTGCCGGAGGGAAAGGTAACTCCCCAGCAATTGTCACAGCCTTTAGGGAGTGGGGCCAAGGTCCTCCAGATCCCCGGCGTATTTGACGACTGTATGAAAGTGGTGGAGTCCCTTGCTGAGGATTATAATGTAGCCCTTTTGAATTCAAAGAACAGCTGGCGGATTTTGGGGCAAGAATCCTTTTCTTATGAAATATCCCAGGCATTTGATTATGAGGTGGGAGACAAGGTAATCGTCCTGCCGGTAGGAAATGCCGGAAATATAACCGCAGTTATGAGTGGTTTTATCAAGTTTTTCAGGGCTAATGTGATTGAACGATTACCCAAGATAATTGGGGTTCAGTCGGAACATGCCGATCCGGTCTACAGATATTATCTTGAAAGGGATATAAGTAAAAGGGAATTTGTTCCCGTATCCGTTCGGCCCAGTGTGGCGCAGGCGGCAATGATAGGCAATCCGGTTTCCATGCCCAGGGTAATTGAACTTGTAGAGGAGTACAACCGTTTGGCCAAGGAAAAAAGGATTTATGTCATTCAGGTAAGCGAACAAGAAATTATGGATGCCATGATTTTTGCAAATAAAAACGGGAACATAGTATGTACCCAAGGAGGGGAGTCTTTGGCAGGCCTTAAGAAATCGGTAAAGGAGGGGGTTGTATGTGCCGGAGAGACAGGAGTCCTTGACTCTACCTCACATGTCCTGAAATTTTTATCGTTTCAGGACATGTATTTTAATGATGGTTTTACATCGGAATACGAAATCAGGCCTAAGCCGAGACTGAAAAATGCACCTATAAATCTGCGACCGGATGGTCTATCCAAAACACCGATGCCCGGAAGACCGTTGGAAGGAGAAGATCTACAGGTGTTTATACGTGAGACAGCCCGACAGATAGCCCAGATCCTGGGACTCAAGAGGAGAGAAACACACAGCTAAGTGCTAATTGGCCATGCTAATCCATATTGCCTTGAAGCTGATGACCACCCTCGTTGCCGGCTTCCAGGGCCATGCCAATTTTGGTCTTGAGTTCTGTTAAATCGAATGATTTGATTACGTAGAAATCTGCAGCAATAGATTTTATGTCTTCTTTAAAGGTATCATATGCGGTGCATAGAACGACAGGAAGATTGTAAAATTTATTGCGTATGTCTTGTAATACGTCCAGACCATTATAGTCTGCCATCTTGATGTCCAATACAACCAAGTCTGGTTTTTCTTTTTCGATTCTTTCCAGAATTTTGAAGCCGCTGTCAGCCGTTACTACTTCGTAGCCAGCCTCAACTAATTCTTCCGAGTAGAGATAGCGAATATGTTCTTCGTCATCCACAATCAATATCTTTGCCATGAGCTTTTCTCCTTTCGGTATGGTTCCTCACCATGTCAAACGGACTTTTATCCCTTTGTTATGGAGGTAGGCCTTGATCTCCGAAATGGTATATGTCCCATAATGTGTCATGGATGCAATAAGTGCGGCATCTGCCATACCATCTGTCAAAACCTTCCTGATATGTTCGGGAGTGCCGGCTCCGCCTGAGGCAATTACAGGGATGCTCACGTTTGAAGAAATCATTCTGGTCAGTTCAATCTCATAACCGTTTTTTGTTCCATCTGCGTCTATAGAATTCAGGCAGATTTCCCCTGCTCCCAGAGTTTCACCTTGCTTGGCCCAACTTAAGGCATCAATTCCGGTATAAGTCCTGCCGCCGTTAATGACCATCTCGTATCCGGTGGGGATCTTGGCCGACGGCGTAACCTTTTTGACATCCATTCCAAGTACAATACACTGACTACCGAATGCCCTTGCCCCTTTTGAAATAATCTCCGGGTTTTTGATGGCCGCTGAATTGACACTCACTTTTTCCGCTCCTGCCATCAAGACATCTCGCATGTCATCCACAGTTCTAAGGCCGCCGCCCACGGAGAATGGAATAAAGATCCTTTCTGCCACCTTTTGGACAGTTTCGATTATTATATCACGGCGTTCACTGGAGGCGGTGATATCATAGAATACTATTTCATCCGCACCCTCATCGTAATAACGGGCAGCTGTCTCCACCGGGTCACCTATATCAATATTGTTTTTAAATCGTATGCCCTTGGTCAGCCTCCCATTTTTTACATCAAGACATGGAATGATTCTACTGCTAAGCATGATATCTTCCGTCCCACTGACAAAAGTTGGACAATATCTTCAGCCCAGGTCTCCCGCTCTTTTCTGGATGAAATTGTACGGCAAACAGGTTCCTGACCCCCATGGCTGATACGAAGTCAATGCCATGTATCGTACTACCCACAATATATTTTTTGTCTGCCGGGCATGGATAATATGCATGAACAAAATAGAATTCATTTTTTGGATCGATTCCCTCAAAAAGTGGGTGGGGAGTCCTTATTCTTACCCTGTTCCATCCCATGTGTGGGACCTTGAGCCTTTGTCCTTTATCATCTCTAAGATCTTCAGGAAAACGCTGAACATCTCCTTTGATCAGGCCAAGACACCGGGTGTTATTTTCCTGACTCTTTTCCATGATAATTTGGGTTCCTAGACAGATACCCAAAATCGGCTTGCCGTCATCAAATGCCTTGACAAGTGCTCTATCCAGGCCAAGGCCCTTTAAGTCTGAAATCGCCTTGCCTGAAGCTCCTACACCTGGAAAAATAATCCTTTCCGCGTTTATGACAATGGAAGGATTATTTGTGATCTCCGCATCTGCCCCAATGTGTTTGAGCGCCCTCTTGACACTGGCAAGATTGCCTGCCCGGTAATCAATAATAGCGATCACTTGTAAAATCCGCGCACTAATTTTATATGTTTTCGTCCAGCATTCTCTATGAAAGCACTATCCAGACTAATCCAGGACAGTAACATCTTGTGCCTGAAGCCCTTTTTGGCCCTCGCCCACTGTAAACTCTACCCTTTGTCCTTCTTCCAGCGATCGAAACCCTGAGCCCGTTATACTACTGTAATGTACGAAAAGATCTTCTCCTTGATCACGTACGATAAAACCATAACCTTTACTGTTGTTAAACCATTTGACAGTACCGGTTTCACGCTCTGCCATGATTGCTGATCCTCCTTTGTATCATGATTCCTTTTTGGCAGAGCCTTCCAATGTTACCTAATGCAAATGGATACTTTTTTAGGACGGAACGCCTGCCACCATTATAAATATAGGGCATTTTGATTTTTATGTCACCATCAAAAACCCTGATCCATTAATACAATTATTAATCGGTGTGTTAGGCAAGTCAACTAATATTGTTTTTCAGGTTGTATGGCTGTTGACATCCAGGCCTGTTTTAGCTATATTGCACCCATAAAGAATAACTTCTTATTATTTTTACTCAACCTTGGTCAGGTGGGCCTGGGGGGATAATCACGCTTCCATTTTCCGTGTCATCCTGGACAGGGTTGAACAGGCAGGATCTTCAAGGCCATGGATAGCTTTGGAAAGGAGACGCAGAGATGAAAAAGCCATGTGTTTATTTTCCCCTGTTTTTTTTGATGCTGGTGCTCATGTCAGTCAGTTCAGGCGCCTTCTGCCGTGACCGGGCCGTAGTGCCTGAAGGTGTCAGCCAGGCGGGCTGGGACAAGATAAAGGCGACTGTGGAGCGGGACTTATA
>CAZQAA010000036.1:0-4168 GCA_964591255.1 uncultured Desulfobacterales bacterium | reverse complement strand
AGAAATGACCGCTGTTATAAACGAGATTGCCCAGAATACGGAGAAGGCCCGTTCCATTACTGCCAAGGCTGTCTCTGAAGCAAGGAGTGCTTCTGCCAAGGTTGGTGATCTTGGAAAAGCGGCTCAAGATATTGGCAAAGTTACGGAAACTATCACGGATATATCTGAACAGACCAATCTTTTGGCATTAAATGCCACGATTGAGGCAGCCCGCGCCGGTGAAGCAGGCAAGGGGTTTGCCGTGGTTGCCAATGAGATAAAAGAACTTGCCAGGCAGACCGCCGAGGCCACAGGGGAAATAAAGAACAGGGTTACCGGTATCCAAGATTCCACGGAAGGAACCGTGGCCCAGATTGGACAGATAACAACGGTCGTCAATGATATTGATGAGATAGTATCCACGATTGCCACGGCGGTTGAGGAACAGTCTGTCACAACAAAAGAGATTGCCAGCAATGTGGTTCAGGCCTCCCAGGGAATTACTGAGGTTACTGAAAACGTGGCCCAGAGTTCGACTGTTGCAGGAGAGATTGCCAGAAATATTGCAGACGTGAGTCAATCCTCTAATGAGATATCAAACAGCAGCTCCCAGGTAAATCTGAGCGCAGAGGAATTGAGCAACATGGCGGAACAATTGAAAGAAAAGGTGGCATATTTCAAAGTGTAGAGATTAACGTATTAAGTCCAAATGTTGTTATTAACAGACCAACGGGGGAAATACAGATGGCACAGTCAACACTGATCTCTTCGGACAATAATAACATGGAACTCGCCACGTTTTATATCGGGGATGCCCTGTGCGGTATGGATATTCTCAGGATTCAGGAAATCAACAAACATATGGAAATGACTGTCGTACCTCAGGCACCGGCCTATGTCATGGGTATCCTTAATTTACGGGGGCAGATCGTGACCGTTATAGATCTTGGACAAAAATTAGGTCTTGCTTCCACTAAACTTGGTGAGGAAAGCCGAAATATTATCGTCACTTCAAAAGATGAATACATCGGGTTAGTGGTAGACCGAATATGCGATGTGGTTGAGGCAAACAGAGATATGATGGAAGTGCCTCCAGCGAATATCGGGGCTATCCAGGGAGTTTTTTTTGAAGGAGTTTTTAAGACTGAGAACAATCTGATTGGAATTCTTGATGTGGAAGAAATTTTGAAGGAAGAGTAAGAAATTTTAAAATTGACGTATTGTAAGGACAAAACCCAAATGCCTGATCAAATTCTTCGTGTCCTGGTAGTGGATGATACAGTTGTCTATCGCAAAATCGTGAGCGATATTTTAAATGAATTGCCCAATGTTGAAGTAGTGGGTGTAGCCCATAATGGCAAAATAGCACTGTCAAAAATCGAATCTTTAAAGCCAGACTTACTAACTCTGGATATAGAAATGCCAGAAATGGATGGCCTTGAGGTATTGGCCCGCATTAAAAGCATGGGCTTGGATGTGGGGGCGATTATGCTCAGCACCCTTACTCAGAGGGGTGGCGAAATGACTATGAAGGCCTTGGAATTGGGGGCCTTTGATTTCATACCTAAGCCCCAGTCAGGAACCATGCAGGAAAATAAAGAGGCGGTTAAAAAAGGTCTGGCTCCCATGCTGTCGGCCTTTGCCAGGCGTCAGGCGATTAAAAAAAGGCTTGCGACTTTAGGCTTAGGTGACCATGAGAAGGGCAAGTCAGGCCTTGGTAATGTAATTCGGAAAACAAGTTCACCCCTCGGCCAAAAAAGGATCAAGTCGGAACTGATAGCTGTTGGTGTTTCAACGGGAGGCCCAACTGCTTTAGCCAGAATGATGCCCAAACTACCTGGTGATTTAGATGTCCCCATATTGATTGTCCAGCATATGCCGCCAACTTTTACCAGATCCTTGGCAGACAGGCTTAATTCAAAATGTGCCTTGGAGGTAAGAGAAGCGGTCGATGGGGAAACGGTTCAACCCAATGTTGCTCTTATTGCACCGGGCGGCAAACAGATGAAGGTTGTGGCAGGTGCTGACGGGAAACGAAGGATAGTCAGAGTTACTGATGATCCTCCGGAAAATAATTGTAAACCATCGGTTGACTATCTTTTCAGATCAATAGCCCATCATTATATGGGGCGTGCTACAGGCGTAATAATGACCGGCATGGGATCGGACGGTACCATGGGTCTGAAACTGATGAAACGTGGAGGCGCAACTATCATCGCCCAAGATGAGGCCAGTTGTGTTGTGTACGGTATGCCCAAGGTCCCTACCGAGACAGGGATTGTTGATGTTATTGCCCCCCTGGAAAAAATTGCAGATGAGATTACAAAAACGGTTAAACCGGAGAAAGTTTAGCTGTAATCACAGGTTACTACCAAAAATGGAAAAAATAATTTATGATAAAAATAACCCCGGACGAAATTAAACTTCTCTCGAAGTATATATACGATATATCGGGAATCAGCCTGGATCAAACCAAGACCTATCTTTTTGAGACCAGGCTTGGCCCCCTGCTGGAAGAAGAGGGGCTATCTTCTTATAGCGAATTGTATAATAAGGCCAGAACAGATCCTGCTAAGGCTATTGAAAGAAAAATTGTAGATGCCATTTCAACCAATGAAACCCTGTTTTTTCGTGACAGGGGGCCTTTTGAAGTGCTTCAGCACAAGATCCTGCCGGATCTTATCGATGCGCGTTCAGCCAAATCTTCTGGTCGGCTGTCCATACCTATACGGATCTGGAGCGCGGCTTGCTCTACCGGACAAGAAATATACAGCATTGCCATTATATTGAAAGAACTGCTGCCCGACATGTCAAAATATAATATAAGACTGCTGGGCACAGATATATCCGATGCGGCCATTGCCCAGGCCAGCCGGGGCGTATACAATAAATTTGAGATTGAACGCGGCCTTCCTCCTGACATTCTCCACAAATACTTTTCACCAAACAGCGGGAACTGGAAGGTCAAAGATGAGATAAGGGCAATGGCTGTTTTCAGAAAACTAAATTTGATGTTACCTTTTCAGGCCCTTGGCAAATTTGATATAGTATTTTGCAGAAATGTGGCCATTTATTTCAATATGGAAGATAGAAAAAGGCTTTTTGAGCGAATAGCGGACATCCTGGAACCGGACGGCTATCTGATCATTGGATCCACCGAGTCTCTTACCGGTGTCTGTCCGAAATTTGAGCCGCACAGACATATCCGTTCCATATATTATCAATTAAAAAAAAGTAAGGGAGATAAGCCATGAGTGCTCTCAGAATATTAGTTGTTGACGACGATCCTGTCACGCGGGAGCTTGTAATTAAGAAACTCAGGCAGGCAGACTATGACGAGGTGGAAACTGCGGAGAATGGTGTCATGGCTGCCGATCTGATTAAAAAAGACTATTATGATGTGGTCTTGACAGACCTGATGATGCCTGGTGGCGTGGACGGCATTGGTGTGTTAGAAGCTGCCAAACAAAAAAGTAATAGGACCGAGGTTATTGTAATGACGGCTTTTGGATCAATTGAAAATGCAGTAGAGGCCATGAAAAAAGGGGCTGCTGATTATCTTCAAAAACCGTTGAATTTCGATGAGCTTTTTATCAAGTTAACAAAGATAAACAACATGAAAAGGTTAATGGAAGATGCGGGTGATTTACGTGAAGCCATGGATATAACTGAAAAGAATGCCAGTCAGACCATTCAGGAACTTGAAATGACAGTTTCCCGGTTGCAGGACGAAATGTCCGCTATCAGACAGATATTATCAAAAGCTGATGTTGACGCCGAGACACGTATTAATATGGCCCTTGAAGCGTTAACTTTAAGATGATTAGTTGAATTTCATACATAAAATGATATTGGATATTTTGGCCAGGTCATATTGTATCAAGAGGATCTTGACAATGTTTGGGTTATAAAGTATTCTAAAGAAGCTGAGGGGCTGTAGCTCAGATGGGAGAGCGCATGACTGGCAGTCATGAGGTCGTCGGTTCGATCCCGATCAGCTCCACCACAAAGCATAGAAGGCCAGCCAGGGAGACGGTTGGCCTTTTTTGTCTCTCTCATTCCAACAGCGTGGTTTCATTGTCGTAACGGGCCGAGAATACGGAAGCCATCCCCGAAAAGACATTGCATTGCGTAAGGACGTATTCGGCTACAGCGGCTCTCACCTCTCGCTCCAGACCGTTGAAAGTTC
>CAZQAA010000035.1:0-2534 GCA_964591255.1 uncultured Desulfobacterales bacterium | reverse complement strand
TGCAATCTTTTATGACAAATCCTCGCTTCATCAGGCGTGAAGACCCTTGCAATGAATCTGTCTTTCCATCTTTGGATTACCCTGTCAATTCTTTTAATACTTACTAAATCTATTCCGATACCGTAAATCATTTTTAAAACTTTTTTACCAGTTCGACCATTTCACGTACCGCCTTCTCGAAACCTACCAATACGGCCCGAGCAACAATACTGTGTCCAATACTATATTCCTCTATCTTTGACAGATCTCCAAAGCGTTTGATATTGACATAATTGAGCCCATGTCCGGCACTGATATCCAGATTATAATCCGCAGCCGATTCCACGGCCGCCGCCACGCGTTTAAAACGTTCATTTGCCTCCGATTCAGTAAGGGCCTCTGAGTAATGACCTGTGTGTATTTCAACGATATCGGCCCCGCAGTCAGAAGATGCCTTAACCTGTTCAGGATCAGGATCTATGAAAAAACTGACTTTAATGTTGGAAGCCTTTAATCTTTTTACAACCTCTTTAAGATGATCTTGCTGGCGTATTATGTCAAGTCCCCCCTCTGTAGTCAGTTCTTCCCTCTTTTCAGGAACAAGGGTGGCCAAGTCTGGTTTAACTGAAAGGGCTATTTCGATTATTTCATCTACAGAAGCCATTTCCATATTAAGTTTGGTCTTTACGGTCTGGCGCAATAACTGGAGATCTCTTTCCTTAATATGTCGTCTGTCCTCTCTCAGATGACAGATGATTCCTTCCGCCCCCGCCAGTTCCGCAATACCTGCCGCAATGATAGGGTCTGGTTCATCAATCCCCCTTGCCTCACGAATAGTGGCAACATGATCCACATTTACAGCCAAGCGAGCCATTTATACTATTCCTCCCTGATAAGTTCCAATAACCTTTTTTCTTGCCTTTGCATTCTTATATCTTCTGTGGCAGATTGTTCGTGATCATAGCCCAACAGATGCAATAGCCCATGAATTAACAGGCGATCAATGGTATAGCTCAGTGATTCATTATACTCCCTTGCCTCCCTTATTGCTGTATCAACGGAGATAACAATATCTCCCAGCATAGAGGTGGCAAGATCATGATCAGATTTTCCCCCAGGTTTCTGTCCGTTGGATGAATAGTCCATGGGGAAGGCCATTACATTGGTAGGCCCACTCCTCCTCAGATAGCGCCGGTTGAGTTGGGCCATATGTATATCATTTGTAAAAAGGATGCTCAATTCCTTATTATGATAGCCCAAGTCTTTTAAGACCATTTTCATTTTTTGCTTTATCGTCCGTTTTTTTATGCCCGGCAGTTCCCGCTCCGAGGTGATTAGAATCTCCATTTTCCATCCTTTTGACGGGGGTATGAGTGGCAGCAGAGTCAGGATATTCAATCCGGTGATGAAAAATACCGCCAAGGGTCTTGTTAAAGCCCTTGGCGATCTGATGAAGGTCTTTCAGCGTGAGCTCACATTCATCAAGCTGACCATCGGAGAAGACCTTGTTTATTATCTTTTGCACCATTCCCTGAATCCGTGCCGCCGTAGGATCCACGAGAGCCCTGGATGCTGCTTCCACCTCATCCGCTAACATAACAAGACCAGCTTCCTTTGTCTGAGGCTTTGGTCCTGGATAACGGAAGTCCTCTTCCTTTATCAAAACAGATTTACCACCTTTTTTCTCGGCCTGTTCTCTGGCCTTTTCATAAAAAAAAGTGATCAGGCTCATTCCGTGATGCTGCCTGATAATATCGATGATCTCTCCCCAAGCTTATGTCTTTTAGCCATCTCCACACCATCCTTTACATGGGAGATGAGGATTAATGCACTCATGGAAGGCGCCAGACGCTCATGTTTGTTTTCCCCGCCTGTCTGATTTTCAATAAAATAAAGGGGTTTTTTTATCTTGCCAATATCATGATAGTAGGCTGCAACCTTGGCAAGGAGCGGATTTGCATTAACCGCCTGAGCGGTCGCTTCCACCATATTGCTCACTATTACACTGTGATGATATGTCCCTGGAGCTTGCACCATGAGGTCCTGCAAAAGGGGTTGTTCCAGGTTGGCCAGTTCTAGGAGCTTTATGTCTGTTGTATAGCCAAAGGCTATCTCTATTAGCGGTTGAACACCGGTTGTGATTACACCCACAAAGAAGCCACCAATAAAGGCCGCAACGGAGCCAATTACCGCCTCATAAGTATAGAAAGAGCCGTGTAGTGTTTCTATGGCAAGGGCAAGAAGGACATTGCATATCCCCACCTTTACCCCTGTCTTTATGAATACACTACGTTCCCTGCAGTTTTTTACGCCAAGAGCAGCTACCATGGAGCCGATGAAAAAATAGACAAAAAACTCAACCTGCCCTCCTACCGCAAATGAAGAAAGGACGGAGATTATTAGACAGAATCCTACGGCTACTCTCATTCCTTGGAAAACCGAAATAATCATTGCTCCGGAGGCAACAGGAACGGCAAACAGGAGTGCCCTGGAGGTAAATGACTGAAATCCCCGTGCAGTTTCCTCTGAAACGAAATTAAAGGCAATGACTACTA
>CAZQAA010000034.1:0-5039 GCA_964591255.1 uncultured Desulfobacterales bacterium | reverse complement strand
CTCTTGCTCCTGCATGAGGAATTGGAATCCTTCCACTGTAATATTCCTTATTCTACCGGTCACTGTGTCTGAGCCGTTATATGTGGTAATACAGGCAATAACAACCGGTGTTTGATTAAAGGGCTGGTCAAATGATACGGTAATGAAAGATTTGGTGTTATCGGTTTCAAAGTGTCCAGCTTCAACCATAGTATCATCAGGCAAAATATAGATCCCTGCCTCCACAACAGTGTAGCCAACTGTTTCATACAGGTGCCGTCCATCCAGATAATTCCATTCCTGTATTCTGATTTCAAAACCATTGTTGTCTATGTTTTTTATCCTAAGTACGGCTGGCTGGCTACCGTTATAGCTTAGACCTTTAGCTACCACAACCGGATCGGAAAATGTTTTTTCGAATTCTACCTCTGTCCATTTATTGTTAATATTGATCTCTCCTATTTCTAAGAAGGATATTTCGCCAGGATCAGTCGGATCATCATTTTCTACAGTAAAGATTACTTCATCAGAATAATCGCTTTCGCCATAACTGTTATAGGAAGTTACAGCTGCATAATAGGTACCCGGTTCAAGGTTTGCTAGAGTATAACTTGTTTGATCGCCCACATCTATCCAAGTGCTATAATTCCTGCTTTCTATACCATAATAGAGCTTATAACCATCTGTTTCAGAATCGCTGTGATTCCATTTGATTATTACATTAGCCGCAAATGATGATATGGGAAGGGAGAGAATAATAATTGTAGCCAAAAACGGTAAAATAGTTAGACGAGATGGACAGAAAAAGAGAGTATGATTTTTATTTTTTTTCATTACCGGCCCTCCCTTGTGTTTTCAGTTTTCCGTGCGAAACTGAGCATCCAGAGAGGTGCCAGTCCCGCTCGGCAACCCTGCTGCCTTATTCCTTTATTAAACGGAATTTAGGCCAGAGGCTTTGCGTCCCGCCCTTTCGGACGGTTTGCCTTTTTCGAGCTAAACTGTATTAACCATAAATCAATTATGATTAGTGCATATTTTCAGGTATATTATTATGCAATATAGGTGCCAATACTATTTTGTAACATTTTATATTGCAGGCAAGCTGTTGCAGCAAAAAGACGCAATTTTGTTATATTATGGGAGATTTGTTTGATTGCTTAAAAAATGTTTCTGTCTAATATGTATGATGTATGGTCAAAATAGGTAAACTACGTGCATGCACTGTTAGCGTGACATGTCAATATGGCGTGACAAAAGGTGTCCTTTTTCTCATGTAATTGGCTCAGCTTATTAGGAGGATGGAATTTTTCAAGGACGATACGTCACCATGACATAAAATGTTATTTAATGCCTTAGTCGTGGAATGGAAGACGACATGTGACGGCCGTGGGCAGGCTCGTATAATGTTGCCTAAGAGGCAGAGCTATGAATTATGTTGACGTGTATGATGGGGTGGTTCACCTAATATCTTCAATCTTCTCTGAAGAGTCCTCAAGCCTATTCCCAAGATTTTTGCTGCGTGTGTACGATTACCTCCGGTAGCATCCAACACGCGGCGTATATGTTGATTTTCTATTTCTACTAAGGGAAGTAATTCCTGATTATTTTTGTCATGCGAGTGATGCTTAAAGGATGGCTCAAGATTATGGGCGGACGATAGTCTTAACACATTTCCTCTTTCTAAAAGAACAGCAGAGGCGATAATATTCTCTAATTCGCGGATATTGCCAGGGAATGGATATCGCATTAAGGCCTCCTCCAGATCTGATGCAATAGAATGGATTGTCCTGTTGTTTTTTGCAGAGTGGATGTTAAGAAAATGTCGGGCCAGGGGAAGGATGTCTTTTTTCCTTTCCCTAAGTGGAGGTATTCTTATGTGACACATATTTAATCGGTAGAATAGGTCTGAACGAAAACGCCCTTCTTTTACTTCTTTGTTTATATCACGATTTGTTGCTGCAACTATTCGCACATCAACATTTTTAAGCTTGGTGCTTCCAAGACGGTAAAGCTCTCGTTCTTGGATAACCCTGAGCAGCTTTCCCTGTAGTGACAAGTCAAGTTCAGTTATCTCATCTAAAAATAGTGTTCCGCCTTGTGCTTCTTCAAAAAAACCCTTTTTTTCACCTGAGGCCCCTGTGAAGGCACCTTTGGTATGGCCAAAAAATTCGTCCTCAAATAACGTTCCGCTAAAAGCAGACATGTTAACAGCGAGAAAAGGCCCTTTTGATCGATTACTCAACTCATGGATTATTCGGGTTAACATCTCCTTTCCTGTGCCGGATTCACCAGAAATAAAAACATTATAATCTGTAGGAGCCACTGCTTCTGCTTGGTGAAATACAAGGGCCATTATCTCATCTTCGGCAATCATATCCTGAAATGCAGAAAGTCTCTTAAGGTCTGAGAATGATTGCGTCCTTTCAAAAAGACTTATGCCCTGTCGGAGGCTATACCGTTCAAGGGCACGATTAATGACAATTATGAGTTTTTCGCTACTTAAAGGTTTGACCAAATAATCATATGCACCAAATCTCATGGCCTGAACGGCAGATGCAACATCGTCAACTGCGGTAACCACGATTACTTCTATGCTTGGAAAATTTTCTTTTATTTGTTCAAGAAGCTCCATGCCTCCTAAATGGGGCATGATAAGGTCTAATAGGATTAATTTGTATTGATTTCCACGAAGTAAGTCCATGACACGTCTGCTGTCCGATACAAGCGCTGGCTCAGGCATGCCAGAGCTGACCAGTATGGCCCTCACACTTGAAAGAACTCCACGATCGTCATCGACTACCAGTATGGGTGTGCTCTCTTTTGGTATAGATTCCATAGAAAATTACTATTTTAGCAAATCATCATATTATCAACCGATGCAAGAAAGTCTTGTAGGTCAAGCGGTTTATGAAGTATATTTGTGAATCCTAATGTGGCGATTTTTTTTAACTTTGGATGATCTGGAAAACCTGTGGTTATAATTACTTTTGTGTCAGATAACGCAGGCTCATTTTTTATTGCCTGGCAAACCCCGAGACCATCCATCTTAGGCATAAATATGTCAAGGACAAGAAGGGCCGGACGGTAGGTCCCGAGCTTTATTGTGGCCTCTATACCATTTGATGCTTGGGCTACAATATAATGGCCGTTACTGGTGAGGGCATCAGTCAACATATCCAGGATGTCACCATCATCGTCCACTAGCAAAATCTTGACCGGTTTTTTTTCTGAAAATATAGGAAAGAATACTGTGAAAATAGTTCCTTTTCCCTCTTCAGTTTCAAAAGTAATCTCTCCTTTGTGTGCTTCTACCAAACTATATGTGACGGAAAGCCCCAGACCTGTTCCTCCTTCAGCCTGTTTATCTGTGACAAACGGATCAAAAATCTTGTCGACAATGGCTGGGGAAATTCCTCGGCCATTATCTGATATCGAAATATATATTCGTCCATCTGATTTTATAAATCTAGTAGTAATTTTGATTTTACCATGGCTATGGTTGATTGCCTGAACAGCGTTGATTATTATATTCAAGACGATTTGCTCAATGTTTTGAAGATTTCCTTCAATAGAAGGGAGATCGGGAGCAAGGTCAAGTTCAAGTGAGGTGTTTCTCCCTTTGAACGTGGTTTTGGCTAAGCGTAATGCATTTTCGATAGCTATGTTGATGTTCAGCGGTTCCTTATCAGAGATGTTTGTTCGCTTGGCGAAGTTTTTGAGGTCCCCTACGATCTTGGCAACTCTCTCTGTAGCCATGTCCATGTCCGAAAGGAGTTGGGGAAGACTTTCCTTAATAAAATCGTAAGTAAGCCCACCATATTTTCTGTGGGGTTCGCTGTCGGCACGTTCTTTGAGAATAGGTATTACATCTTCCAATATCTTTGTTAAGAGTGACAAGTTGAGGGTGATCAGATTGATGGGGTTGTTAATTTCGTGCGCTGTGCCGGCTACTAAGGCCCCCAGAGCTTCCATTTTTTGGGATTGATACAGTTGTTCCTGACTTTTTCGTAAAGCTTCTTCAGTATGCACTCGTTTGGTGATATCTTCCCCTATACCTAATATGCCGATAATTTTGCCATTATCTTTAAACCTTGGGGTTAATGTCAAATGGATCCATAAGATACGACCGTCCTTTGTAACTTCTTGGATTTCAAAGTCAATGCCTTTTTTCTCATTAACGATTGAAGAGCTGATTTTTTTTATTAATTGTTTTGTTTTTTTGTCAGGATATAGGATCCCTATCTTGTGATGTCCAACGATCTCCTGAGATGTATAACCAAATATGTTTTCAGCACCTTTATTCCAAAATGTAATATTGCCTTCCAGATCTGTGGAAATGATGGAGATAGATGAAGAACTCTCAAGAATATTTTCGAGAAAGGTGTTAGTTCTCCTTAATTCTTGTATTTTTCGGCTGTAATCAAGCCGAGCAGCCTCTAACATACTGTTTTGCCGTTGCAATTGAGATAATTCATCAATAAGCTGTCTTTTCATGTTGTTTTCGTAGCACATTATCCTTGATAAATATCCACACTCTTTCTTGATATAATTTCTTTAATAGCAGAATGGGCATTCTATCTAAATGAATGCTTGGCCTTCACCTTAATGTTTTATCAAACAGCCTGTAGTTAGACATATCCGTTTCTTTTTGATTGCCGTATATTTTGCAGACGAATGTTGTATTGCCTTCAGCGGATATAAGAATTTTTGATATCATTTGTTGAGATGAGTTGCTAGGAAGTTGTATTTTTATAGCCATGATAGTAAAGCGGTTGATTACGTGTCAATATATAAACTTCATAAGATAAATTTAATACGGGAGCTACGGATCATAAAAAAGATTCTTGTTTTTTATACTATCGGCATGTTTTGTGAAAGATTAAGCGGGAAATCCGGGTTGGAAAAGTGCTGTAGGTTCGGCAATTGGCTTGGATTAAAATGATTTTTTTTCTGTTGTAACCTCGAATTATCAAACAAGAATGATCATGGTACTTGCAATAAATAATCATATATTGAAAAGGAGGTTCTCATGGGTACAGAGAATGTTGTTTTTCTAGAGG
>CAZQAA010000033.1:0-7088 GCA_964591255.1 uncultured Desulfobacterales bacterium | reverse complement strand
TCGTCAATCCATTTACTGTATTTTTTTAAAATCAAGAATTGCTGACTCTCAATATTTATTAGAGTTGCGCCAAATATACTCCTTTATCTATTTGTGTCAAGAGTAAAAATTTCCATTCGCATCCAGCATCACGATTACCGCAATTGCATTATTGCAACACAACAGCAAAACTATCTGTTATTTTAATATGATTTTAGTTCCAACGCTATTTAGAACAAAAGAGGAGGGAAATTCTTCCGAAAAAATTTTGACGGCCTTCCAGCCGGTGCAGTGCATGGGCACCAGCACATCAGGCTTTATATGCTTTAATTCCCGAACGGTATGCTCGATAATTGGCTCAAAATAGGCACCTGACAGATGAAACCCGCCCAAAACCGCATGGATCTTTTTTTCTCCTGTAATCTTCATTGCATAAAGAATTGTGTTGATTATGCCGGCATGGCTGCATCCTGAAATAATCACAAGCCCCTTCCCTCTCAATCTGATTACAAGGGCCTGATCATCGCGCATACGGTCCTCCTCTATCTTGCCGTTTCGTTCAACGAGGGCATTGGGCAATCCCTTTTCAAACGATGTAACACGTTCCACTTCCCCTGTTACCAGAAGCATGTCATCCAAAAGCAAGGTTGGCGCAGAACTTTCGATCAGCCTGACATTCCTTTGCTCAAGATCCTCTCGCGGTAATGTACGAGGAAATACGTGTTGTCTGCCGTCACTCATCCTGAGATAGCGTGGATAAAGAAATATGTCAGGATGGACTGTAAGGGGAACCGGCCCGGGCAATTTATCCAAGAGAACAAAAAGGGAGCCCGTATGATCCATGTGTCCATGGCTGAGTACGATCCCTTCTATCTCTTCAGGCAGCAGAGCTTAACGCTCCATATTATGCAGGACCCCTATCGTGCTGTATCCTGTATCAAACAGAATCGTGCGACTTTCTTTTCCTTTGTATACGCGCACCCAAAGGGAGAGGCCGTGTTCGGCAAGCAATGTTTCTGAAGGGACCTTGCTTCCTGTAGCGAGTGGCGGGCGGGCGGCTATCATTGTATCGGGCAGAAGGAGATCCACATAGTTATCTATGACCGTGATGATCTCAACTTTATCCACTTCTTTCAATTGAAAACAACTCAATCCTTTTCCTCCTTTTTCTTCTCTGACTGGATTTGCTTCAACGTTTCCCACAGATCGTCTACCTGCTTTCTTGTCTCCTCAATCGTCCCGTCATTGTAGATTACGAAATCGGCATATCCCAATTTTTCATCTATGGGTAATTGTGCATTAAGTATATCCTCTGCCTCTTTTTCAGTAATGCCGTCGCGTTTCATTAGACGTTCTATCTGCTTTTCCCGTGGAACATAAACCACCAGGACCTTGTGGAACATATACTGCATATTGAGCTCAATCAAAAGGGGTACGGCTACCTGGATGATCGCATCTGGATCCTTTTCTGCTATCCTGTTGACCTCCCCGACCCAGGCCTCATGGATACGTGGGTGGGTAAAACTCTCTAATTTTTTTCTCTTTTCAAGATCGCCAAAAACAATCTTAGAGAGCCTTTTACGATCAAGGGAGCCGTCTTCATTCAAAACCTGTTTGCCGAAATATTCAACAATATCCTTTAAAGCGGAAGTGCCCGGTTCAACGACCTTTCTTGCGATAACATCAAAGTCAACAATAGGTGCGCCCCTCTCCTCCAACATGTTGGAAACCGTACTTTTTCCACTGGCGATCCCCCCGGTCACGGCAAGGAGCAAACGGTTGTCATCACCACGGATGGTTTTCAGCTTGTTGACGCTGCTATAAGACATGGGAAAAGCTGTAGTAAGGTCCCTTTCAGCACCCGCATAACTTATTGGATAGCGGATACCCCTTCGATAAAGGGTTTCCATGCCCCTTAATGCCTTTTTCATCATCCCGGCAGGGATACCCATAACCAGCTCATCGTCCTGGGCATGGCCATAACGGCGCTCGCCATAACAAGGGATGGTCAGAGAAGGCTTTCCTGTCAGATAGCATCTGGCGACAGCATCTGAGCATGAAGATTCACCTACACAATAGAACTGCATAACCTCGTAGTCCTCAAACTGGAGAGAGTTTATCAACAGCATCATCTGTGCAGGATTCGCATAGATAAGGACTATATCCGGCTCAAACGGATTATACACTAACGGGGCCATTGCCACTGCTTCAAATTTATCCTTAGGGATGCGGGGAATAGATTCCTCATACCTCTTTCCGTCCTCTTTTGTCTTGACCCACACAATACTGCGGAACGTTCCATCTTTATTAAATTCAGGCACATCGGTAAGGCCCAAGATAGAAGGACAGGTAGCATTCATAAAGTCATCAAGGTCCGCGCCTACTGTCCAGTCAAAGCTCCTCACGAGGGTGATTAGCTGACAAAGGGTTACCTTGTGTGCGGGACGACGCATATAAGGAATTTTTTCAAGATCTTCTTTCTTTTCAAGGAGCTTCAATGCCACGGGAAATGACCTGAGCCGCATCAAGAGTTCTATCCTTCTGATGATTTTCTCCCAGTCATTCGTCTGTTCCAAATTCATTGCTCTCTCCTGTTTTGATTATCTTTCGATTTTACCTGGTTTTTTCTGAAAACGGTCGGAAAATAGTTGCCGCTCTGCAAGGCGGAGATAAGATCTTTCTCATTCTCTATACTCTGATCGAATCGGGTTGCATAGATTCCAATCTCAGAGACCTCATGGGCATCACTACCGCCTGTAATAGGCATACCGAGACGGGCCGCTACCTCTCCCGTGAACCTGTTTTCGCTGTCTGTCGCCCTCCCGTTCAAAGCCTCCAAGGCATCCACATGGTTAAAAAGAGGCCTTTTCATAGCCTCTTCCGGACTCAGACCCAATTGATCAATGCCAACGGTGAGAAAGCCCCTGAAAGGGTGCGCAGCAATAATAAAACCCCCTGACCTTGAGACCTCCTCCCTCAATTCCTCCAGTTTTATGATGCCCCTGATTTCTTTATGCAGGCCGAAAACAAGCATATCCCCCTGATCGGTCGTGATTTCATTCCCCCTCAGAACGAGGAATTCATGCTGTTGCCTTAAACCCTCCACAACGTCTTCTTCCCATACATAATTATGATCTGTCAAACATATGCCGTTTAGCCCTATTCTCTTTGCCTCTTTGATCTGTTCTTCAACCGGTGTAGAGCTGCAAGGCGATGCAGGCGAGGAATGGACATGAAGATCAATGATTGTCCCATGCGAGACCTTTTTTCTGACCTCTGTTTTCGGAGAAGGGGCCTTGGTGTTAAATGAATGACAGGAAATATGTTCATCCTCCCATGTTATAACCTGGGCGGCCTCTTGTGCCGTATAACAGCACTCGATCAGCAGATTGGCATGATGCCTACATGCCCTTCTGCCAACACTCCTGCGAACCTTTTGCGAAAAATCCTCCTCTCCTATTTGGAGCCCCACCGCATCCTGGACAAAAGGGATGGCCCTGGGACACTCCGGAGTGGTCCAGCGCCGCCATTTTGCCACAACTGCCACGATTTTCAGGCTGGATATATCTATGGATACATCCATCTCCAAACCGTAAATGTCGTCATCAAGAATGCCATGGGCAATTAACGTATCATGACCATGTTTTTCAATGCTTATCAACTTATTGCGTACGAATTTGAGCATACCCATCCCTTTGTTCAACCCTATGTCGGCAGTTCGATCTTCTCTATAATAGCACTACCTGGGGCAAAGGCGGCACAACGGTTGTACAACCTGATATTTTCCCTGACCATGCTGGCATAATATTCGATTGCCTCTGCATCATTTTCCGGCCTGGGCGAATTTATAAGCTCTTCCTTAGTGAATGACAATATAACAGCATGACAGCATTCTTCCACCATGAAGGCAAGCTGCCTATAACCTATTGCCTCCCCTATAAGCCCCTTGATTATTTTAAGTATTCCTGGTCCTATACGAGTCCCAATCACCCTTTGGAGGGCATCCATATTTATGTCACAATCATTCTGATAGATGCGTATTACACCCCCCCTGACATCAGTAATCTCCAAGTCCGGCATCCTGACCATAATCTCAACAAACGCCTCCTGCAAGGTATCCTGAAGCCGGCATGATGCCCTGATAGTCTGGGAGTCTGTCTGTTCGACACTCGTTGACCTGTTTCTTGAAAAGCTGACAATATTGTACATAATAATATATCTCCCGAATTATTCAGCAGGTTGGATCTTGTGCAGACAACTTGAATAAAAAATTGCAAAGGCAATATGCCAAAGATAACGAGACCATAACGATATCCCTTTGTTATTTATCATTCAAGCTGTCTCTTTCAGCCGATGCTGGTTGGCTTTAGAACTTAAGCCTGCACATGTATAGATGTCAAGGCAAAGTAAAAAGGCCTTTGCCTGTGCTCCCAAACTAGCGTCCCGGCAGAATTACATAATATTAGAATAAACTGGGAAATATTCTTGACCTCTAATCGGTTGTTGATGTATTTTCCTGCACAAATTCCTCTCTCATGCTCTTATGATAACAATAAAAAAATAAAATAAAAACGTGGAGAGGCCAACATGAATCCCGGAGCTGATTTATGCCGAAAATCTTGATTGTAGACGACGAAGAGAATATACGTTCCATATTGAGTGAAATGCTGGAGGCGAACGGATATGTCTGTAGAACTGCAGCCACCCCTCTGGAAGCACGCGAACTTCTGGAAGATGAAAAATTCGAGCTGA
This sequence comes from uncultured Desulfobacterales bacterium, assembly GCA_964591255.1. Taxonomy (GTDB): domain Bacteria; phylum Desulfobacterota; class DSM-4660; order Desulfatiglandales; family Desulfatiglandaceae; genus CAZQAA01. The sequence goes on along the minus strand of CAZQAA010000033.1, from coordinate 2,357 downwards.
TTCTCTGTGATATCAACATGCCGGGAGAATCGGGACTGGATTTAATACGGGACATCTTACCCAAACATCCTGAGACTGCTGCAATAATGATCACTGCATTAGATGACCCCATGGTAGCCAAAGTTGCGCTAAAAATAGGGGTCTACGATTATATTACAAAACCGTTTGAAATGAATAATGTCATGATTAGCGTGGCCAACGCCCTACGGAGACGACAGCTTGAGATAGAAAACAGGGCCTATCAGAAAAGTTTAGAGCAAAAGGTGGCTCAACGTACTACTGCACTGCAAAACAGCATGAATAAGCTGCAACAGGCCCTGGAAGGAAGTATCAGGGCTATGGCACTTACCGTGGAAATGAGAGATCCTTATACCTCCGGGCATCAACAACGTGTGGCAGGTATTGCAAAGGCCATTGCGAAAGAGATGAAACTGCCCAAGGAACAAATTGAAGGTATTCTAATGGCCGGTTTAATTCATGACTTAGGAAAAATTGCCATCCCGGCGGAAATCCTGGCAAAACCAGGCCCCATAACAAAGACAGAATTTGAACTGATCAAATCCCATCCAGATGTGGGATACGAAATATTAAAAAATATAGAATTTTCGTGGCCTATTGCCCATATCGTACTTCAGCACCATGAAAGGATTGACGGGTCAGGCTATCCTTCCGGCCTATCCGGCAATCAGATCCTCATGGAGGCAAAGATTTTGGGTGTGGCGGATGTAGTAGAGGCAATGGCCTCTCACCGTCCGTATCGACCAGCCCTTGGAATTGATGTTGCCTTGCAGGAAATTTCCAAAAACAGCGGCTTGCTATATGATCCTGACGTGGCAGATGCATGCCTGACAATTTTCCGGCAAAAAGGTTTCAAGTTGAGTCAAATTTCTAATGATACCAAAAAGTTCAATTAGATCTCAAAGAGGGTCCCAATAATTTGCCTGCCAAAAGAGAACAATGGAAAAGCCAGGTTGGATTCTTGTTAGCCGCCATAGGTTCGGCTATTGGGCTGGGGAACATCTGGCGTTTCAGTTATATGGCTTATAGTCATGGCGGAGGGGCCTTTCTTGTCCCTTACGTGATTGCACTTATCACCGTAGGCATACCTCTCCTACTCCTTGAATTTGGCATGGGACATGAGCGTATGGGTTCCGCCCCTCTTGCGTGTTCCAAGATCAGGCCGAAATGGGAATGGCTAGGATGGTGGGCGGTTACTTTTGTAATGTTCGGCCTCTCCCTTTATTATACCGCTATCATATCCTGGTGTATGAACTTCTTTTATCTTTCATTAAACCTCGGCTGGGGAGATGATCCCAACACATTTTTCTTCCAAAAATTCCTGTCAATGAGTGATGCGCCTTCAGATATAGGTGAAATAAGGACCCCCATTTTTGTAGGTATTATCATTGTGTGGTTTCTAAACTGGCTAATAATTTACAGGGGAATACAAAAAGGCCTCGAGCTTGCAAATAAAATTTTCATGCCCATGCTCTTTGTACTTACCGCGGTACTTGTTTTATGGTCCGTCACCCTTGATGGGGCGATGGTCGGTATAAAGGCATACCTGACCCCTGATTTTGCGAAACTCACAAGCCCAAAGGTATGGATAGATGCCTTCAGTCAGATATTTTTCACCCTGAGTTTAGGCTTCGGGATCATGATAGCCTATGCAAGTTATCTGCCGGCCAAGGCAAATATAGCTAAATATTCCATATTAACAGGGTTCATTAACAGTGGATATTCCATATTTGCCGGATTTGCCGTGTTTTCGGTATTGGGTTTTATGGCTGCATCCCAACAACAGCCCCTGGATCAAGTGGTATCACAAAGCATAGGGCTCGCATTTGTCGCCTATCCAAAGGCTCTCAGCCTTATGCCATGCGGCAGCCTCTTCGGGGCAATATTTTTTCTGTGTCTGTCTGTCGCCGGGCTGTCATCCTCCATCTCGATCGTGGAGGCCTTCACATCTGCCATTATCGACAAATTCGGGTTCAACAGAAAGCAAGTGGTTACAGCCGTATGTGTCATAGGGTTTGTGGGTTCCATAGTTTTCACATCTCAGGCAGGTATTCACTGGGTAGACATATTAGACCACTTTATCACCCATTACGGGCTGGTAATAATAGGTATGCTTGAGTGTATACTGGTGGGGTGGTTGTTCAAGATCAGACTTCTTAGAAAACATATTAACAAAATTTCCTCCATCAGGCTCGGCATCTGGTGGGATATATTAATAAAATATTTTGTACCGCTTGTTCTGGGAACAATTCTGGTCGGGGATCTTTTCGATGAGTTCAGGCAACCATATGGCGGTTATACCTGGACATCTCTTATCCTGATCGGCAGGGATTGGCTTC
>CAZQAA010000032.1:0-12402 GCA_964591255.1 uncultured Desulfobacterales bacterium | reverse complement strand
CCTTTCCTGGTAGGGGACAAGTCCCATATGTCTTTCGGGAAAAGGGTTATTTTTCAGTTTTGGGATAGACCCAATAACCGGAATACCACAATGTCTTTCAATGGCAGCCTGGATCAATGTTTCCTGTCGAACTCCTGCCACTCTGTTCAGGATAATTCCGGAGATGTCTACATCAGGATCAAAGATCTGACAACCCTTAATTAAGGCAGCTATAGTTCGAGTTGCCATTGTTACATCGACAACAATCAGAACCGGCGACTTGACCAGTTTTGCAACCTCAGCGGTACTGTAATGGCCTTCAACGTCAAGACCGTCATAAATTCCTCTGTTTCCCTCAATAATGGAGAGATCGGCATCGGTTGAATTCACTATAAAAGATTCCAGTATCTGTCCCCGAGTCATTAAAAAGGGATCTAAATTGTAACATGGTCGGGCGGAAGCGAATGAAAGCCACCCTGCATCAATGAAATCGGGTCCCTTCTTAAATGGCGCTATTTGTAAGCCATGCTTGCACCATGCAGCTGCAAGTCCCAGGGATAAGATCGTCTTGCCCCCTCCACCTCTGAGAGCAGTGATTACAATTCTAGGTTGTCTAAACAGATTCACTTTTTTAACTGATGACCTGTATGGTATGGATAATTTATTTATCATGATGGAGACTATTTACTATGCAAGCTAGACCACCATGACAGGCCGATATTGTCAACAAAAAATCCACGACTTTTTTATTGACAATCTCAGGGGCTTTTGACTATAAATCAACGGTTAAATTAGTTTTTGAATGATGGATTAGCGAGTTTCCATCCCTTCTGGATTGGAAACTCATTCGTGTCTAGAATTTAATTGTGATTATGGACATTATTATTTATGGATATTGGTTTTGCTGATTTTTACAAGATCATGGGAGGAGGTGAAATTAATAATATAGCAAAAAAGTCCTTTTGTTTGATTTTCTCCTTAAAAAATCAACAATGTTATTAAGTTATCATAAAGGAGGCTTATGTAATGGCTTTTGAACCGAAAGAAGAACAGACAGAACTCAAGTACGATGAGATTCGTATCTATTCTGATGAAGAGTTAAATAACTACACCGAAGAGGAACTCAAAAATTTTAAATGCAAACATGATATCCCGGATCTGGATGAACTGGAGAAAGGGCCATGGCCGAGTTTTGTTGCAGACGCCAAGAGAGAGGCATTGCATCGGAGAAAACTCGCGGACGACAGGATGTTGATCGAAAGAGATGTCGTTGAGGACATGATGGGCCAGCTTCAGCTTTCATTTGATGATGGTGAGACCCACTGGAAACACGGTGGTATTGTTGGTGTGTTTGGATATGGAGGTGGGGTCATCGGGAGATATTCAGATCTTCCGGAAAAATTTCCTTCCATTGCCCATTTTCATACAATGCGCGTTAATCAGCCCGCCAGTAAATTTTATGATACAGACTATCTAAGGTCTCTTTGCGATCTTTGGGAATACCGCGGTAGCGGAATGATGAACATGCATGGGGCAACCGGTGATATCATTTTTCTCGGGACGTTTACAGAACAGCTTGAGCCCATCTTTTATGAACTCGGCCATGTCATGCAACAGGATCTCGGGGGATCGGGCTCCAATCTACGTACTCCTTCCTGCTGTATTGGCAAGGCCAGATGCGAATTTGCATGTATAGATACACAGGATTTGTGCTATGAACTTACCCACTACTATCAGGATGAATTACATAGGCCTGCCTTTCCCTATAAATTCAAGTTTAAGTTTGACGGTTGTCCCAACTGCTGTGTGGCATCTATTGCGCGGTCAGATATGTCTTATATAGGTACTTGGAGAGATGATATCCGGATCGATCAGGAGGCAGTTCAGGCTTATATAGGAGGCGAGATAGAGCCGAATGGCGGTGCCCATAAAGGGAGAGATTGGGGTAAATTTGATATACAAAAAGAAGTTATAGACCTTTGTCCTGCAAAGTGTATGAGCATGGATGGTAATAAGCTGGTGATTGATAACAAGGAATGTACCAGATGCATGCATTGTATTAATGTTATGCCACGTGCTTTAAGGCCTGGAACCGATACGGGCGTCAGTATCCTGTTCGGAGCCAAGGCCCCCATCCTTGATGGCGCTCAGATGGGAGTATTGACCATTCCTTTTATGAAGTGTGAGCCCCCTTACGACAACATCAAAGAGGTGGTTGAGAAAATATGGGAATGGTGGCCTGAGGAGGGTAAAAACCGTGAGCGTTTGGGTGAGCTTATACAGCGACAGGGTATTCGAAAGCTTCTCGAAGTATTGGAGATTCCACCAATGCCTCAGATGGTGAAAGAACCGAGAAGCAACCCCTATATCTTCTGGAAAGAAGAAGACGTACCGGGAGGATGGAAGAGAGATATAAAAGACTACAGATCCAGGCATAAGAGATAGGAGGTAAAAACTGATGAAACTATCTACTGAAAAATTAGGGCTGTATAATCCCGACAAACCGATGGAAAACAGGCTGACGGACCTTGGGCCGAGACATTTTTGGCAATATTTTCCTCCGATCATCCAAAACAACTATGGGAAATGGAAATATCATGACATAATAGAGCCGGGTATACTGGTGCATGTATCAGAGACGGGTGATAAGGTGTTTACCGTCAGGTGCGGAGGCTGCCGCTTCATGACTGTGGAGCATGTAAGGGAGATATGCGATATTGCAGATAAACACTGTGATGGATATGTACGCTTTACTACCCGTAATAATATTGAATTTATGGTGGAAAGACAGGAAAAGATGGAGGCCCTGAAAAAGGACCTCATGAGTCGTAAACACGTATCCGGAAGTTATAAATTTCCCATTGGGGGCACGGGTGCAGGAGTCACTAATATTGTGCATACCCAGGGATATATTCATTGCCATACGCCTGCAACTGACGCCTCGTCTATGGTTAAGGCAGTTATGGATGATCTGTTTGATTACTTTCAGGGTATGACCTTGCCGGCCCATGTTAGAGTCTCTATGGCGTGTTGCCTGAATATGTGCGGTGCGGTCCACTGTTCCGATATAGCCCTTTTGGGTTATCACAGGAAGCCGCCAATTGTAGACGGTGAAGTCCTTGACAAAGTATGTGAGATCCCCCTTGTGATTGCCGCTTGTCCTACTGCTGCTATTTCACCGGCAAAGACTGAGGATGGAAAAAAATCAGTCAAGATCAAAGAGGAAAGGTGTATGTTCTGTGGTAACTGTTATACCATGTGTATGGCCCTTCCCCTTTCAGATAAAGAAGGTGATTGCGTTACCGTTATGGCAGGAGGGAAGGTCTCCAACAGGATCAGCCCGCCGAAATTTTCTAAGGTGGTTATTCCTGCATTGCCAAACAATTTTCCGCGTTTTCCAGAGGTATGTGAATCCGTCAAAAAGATTGTTGAGGCATATGCCAATGACGCCAACAAATATGAACGCCTCGGTGACTGGGCCGAGAGGATTGGCTGGGAAAAGTTTTTTGAAAAGTGTGACCTGCCGTTTACAGAGCATTTGATAGACGACTACAGGTTACAGTATGACACTTACCGTACTTCTTCTCAGTTCAAGTTTACTGATGCGGCGTGGGAGGTCTCAAAGGCGGTAGGGGGTATTGACTAAACACCACGCATCATTAATGAGGAGTAATGATTATGGAAGATATCAAAAAGGCTATTCTGGATTTCGCAGAAAATAGTAAAAAGACGAAATTTTATTTCAAAGACATTGAAAAGGCAGTCCAAAAAGAGATCCCTGACGCCAAGGCCAGGATGATAAAAAAGGCTGCCACTGCGTTGATAAATGAAGAAAAATTGATCTATTTTTCTACCGGAAGTAGCACCATGTACGGTCTTAAAGGTCGAGGACAAACAGAAGATCATTAAAGAAACCGGCATAGGTATTTGTCTTTTTAGTATAGCAAGAGGTCGCTATCCCTAAAAAAAGGAGCGGCCTCTCTCTATCTGGGGATAGGGATGTTGAAAAATTAGCCGAGGTGAAAAATGAAAGTTCCGCAAGATTCGGAGGAATTTATCGCCCAGCAGAAAAGGATGCTTGCCGAAAACCCGGAATGTGCCAATTCCAGCTATAATCTGGGTGTGGCTTTGTTGGAGCATGGAAGACTGGACGAGGCAATTGACGCCTTTAAAGATGCGATCGCCAACAGCGGAAGGATGTTTGAGGGTTACGTCAATCTTGGGTATATCTATTTCAAAAAGGGTGACCTCCCAATGGTGGTAGAGGCCAATAAGAAGGCTATAGAGATAGAGCCCAGATACGCCAGGGGATATGCAAATCTAGGGTTTGCATATCTTCAAATGGCAGAGACTGATAAGGCAATTGATGCCTTGAAAATGGCTATAGAACTTAATCCCAAGATTGTTCAGGCATGGAGCAACCTGATTAATGCTTATCTCCAAAAGGAAGATGTGGAAAATGCTATTAAAATCGGAGAAAAATTAATTGAAATAGCCCCCGATTTTTCTCTTGGACATAATAATTTGGCCTTCGCATACTATGTCAAAGAGGAGTATAAAAAGGCGGTCGAGCATTTAGACAAGGCCATTGCTCTTGGGTTTGAGGCTCACCCGCAATTCATAGAAAAACTTGCGCCATACCGTTAGCATATGGATTTTACCTATCTGTTTGAGCCGTATGAGGCCCTCTTAAATAGGGCGGACAAGGCATTTCAAAGAATTGCCCATGAATATCCGGACTGTATAAGTTGTAAACGCGGTTGTTCCGATTGCTGCCATGCTGTGTTCGGTCTGTTTTTAGTAGAAGCACTCTTTTTGAAGTACGATTTTGATCAACTTGAGCGAAAAGAGAGAGAAAAAGCCGTCATGCGTGCCGACAAGGCGGATGACGACCTGGAATTGGTAGAAAAAAGGCTTAGGGCTTTTGAAAATGATCCCATGATGACGTCCTATGCCTTGGCAAAGGAAAGAATAAGGTGTCCCCTTCTTAACGATAACAATGATTGTGTCCTGTATCCTTACCGTCCTATTACCTGTAGGGTTTACGGTATTCCTGTGGCTTTTCAAGGGAAAGCCCGTGTATGCGGTAGGTCACAATTCAAGAAGGGGAAAGGATATCCAGCCTTTGACCTTGATGGGGTCTATAGAGAACTCCATGCCATGTCAAGACAACTTTTGGAAAATGCCGGCAAGAAAGATTTAAAGCAGGCATCTCTTCTTATATCGGTTTCCAAAGCTATCAGGACACCGACAGAAGGATTTATATAGGAAAATTTTATATAACTTATTTTTATATATCGAAATTTTTTGTCGATCTTTTGAAAAGGAAATTGTTGTTTAAAGGAGACAAGTGTGAACTATCATGATGTATTAGAATCACTTGTTTGGAATTATCGTTTGGATTTTGATCCTGTAGGGATCAGATTTATCTTTGATGAATCAGAGCTTGATTTGTTGCGTATTACACATAATGCCAGATCCAAACTTACCTTCTGTCAACATGCAGCAGCAGTGCGTCAGGCAAGATATGCGCTTTTTATGAAGCCGGAAAGCTGTTTATGCAAAAATGCCCAACTGGTGCTGGGTTTCCGTCCATTGGATGAAAAAGCTGATACCAGGTACCACATCAAATACGCAGCTGATCCCGAAACGGCCTTAAAAATAGTCTTGGAAAAACCCAAGCTTGATTTTATGGCATGCAAAGGAGTCTATATTGCCCCCATTGATGTTTTTGACCAGGTTGAATTAGAACCCAGTGTCGTTTTTATAATGTGTGTTCCCTACCAGGCGCTCCATATTTTGAATGATTACATGGCGGCAATCAGGCGACCAAATCTAACCTTTTACCAGTTTCCGAATTCTGCCGTTTGTGCCGGGAGCGTGTGGTCCTTTAACAATAAGACCGCCAACTTGACTACAATGTGTCCCGGGTCCAAGACCTCCGGCAAGACCGAGATGAATTATGTCAACCTGTTTATTCCCGGTGAGCATATGTTGCCTGCAATTGATCAATTGAAAAAACGGATAGAAAGGGGTCAGGGTCCATCTCTTCTGGGTAAGGGGGGGGCATGGCCAGGCCTTGACAGGTGTGCTGGTTGTTCAACGCTCTCTTTCAGGAAATCTACCTCTCAATAATATAAAACTTGCGAGTCATACCGATGAAAGTCGTTATTCAAGTATATGAAATTCAGGATCCACACGAGGCGGAAAAGCTTATTGAAATAGGGGTTAATCATATTGGGAGTATTGTACTTGATGAAGATAGCTGGAAGCTACCGGATTTAAAGGATGTAATATCCCTTACAAGACATACGGATTCTGCAAGTTCAATGATTTTTCTCTTTCATAAACAGGATAATATCTATAGGGCTATTGATTATTATCAGCCTGATATCGTACACCTATGCGAAGATCTTGTAGGTAAAGATGGCAACTATGATGACAATAAGCATTTAGAAAACCAGAAACGCCTCAGGGAAAAATTTCCAGAGGTACAGATCATGAGGAGTATTCCCGTCCCTCCGAGCGGGCGAGAGCCAAGCTCTTCTGCAGACCTTATACCCATATTTGAGCCATATTCCGACCTGTTTTTGATCGATACATATCTCCCCGAGGCACCTGTAACCGGTTATATCGGGATAACCGGCATTCCCTGTGACTGGAAAATGAGCAGAAAGATAGTCGAACAGAGTTCAATACCGGTAATACTTGGGGGCGGGCTTAACCCCTCAAATGTGTATGAAGCCCTGTCTTCGGTAGGGCCATTCGGGGTAGACAGTTGTACCGGCACGAATGCAACAGATCTGGAAGGAAATCCGATCAGGTTTAAAAAGGATCTTAGCAAGGTGAGGGCCTTTATAAATGAATGCAGACGATATGAGGCTTCTTTTGGATGCTGATTTCAGTAAAAATATGCATCATGATTGAGTTACCTGTGGGGCTTGGTTTATAGACAATGACTATTATGGCACGCCTTTGGATTTGATTGCAAATATTGCCCTGTCTACCTTTTCTGTTGCGTCTTGAGAGCCCCTTCTAATAGCTTTTTGAGCATCATCTATCAAACCGGCAACAGTTGCACTGTATTTCCTGACTGCTTTAAGATAGTTAACATAACCCCCGGAAAGATACCTGTTGAGCCTGAAGCGTGCCCTATCCAGGGGGGAAAGATTTAGATAGTTATCTATAATGGAAATCAATTCATTCTTTTTATCCTTCAAATTTTCCCTGATATTGAACAGGACGTTTGTCATCTGGTATGTTTCGACAATACAGTCGAAGTTGAGCCCGTCAAGAAGCATGCGTATCTCCTTAACCATCTGATCCTCTGTAGCAGGCGTAAATAACCCTTTACAATAACATTCATAGAGTGGGGAGTGCTCAAGGACTGCAATACTCCGTATCCGGATTTCTGCCGGCTGTATCTCATTCAGCAAGGATATCGTTTCCCTGGTATGGATTTCCGACATTGCCGTATCAGCACCTGCCATACCAGGCATTATAAATGCTGCCATATTTATTCCTGCTGCTCTCATTTTTTTCCCACCATCCAGGTGTTCGACCCTTGTTACTCCCTTTTTCATCTTATCGAGCACCTTATCATACCCCGACTCAATGCCCACAAGACACCTGGATAGCCCGGCATCTTTCAATTCTCTGAGTTCGTTTTCAGTCCTGATAAAGCATGTCTTTGACCTCGCATAGCACGTGATTGTTTCAATACTCTTGAAATTGAGTTTCAGATATTGCAATACTTCAATCAGTTTCCCAGGCTTTACTGCAAGCGCATTTGCATCTTGCAAAAAGACCCTTTTCCCTCCATAAGAGAGCCACCTGGCAACATTGCTTAGGCTCGCCATTGCCTGTTTGTTCATGCCGGAGGAAGGCTTCCCAAAAATATCCGAATTATCCATGATTACATGTTGTAATACAAACTTGGTCACATTACCTGCATAACCCATTTCAACAGACTTCCTCTCAATCAATTCGGCGATTCTCCGTATTGTATCTATATCCCCCTTGATATCCTTTAAAGCCCTCCTGCTAAATTCCATCCCTTTATAACTTGCGCAAAACAGGCACCTGTTCCATGGACAGTTTCTGTTTACCCGCAAAATCAGGGATTCCTCCTCCCCTATGGGTCCCATAGGACCTAACTCCATTATGTAGTCCTCTGGTTTCATGTTGCGCACAGTCTTTACACAGCTTGTTTTGCAAAGCCTTAAAGGTGTTAAATTGTGTTATGTTCTCAGTTGGTGGTTATAAATTGCTTGATATGAGCCGAGGTAAGCAAGGTCGCCTCTTGGCGGTCAAAAGTAAAGGCCGTATTTTTTTATCTTCATACCCAGAGTCTTTCGGTTGATGCCAAGGATGTTTGCAGCCTGGGTCTTTTTGCCCTTTGTTCGTTGCAGGATAAATCTGATATATTTTTTTTCCAGCTCCTTTAGGCTCAATGGTTCTTCCGGGAGCATTTGGATTTCCCCCTGTCTCTGGGAAATGAATGAAGGGAGATCCCTGATTCGTATTACGTCTGTATCTTCAAGTATAAGTATTCTCTCCACGGTATGCTCGAGTTCTCGTACGTTGCCGGGCCAAGGATATTCCTTTAGCACCTCCATAGCCTCATTTGAGACCTCAGGGACACTACGTTTGATTTTTTTGCTGAATTTGTTCAGAAAATGTTCAATTAGAGGAGGTATGTCTTCAACCCTGTTTCTGAGGGGAGGCAGATGGATCGGAACCACGCTCAAACGGTAATACAGATCCTCCCGGAAATCACCTGAATGAATTGATTTTACTAAATCTTTGTTGGATGCGGAGATAATCCTTATGTCGAGTTTTATCTTTTTCTGATCCCCCACTTTCATAAATTCTCGCTCCTGAATCACGCGGAGGAGCTTTGCCTGTATATTCAGGGTAAGGTTTGAGATCTCGTCAAAAAAAAAGGTGCCATGATTTGCCAGCTCAAACAGGCCGTGCTTTGTCTGGTGCGCTCCTGTAAAAGATCCTTTTACATGACCAAAGAGTTCACTTTCAAGCAATGTTTCAACCAGGGAAGAACAGTCTACGGCCACAAATTCTCTCTCTTTGCGGTTGCTGTTGGCATGAATGGCACGTGCCACCAGTTCCTTGCCCGTGCCTGATTCCCCACTTATGAGCACAGTACTGTCTGTAGGGGCAACTTTAAGGATTTTTTCAAAAATTTTTTTCATTGGCAGGCTTTGTCCTATGATAAAATCCTTTGTAGAATTTATTCGCAGGCCTGAATGGTCTAAAGGGAGAGTGGATGGAGAAGAGACCTTATCTAATGCAGCTTCTAGGTCATCAATGCGGAACGGTTTGACCAGATAATCTACTGCACCAAGTTTGGTACAATGGACAGCAGAATCAATGGTCGGATATCCGGTTATCATTATAGCAACAGTTGAAGGATGCTTCGAACGAATCTCTTTTAGCAGTGTGATGCCGTCCATATCTGGCATTCGGATATCCAAAAATGCCACGTCAAATAATTGCGAAGCCATCAATTTAAGGGCTTCCTCACCGCTGGCAGCAAGACTGATGGCTATTCCTTTCTTATTCAGGACCTTGGCAAGGGCATTTCTTACAACGGCCTCATCATCTACGATTAGCACTTTTTTCATTTTGGATGGACTTGCTTTATCTGTTACTTGAATACATATCAGGTTATGACCGGCAGGAGAATCCTGAAGGTCGTGCCTTGATCGGGCTTGCTGTCCACTTCAATTGTCCCTTGGTGGGCTTCCACAATGCCCTTGACTATAGGTAGCCCTAGGCCAGTACCCACCACTTGTCTGGTTTTGGGATTTTTTACACGATAAAATTTGTCAAAAATTTTGGGTATCTCTTCCTCTGGAATACCAACGCCCGTATCAGAGACCTTGATCTCCATATATTCTCCCAGGCCCTTTGCGGTCACGGATACCTTTCCGCCACCCGGTGAATAGTTAATGGCATTGCTTACAAGATTATTGAAAACTTCTTCCATGTTTTTCGGGTCTGCTTGGACCGGCTTGAGATTTTTACAGGTAAAGGTAAGTTCAATATTCTGATCTCTTGCCCGTGGCTCCATTAATGTCACAACCTGCTCAATAATTTCTCCGATATCGGTTGGCACCCGATGCTGAACATATTTACCTGCTTCAATTTTTGCTACGTCTAACAAATCGTTGATCAGTTCCAAAAGAGAATCTATCTTTTTCATGCCCCTGTCTATAAAATCTTTCTGTTTATCACCAAGTGGTCCGGCTAGACCTTCAATTAATACACTGTTCAGCTGGCGGATCGCCACAAGGGGACTCCTGAGTTCGTGTACAACCATGTTCACAAAATCAGATTTCATCTCGTCTAATTGTTTGAATGCAGTGATATCTTCCAATACAGTCACCGTCCCTGCAATTTCATGATCAGGTCCAAGTGCAGGGGCCGAAATTGCACGAAGATAGTTCGAACCAATCTTGATTTCCTGTGAAATGGATTCATCCCTGGATGTGTCGCCTTCCTGGATCTCTTTAAGTGTCTTAATCAGGGATTCATCATTGAGTATTTTTGTGATGGGAGCCGGATTTTCGATTTTTTCTGTGGCTTCCACCAATCGCATCAAGGCCGGATTGTGGAGTACAACCTCAAAGTTGCGATTCGTCACCATAACACCATTTGCCATGCAGTTTATGATGGTTTTAAGACGGCTTTTCTCAAGATTCAGATCATAGAGGTTTCGAATGTTTTCCTCTTCGAACTGCCTTGCCTTCTGTTCCAGCTTTCTCTTCTCCGCCGCCCGGGTAATTGTGAGAAGAAACTGGTCTATTTGAAATGGCTTGGTAATGAAGTCATAGGCTCCTTTTTTCATACATTCTACAGCAGTGTCTATGGTTCCATGGCCGGTGATTATGACTACCGGAATGTTGGGGAATTTTTTACTGGTTATTTCCAGTACCTCTTCTCCGCTCAGCCCGGGCATCTTAAGGTCAAGAAGCATGAGATCTACTGGAGAATCTTCCAAGATATCAAGGGCCTGCTGTCCACTTTCTGCAGTGGTCACATCATACCCCTTGTTACTCAGAACCCTATGGCATCCATCCCTGACGACTTGCTCGTCGTCTACGATTAAAACATGTGTCTTTTGCCCCATCATTCATCCAATCCTATAAAAAGTGGTTGTCCTGAAGATTCGTGGTCAGTGACTGTCTCAAGAGGTAGTTCCACTATAAACGTAGTTCCTCCTTCCGGTGGGCAGTTAAAGGTCAAACTGCCTCCATGAAGGCTCACAATATTGCGTGATATGCTAAGCCCTAGGCCCGTTCCTTTTCCTACAGGCTTAGTAGTAAAGAATATATCAAATATTTTTTCTTGTAGCTCTTCCGGAATACCTGGCCCTGTATCAGACACCTTGATAATGAAGCGTTTGCGGCTGGAATCAAAGAAAGCCTCTACACTCAATTCCCCTTTTCCTTCCATGGCATCTGCCGCATTGATAAAGAGGTTGGTGAATACCTGTTGCAATTGCCCTACATCACCGTACATCTGCGGCATATCAGGATCAATGCTAATATTCACCTTAATATCATGGAAAAGGGCCTGTTTGAGCAGTAAATTAAGACATAGGTTAAGCAGGTGATCAAGGCTGAAAGATGAGGTCTTGCCTATTGATTGTCTGCTGAATTCCAGTAGTTCAGATACTATTTTTTTGCACCTGAGGGTCTGGTCTATAATTTCCTGGACATCCTTTTGTAACTGGGGATTTTCTTTGAGGGCATCTTTCAGGAGTTCTGCATATATAAGGACTCCTGAAAGGGGGTTGTTGATTTCATGCGCCACACCTGCGGCCATTCTGCCTACAGATGCAATCTTTTCCGACTGGACAAGCTGAAGACGAGCTTCTTCAAGATCCTGACGTATTTCTAGTATCTCCCGCATATCTGTAAAGATTCCGACACTGCCTACTTCCTTGCCGTCTATTGTGATTATGGATGCAGAAAGGGTAACCGGTATCTCCTCACCGTCTTTGGCAGTAATAGTCATGCTGGTGGGATTAAGTTTGCCTGGGGGACCATAATCGGCACTTCGCATCTTTCTCATATTTTCTCTGCCCAGCTCCAGGTCATAGAAATAGCTTACATGTCCCTTATCGATGATTTCGTCTGCCGTATAACCCGTAAGGCGTTCCATTGCTTCGTTGAAGATAAGGACATTGCCCTTTGTATCCAGGAAGACGACTCCATCTGCAGAATTCTTGATGACATTTTCAAAAAATGTCTTGGATTTTTGTACCTCCTTTTGCAGCCTGACCCTTTCGGTTATATCCCTTGAGGCCTCGACTATTTGAACTATTTTACCCTGATCATCTTGTATTGGTGAAGTATTGACTATTTCGAAGCGTTCCTCTCCACTTGTTGCCTTATA
>CAZQAA010000031.1:0-19977 GCA_964591255.1 uncultured Desulfobacterales bacterium | reverse complement strand
AAACTATGATAATTGAAGGAGGTATGTATTGTGGCTGAAGTGGTTGCTCCTATGGGTGGAAAGGTGCTCGATGTAAAAGTAAAACCCGGCGATTCCGTAGCCGAGGGAGATGAAATTGTTATTATAGAGGCTATGAAAATGGAACTTCCTATAGTCGCCAATGCATCCGGTACGGTTGCAGATGTAAAATGCAAAAAGGGCGATGCCGTGGAAGCGGAGACAGTCATGATAGTGATTGAGTAATACTTGGATATCTAAAATCATGAAAGCAAAAAAAGCCTCTTTCCTTGATCGGAAAGAGGCTTTTTACAAAAAACAGGTTGTGTGCTTTCTAACCAGCGGACTTTTTCATCTCTGCCCTTTTTACGAAAGAGGCGGTAATCCTTCCTGAAACGGCCATTCCCAGATAGAGTACCAGCAGGACTATGAAAACCCCCACAAATCTCAGGATAAGGGTCCCTATGATCCAGGTCCAGTTGTCCTTTATTATTACAATGGTGGTCCCCTCCTTATCCAGTTTTGAGATGGTAATGGAATGCCACGGGCGATTCCCGTCGTCTTCTATATAAGTGGCGTCTTTCCACTCACGGAATCTGATATCCTTACACCTTTCCAATGACTTTTTATAAAATCCGACTGTATCATCGTGTGATAAACCCGTCTTTAATTCCAACCGGACATCACTTTCCTGCACAGATTCGGCTCCTGGAATCACAGGCGCTCCAAGAAAGTCCTCGGCATTCAAATAGTGAAAGGGCAATACCAGAAACAACAAAATAATCATTATTACAGATTTCTTCATTTTAATCTCCCCCAGCTCCTAATCAAACATGGCGATAAACATGCCGGCGGCCGCGGCCGAGCCTATGACTCCCGCCAGATTGGGCCCCATGGCGTGCATCAAAAGATGATTCGTCTTGTCATATTTCAGACCCTCCATCTGGGATACCCGTGCCGCCATGGGAACCGCAGACACTCCTGCCGAGCCTATCAAGGGATTGATCTTCTCCTTTAAGAAAATATTCATTATCTTCACAGTCAGTATGCCTCCTATGGTACAAACCGCAAAATCTACAAGACCCAGACTGAAAATAAAAAGTGGCTTCCAACTCAAAAATCTGTCTGCATGCATGGTGGCGCCTACCGAAATTCCCAGAAATATGGTCACTATATTCATAAGTGATCCTTGAGCCGTATCCGTAAGCCTGCCCACCACTCCGCTTTCCTTCATCAGATTCCCAAGCATGAACATCCCCATAAGGGGAATTACAGAAGGCACAAGAAGCGCAATTATCCCTGCCGTCACAAGGGGAAATATGATCTTTTCCTGCTTTGAAACCGGCCTTAGCTGACGCATGCGGATCTTCCTTTCTTTTTCATTGGTCATCATCCGCATGATAGGGGGTTGAATAAGGGGAACCATTGCCATATACGAGTATGCAGCCAGGGCATTAGGTCCTAACAACTGGGGGGCCAGATGCTGGGTCAGATATATGGTTGTAGGACCATCAGCTCCACCAATAATACCCACTGATGCCGCTTCCTTAAGAGTAAATCCCGCCAAAACAGTCCCCGTAAACGTAATAAAAACACCTAACTGGGCACCGGCTCCCACCAACAGGGTCTTGGGATTGGCAATAAGCGGGCCAAAATCGGTCATTGCTCCCAACCCTAAAAAAATCACACAAGGAATAACCTCCCACTCCAGCCCATAATGGTAAAACACCTGCAGGAGCTGGGCATGCCCATGGGAATATCCCATCAGGGGAACAAGCGGAAAATTCACGATAAAGATCCCAAACCCTATCGGAAGCAGTAACAGGGGTTCAAATTTTTTGGCAATGGCAAGATACATAAACAGGCATCCCACACACCACATCACAATGATCTTCCACTCGAAATTGAATATACCCGTGGTGTAAAAAATGCCGTTGAGCATGTCCAGAATCTCGTTGGCAGTCATCCTGGCAATCCTTTCTGTTTCTGTTAGTTATTTTTCCACACAGGTTTACGCTTCTCCAAGAAGGCCTTCAGCCCCTCTTGGGCATCATCACTCGGCATGAGTTCATTTAAATAAATGTCCTCTATTATATTCAGGGATGGCTCAAAATCATCTCTCAAACCGGCTATAATCGCCTTTTTTGTCTTTCTCAAGACCTGAGCGCTAAGCCCTAAATACGGTTTTACAAAGTTAGCAGTGGCGGATTCCAATTCATCGTCCGGCACTACCTTGTTTATCAGTCCGATCTGCATGGCCTCATCAGCGGAAATAACCCTGCCTGAAAGTATCAGGTCCATGGCCGCCTTGCGGCCTATAATACGGGGCATAATCTGGGCCGCAATTGGCGGGAAAACACCCACCTGTATCTCGGGCTGACCCAGTTTTGACCCCGCCGCTGCAATCACCATGTCACAAAAAATGGCGAGTTCACATCCACCACCCAAACATGAACTGAATATCGAAGCTACTGTAGGTATTTCAAAACCGGCGATCAGACGAAACATTCCGTGAAATGCGTCAATCATTTTGGGGGCCATATCTCCCATGTGTTCTCCCACATCAACGCCTGCAGAAAAACATTTTCCCCTGGCATTAAACAGCAGTATCTTGAGATCATTTTTGCCCTGCCAGTCCCTCAAAACCCCGTTAATCTCCTCCATCATGGCTATGTTCAAGACATTTACCGGCGGCCTGTCAAGGGTAATGGTCCCTAACCCATCCTTAATATCAATCTCAATGTGCTCGTAACCCATGGTTGTTCAGCTCCTCTTTTTGATTACGTTATCATAATAAAAATATGACAGGCGAACAAAAGATTCGCCTGTCATAGTCACAACATCACAAGAAACCTTATTTCTGTGGTGTTCCAAGTACTTCCGCAAACATCTCTTCATCCCACCTTCTGCAATTGGCAATATTCTGGCGGAATTTGATGAAGTCGATTGTATCCTTACCTGTAATCTTCTTTGTGTTAAAGGCACCAAAACCAAGGAAAGCCTCTCCGCCCATGTTAGCAGCAAGCCAGTGTCTGTTATAATTCTTGGTCTGATCCCAGAAGAATTTCTTTTTGGCGCGGATGCTGTCTATAGTTTTTATCAGACATCCGGGGAAGAGATTGGCAAGTGTCCATACGGTTTTATCCACCTCTTTATCAAGTAGCTCAAAGTCGGCATTGGCCTGATGTTCTTTCAAAATAGCCCTTCCCTCTTTCAGCTCCTCGCCGGTCTTGGACTCACCATATACGATCTCACCATCTTTCACATATTGGTCTGTAATCACGGTTGGGTTTCTCATCCATTTCCCGTCTATCTTCAATACAGGCACCGCCTTGCTGATCAGGCCCTTTGCCTTCATCTTGTAGGCAGACCACATCTCGCAAGAAGTACAATTCCACATGGCATCTTCCATGCTCAAAAACCATGGCAGAAAATCGCTGGCGCCACCGTCAGGTGCTGAACCATGTTTGGGCCCGGCCTGCCCAAAAATGGCCAAATCTGATGATATGGCTATATCAGCGGCCATGCCTATCTCCTGGCCCCCGGCAACCCTCATACCGTTAACCCTGCATATTACCGGCTTTTTGCAAGCGAGGATAGAATCCACCATATGATTAAAAAGTTCCATATATTGACCGTATTCATCAGGCCTGGAGCTGTAATATTCACTATACTCTTTGGTGTTGCCTCCTGTACAGAATGCATATGGACCTGTGCCCGTAAAAACCACGGCCACGACACTCCTGTCTACAGAGGCATTCTCAAATCCGGCGATAACGCCCTTGACCATCTCTGTAGTATAGGAATTATATTGCCTGGGGTTGTTCAATCTGATCCAGGAAACATAAAGCCCGTCCATTACGTTCCCACTGGGATCCGTCAGAGGTTTCTTCTCGTACACTACGCAAGGAGCCTCAGTACCCCAATGGATATCGGTATGCAGCAAATGATCCTTTGCCCCGTCTTCTCTGGGCATCCATTCTAATGCCATAATTCACGTCCTCCTTTAAATTAAAATAGTTTTTTTGGTTGGTTTTTATTGGCTTTTTACAAAGCAGTCTTTTTAATATATAGCTTATTCACTAAAAATCAGGAGTCAGAACAATCCGCTTCATGGGAGGCGTTTTATGTGCCTCGGCAAATGTCTCAGCAATTGTACTCATGGGCCTGGTTTCAACAAAATTTTCAATATTAATTTTTCCATTGAGTACCATATCTAAAACAATTGGATAATATTCTGGCAGACACCCCCATGTGCCGATAATTTCTGCATCAAAGGCCATCAAACGGCCTATGGCATACTCGGTCTTGGCCAGGCCGAAGCCGACCACAATAAGCTTTCCTGTAAAACCAAGCAGTGTCAACGCAATTTCCTGACCAGGCTTGACACCTGTTACCTCAAAAATCTTCCACCCGGTATTCGGAAGAGCATTTTCCTTGCAAATTCCCTTGAACTCTTTGGAGACCGCTCTTGCGTCCTTATCAGTGGAATTTATAACAAAGTCGGCCCCAAACTTAAGCGCCCTTTCCAGCTTTTCCTGATTACGGGCAATGCCTATTACCGTTTTGGCACCCAGGGCCTTGGCGACCTGTCCCATATACTGGCCAACCCCACCTGT
This sequence comes from uncultured Desulfobacterales bacterium, assembly GCA_964591255.1. Taxonomy (GTDB): domain Bacteria; phylum Desulfobacterota; class DSM-4660; order Desulfatiglandales; family Desulfatiglandaceae; genus CAZQAA01. Next base: position 15,361 of record CAZQAA010000031.1, on the reverse strand, counting down.
AATTCCTACAACCACTACATTGTCTCCTGGCTGCAGATCGGCCCTCTTAGCCGCCTGATAAGGAGTTGTAGCGGCATCGGCCACAACAGCCAAATGAGAAAGCGGGATGTCACCTCTGTTATTGACCTCGCACAGGTCAATGCTCGGCACTGGGATATGACTTGAAAATCCCCCATAAATACCAAGGCTGTTCCCCGGCATACTCTGGGCCAGGCACCTGTTTCCACGACCGGTTTTACACAGTATACATTTCCGACATGGCATAACAGCCGGTATGATGACCTCTTTGCCGATCATCTTTTCGTCCCCGGCCACAACAGTCCCTGAGATCTCATGTCCCAATGCAAGTGGGGGTTTTGACACAGTGGGAACCCCATCATAAAAATAACCCAGGTCAGTGTGGCACACGCCACAACCCGCAACTTCCACCAGCACTTCTCCCGGTTTCAGTTCCGGCACAGGTATTTCTGTCTTTTCCAGCTTGCCGGGCGTTACCTCACCAGTTTCTCTATCACGTGAGGTAGGCTGCACCATCTGCCAAGTCTGGATCTTGTCCGGTACTCCTGCCATTTTATCAATACCTCCTTAAAGTTTTATTAGATAAACAACAAACATTCAAACAATCAAATCATTCCATATCCGCCATCTACGCACAACAGCTGGCCGGTAATATAATTACTGTCGTCCGAGGCAAAAAACACAAAGGCTGGAGCAATATCCTCCGCCTCGGCAAAACGTTTCAAGAGGATCCTGTTCATGTATATCTCTTTCAGTTTTTCATCGGTCCTTATCTTTTCCGTCATATCCGTGGTCACAATTCCCAATGATATTACATTGCAGCAGACATTATAGCGGGCAAGCTCCCTCGCAATAGATTTCGTCATACTTATTATGCCACCCTTTGCCGCACTATAATTTATCTGACCAACCGTTCCGACTACGCCAGCCACAGACGTCACATTAATTATCTTGCCACTTTTTTGATCTTGCATCTTAAGGCCTGCTGCCTGGGAACAGAGAAAGGCCCCTTTCATATGAATATCAACGACACTATCCCATTGATCTTCGCTCATTTTAAGCATCAGAGCAGGGCGGGTAAAACCCGCATTATTTACCAGGATGTCAAGTCTTCCGAATTTATCAACAGCCGCGTTGACCAAGGCCTCTGCATCATCCTTTTGTGCCACATCTGCCTTGACGGCAATCGCATCACTCCCCATCGATTTAATACTGTTTACCACTTCATTGGCCGCATTCTCATTGGACGTGTAATTAACAACTACTTTGGCCCCTTCCTTTGCAAATCCAAGGGCCACAGCCCTGCCTACCCCACGGCTACTTCCTGTTACCAAAGCAATTCTGTCTTTTAGCCTCATTACCCTATTCCTTTCATTAAGTCCCTATAAATTACGTTACTGCCACGGCTACATTATAACTATAATGTAGTCATAAATATACGGGGGAATCTAAAAAAAAAACATCCACATGTCAAGCAAAATCGATAAGATCAAAATATGGGATACGTCTTACAAACTGGAGATCTTGTCTTTTAACAAATCTTGTCTTATTATTTTAGATTATATACGAAATACGAATTGATAACAGAGACAATCTCCTCTTCCTTTAGGCATTTAGCACAGGAGGCTCGAAAAATCTCTAAAATGCGGATTCAGGCTCTGACTCCTAAATAATATCATTATATCATTCACATACCGCTTTAGGAGGTGATGCAATGAAGAAGATAGGGTTTGTATCTACGCGTATCGCAGGTACAGATGGCGTATCTCTTGAGACATACAAGTGGTATCAGGTCCTAACACGGAATGGATTTGATTGTTTCTTTTTTGCAGGAGAACTGGACACTCCACCTGACAACTCATTTTTGGTCCCAAAGGCACATTTTAATCACCCCGAAATCCTTGAAATCTACCATGCATCATTCGGCTCTCAAACACGGGAGAAAATACTTACCAACCGCATACATGAGCTGAAAGATCAGCTGAAATCCAGACTGTACGAATTCTGTAAACAATTCGCCATAAATATCCTTATCCCTGAAAACGCCCTGGCAATCCCATTGAATATCCCATTGGGAATGGCCATTACAGAGTTTATTGCAGAAACGGGCATGCCCTGCATTGCCCATCATCATGATTTCGCATGGGAAAGGAAACGCTTTCTCATTAATGCTGTGCAGGATTTCTTACTGTATGCCTTTCCCCCTAATCTTCAATATATACGTCATGTGGTAATTAATTCAGAGGCATCCAGACAACTAAGCTACCAAAGGGGAGTTAGCAATGTAATTATCCATAATGTCTTCGATTTCGCAAACCCTCCTCAGGCAGGCAACAAGAAAAGCCGCCTGCTAAGGCAGGAATTGGGTTTTGATAAAAGCGACCTTTTTCTGCTCCAGCCGACCCGCATTGTACCGCGAAAGTGGATTGAAAGGGCGGTGGAATTGGCAAGTCTCCTGGAAATGGAGCACCCCAGAGTAGTTGTCTCCCATAAATACGGTGACGAAGGTGATGTATATGCAGAAAGAATCATTGAGTTCGCCGACCGATTAGGCGTGGAAATAATATATATTGGAGACATGATCGGGCCCTTGCGGTGCTTCAATATGAAATCGGACAAGGGGTACGCCATTGATGACGCCTATCAGGCTGCTGACATCGTCAGCTACCCTTCAGGATACGAAGGGTTCGGCAATGCTTTCTTGGAAGCCGTTTATTTTAAAAAACCTATTGTTGTCAACCGGTATTCCATTTTTGTGGAGGACATAGAACCATGCGGATTTAATGTGATCGCATTTGAATCATTTGTCACTAAAAAGACTGTGGAACGCCTCAAGACCTTTCTTGAACCTATCAATCTAAATGCGGCGGTGGAAAAAAACTACGAACTCGGAAAAAAATTTTTCTCCTATGAGGTCTTGGAACAAAAACTCCTCTCCATCATTGCCTCATTCACATAATATCCAAATCCACGACAGGGATTGTGCCATGAAAAAAATTTTGGAAATAGGAATTATTCACTACTCATGTCCGCCGGTTGTGGGGGGAGTGGAGGAGGTCATAAGTCAGCACGCATCTACTCTCCACAGGATGGGACAATCTGTCTCCATCCTGGCAGGTATGGGAGAGGTCTTCACCCGAGCCTTTCCTGTCCGCATAGAACCTTTACTCGGTTCGAAGCATCCGAACGTATCCAGGTCCCACGATGACTGCCGCAAGGGAGATCAAAATCTCTTGAATCAATTGACCGAAAAAATCTTCAATATCCTTATAGAGTGGAGCAGCAATCTTGATGTCGTCATTGCCCACAATGTGTTACAAATGCCCTTCAATCTGCCCCTGACCATTGCCCTGCGCCGCCTTGCTGGATCAAATGAAGGCCCCGTCATAGTAAGTTGGGCCCATGATTCACCTTACTTTCAACCCGACATTCCAAGATTCCTGAATCGTGACCCGTGGACCATACTTCGAACCCCACATGCCGATATTCACTATGTAACCATTTCTGAATCAAGAAAGGAACTTTTCAGGAAACATGGTACAGATGTCGAATGGGCAGTGATCCCTAACGGGGTTGATCCGGTAAACTTTTTTTATCTTGATCAGAAATCTATGCGGCTCGCACAAGAACTGGATTTCTTCAGCAGAGATCTGATTGTGGTACAGCCTTCAAGGATCACACCCCGAAAAAATCTTGAACTCTCCATCCATATCGTCAGGAGCATAAAGACCGCAGGTTACAATATACTGTTTGTCCTGACAGGGGCCTATGATCCCCACGCACCACGTGCCCTGGCCTATTACAGGAGGTTGAAATATTGGATCGAGGAGCTTGGCCTAAAAAAACACATTGCCATATTGGCGGAATACAGATTTAAGGATGGAACCAGACTGATCCCGGACAGAATTTTTATCCGCGATCTCTACCTGCTGGCCGATCTATTGCTCATGACGAGCAAAGACGAGGGTTTTGGGTTACCTGTGCTTGAAGCGGGAATGATAAAACTGCCTGTGGCATGCTCAAACATTCCTCCCTTTATAGAACTGGGAGAAGATGTGTGTTTCTTCAACGTGGACGACCCGCCCATGTTGACGGCAGGCCGAATCCTGGAGTATCTGGCGCGTACAAACACCCATAAAATGTTCCGCAAGGCAATGACAAAATATGTCCTCGACGAAGTCTGCAGAAACCAGATTATTCCCTATCTCTACAATATTGCAGGATAAGATGCGGCTGGTTCTACAAAAAACAGGAAGTTTTTAAAAGACAAGCCATTACTTATCCTTGAGATAATCTTTCAGTTTCTCCTTCAGAGAATCCGGCCACACATCTTCATAAAGAAAAATCTTTATCTCATCCCTTGTGAAAGTTTCGAGTATATCCTTAGGCAAATTTCTTAATACGGTCAGCCTGTTGGAATCTACATTTTTAATTTCAGACAGATCTGCATTCATCCCATCTCTCCTGTTCCGGCATAGTTAGCTAATTGATATCCATCGCATTACACCGCTCACGCCATGGATACTTATAAAGAGTGTTTTCCTGTAAAATCCGATGCAGTTGCCGAACATGTCTGTCCAGGTTAGCCTCTATTATAAGTAAATCATTCGGATCCTCCTCAGGGTACAACTCCAGCATCGAGCATAAAAGCGTTCTGATTTCATCCAGATCGAAACTTCTTAGCAGAGAAAAAAGATTTTTCACCATATCTGGAGGATATCCTTCATTGGCCTTTATGGCCAAAAGGGCATCCAAAAAACCCTGAAGCGTCGCATCCAAGACAAAATCATCCGCCCACACCGTTTCACCCGTACCATCCAGTTTATCAATGCGCATCTTGACTGTCATGTTCAACAAAAAATATACAAGGGCTATTATGCGGCCAGATATGCCATTTTTGCCTGGCGCTATGACCGAATCATATCCCCTCACAGCAGTAAGCCTTACATCGGTCTTCCCATTCCTACAGCTTACCACAAAATCCCCTGCCGCATGATGCCACGGAAAAATCTGACTCCCGTCATTAATATTATAATAGTGGGTAAGAATCATTGATGCCTTTCTAAAGATACCAAAAGCCTCCTGTTCGATTGCATACCTATAGCCCCTTTTCATATCCCAGATACAGATCTTTTGACTCTCTCCGTCATCATCCAAACGATGGTGCCATTCATGAAAATCTTCAAACCACTCCGACACACACATGGAGAGGATCTCACCTTTTTTACATACAACCTCACCAATGCAATAGGGCCGCGGCAGCCAACCCGATTCACAAGGCCTGTCCAGACTTTTCAGCAGGGCATATTCACGCTCAAGGCACTCTCTGCCCTGTTCCGAGATAGCGGTGCTAATGGCAAACTTTACAGGATCGTTTCCATTTAAGGCGAAAACTTCGACAGATGCAATATGGTATAGGGCTCCGTGCTTTTCACTGCGAATGACCATCTTCCGGATATCCTCAGAAGAGAAGTCCATATCCCCTCTTGTGTCGTGAATAGAGACTGCCAAGGCAGATTGCTTCTTATCCAAGAGAAAGGCCCGGATGGCCCCAAAATAGTCACCGAGAGTCAAAGATGGATGGGTCTCTGACAGGTTTATTTTAAAAGGTATGAAAAGGTCATCAGGGGCAAGGGGTACGCTCCCCCCTGGAGAAGAAAAAACATATTGGATGATCATAGCTTATCTAAGGCCTCTGATATTATCTGGCCTACGCGCTTCGTCTTAAGGATACCATCCTCATAAACGATAATCTCTCTCGTATCATCCTTGCGTTCTTTGAGATCTTGGCGAAGTTCCGATGCCCCCAAGTTGCCCAAAAGCCACGCCGTATAACCTCGAACTTCCGGGTCGGGATCTTCAAGAAAGGGTATAAAATGAAATGTATACCTACGAATCAGCTCTGGATTTGACCTTGCAATCCTGCCTATGGCCTGTAACGCCTGGGAACGTCTTGTCTCATCGGCAAGAAACTGGAAAAGTCGCGGGGTATATCCGCCAAATATCTCCGTACGGTCAGCAATAATCTCACCAATTGCCTCAAAGGCACCGTAAGGAAAAGCGGCCGTATCTGTTATCGAAAAAAACAGGGTATCAAGGAGTCTTGAAACAAGTCTGGAATCGTTTTCGCTAATAATGGCACATACCTTTCCCAAAAACTCCGCGGCCCTCTTACGAAAAAGATGATCTCCGGAATATAAAAGCCTCTGCAGATTCCTGATCAGTTTTTTGTCTTTTTCTGCAGCCTTTAGAACGGGTTTTATCTTATAGTTTCTCACGCAATCTTCCACCTGCCCCTTGGACAGGGTATACTCCACTTTCCCTTTGACATTGGGCTCAGACATAATAGGAGTTGCCTTTTTTAACCGCACTACAACTCCATCAGACGTCACCTCTTGGATATCCTCCTGCATCTTTATAAAATAGAGGACACCGGATATCCGCCTGCTTTCAAAAAATCCTCCCGGCACGACAAGGTGATTAACATGGTCATAATGTTCAATCATCCCTTCTTTATAGTCATCTTCCGGCAAAAGGCCCCACGCCAAATCCCAATCCATATCACACCCAAAGACCAGCGCCTCTATCATGGCCAGGCCCAAATTATGCCCGGTCTCGTCATATGCATAAACGGCGCCGCACACACAGGCGCCTACCGGCATCTCGCCTGACCTCCTGGGTCTCAATTCCTTAGGCCTTTCAATAGGCATCCCGCAAAAAGGGCAGAGGGGTTTTTTGACTATTTCCCTTCCATGAAATTTGTTCTCAAACAACATCAGGTCAACCGATAAAAAAAAACAGCCCCACATAAATAAAGAGGAAAGATCCCTCTAATGCAACGGTATTTTCCTCACCATAGAGCTGGCATAGTTAATTAAATCCGGAGGTTGAGCCCCCTGGATTCCGTATCATACTCAAAGTCCACGATCGCGAATCCCGCGCCCTCAGACCGAAACTGGATATTCCAGTTTCGGTACTTCTCCCCAGCAAAATCACAATTAAGGACCCCGATACGAGCATGCATTTTTACAAGTCCGGGAACCACCCTTTCATTAAACACTTCCATTATATAAAGCTTATCTTCTTCGCTGAGTTCGTTTGCAAAATCTGTTTTTCCATCTTTACAATCAGGCGGGGCAATCATTTTGATGGTCCAGGCAGATCCAGAGTCATACATTGATTAGACTGTCCACAGGACGTTGTCGTTATCTTCGGCTGTTTTCCTCCGGACCCCGCTCCCATAACATAGTTGGTTTTACTTACAACCCGTTCAATAATATCGGAATGACAGTGAGGACATGACATATCTGCTTTATCGTCTGAACTCATAAACAATTTTTCGAAGACCTCTCCACATGTTACACACCTGAATTCAAAAATAGGCATAATATTGCTCCTGATTGACAAGTAGGTTAAGATATTTATAAAGTATATTAGTTACTGTATCTAAAGTCAAACAATCTACGGTCTTTCTTTACTGATGATACTCTCATTCCATCCCTGTCTCGACTCCGATGCGCAGATCATACTTGGAGACAGATCCCTCACCAAAGAAGATATGGCGTTAATTCAAAAGGCGAATGTGATTATCCTCCCCCAAACATGCCCATATGATCTCTACGAGGTATGTGCAAACTCAAAAGCCCTTATATTCCCAAATTATAAAACACGATTCCGGTATCCAGGCAAGGTGGGACAGGCCCGTCTTTTCAAAAAGCTGGCACTGCCCCATCCGAAAACTATGTGCTGGCAGACAGTAAACGAATTTAAAAATGCGGTTAAATCTAAAAAAAATGGTACATATCCTCATAAGACACCTTTTCTGATCAAAGATAACCACAGCCACGAAGGGGACGGCGTGCACATAGTTAAAGACAAATCGGGACTGGCGTGGTTACTGGATAACATGTCCGCGAAAGAAAACATGTATAAAGATGGATTCATTAGCCAGGAATTTATTCCATGCAGTGGTAATGTCCTGCGTGCAGTGATCCTTGGAACTAAAATAATTTCTTACTGGAAACGTCCAAAATCGGATGACCAGGTTATCACCACGATTAGTCGTGGTGCGGAGATAGATCATGACTGGCGCCCCGATCTGCAGGAAAAAGGAAAGGCCATGGCTAGGATCATAGCAGAAAAGACAGAGATTAACCTTGCGGCCATCGACTTTATCTTTCCCGATTCGGATAACAGGGTTTCGCCACTAACTCTTGAAATCAACTATTATTTTGGAAGACGTGGAATAGGAGGAATAGAAAATTACTATCGCCTTTTCCATGCCGCAGTATGTGACTGGCTTGATGGACAAGGTGTAAATCCTGAACCGGTAAAGATCGTTTAGCATATACTCCTTGTAAGATCATTGGGTTGTATAGTTTTGTCACCAACAACCCTTTTAAACATCCAATTTTCATGTTTACTTGATTACTTGATAAGAATAGTTTTTGGGCGTAAGATATGAGAAAAAATTGACATCGTGATCGCTTCAACAAAAAAAGTAAAAAAATCTTGATGCAATTATTGAAGATGGAAAAATTATTATCATAAAGGGCTTGATTCAGCGTTATACTCTTTCTCACAAATAAAAAGCCAACATCTATTATGAACTCCGAAAGGATAAAAAAATGAAGATCAAAGCAAACGGAATTTACATAAATTATGAGCTCTCAGGCCAAAATGGGGCAAACACTGTCATGCTGAGCCATTCTCTGGGTTCGGACCTTACCATGTGGAATGCCCAGATGGAACCGCTGGAAAATATTTTTAGAGTGCTCCGTTTTGACACACGGGGTCATGGCAAAAGTGATGCACCGCAAGGAAAATATACCCTGGAACAGCTGGGAGACGATGCCGTTGCGCTGATGGATGCACTTGGTATTGAAAAAGCACACTGGGTCGGGATATCCATGGGAGGTATGATAGGCCAATCAATTGCCTTGAATCATCCTGACCGACTCATGAGCCTTGTTCTCTGCGACACAGCCGCAATTGTCTCAGAGGAAGACCAGCCTGTTTGGCAGGATCGTATTGACACGGCCCGTAACAAAGGCCTTGAACCATTACTCCAGGGAACCTTGGAGCGCTGGTTCACAGCACCCTTTCTCAGTCAGAACCCGCCTGCAGTGGAACAGATACGCGAGCAATATCTGGCTACTCCGGTATCCGGTTTTATAGGTTGCTCTGAAGCGATCAGGCGTCTCAATTATATTGACCGGTTACATGAAATCCATATGCCTACCCTGATCATGGTGGGCAAAGAAGATTTGGGGACGCCTGTAACCCTATCGAGGGCCATGCACGAACGTATATCAAATTCAAGGCTGGTGGTAATACCGTCTGCCGCCCATCTCTCGAACGTGGAACAACCAGAGGCATTCACTGCCGCCCTGATCAATTTCCTGGAAAAACTGAAATAATTTGCATAAAAAAACTTACCAAGGAGAAGGCCATGTTAGTAATCGATGATTTGCAAGTCATGTTGGGAGACAAGGAGGTACTCAGGCATATTGATCTGGAAATCAAACCTGGTGAAACTCATATCCTATTTGGTCCAAACGGATCTGGCAAGACATCACTTTTGATGACCATTATGGGATATCCACAATACAAAGTGACAAACGGAAAAATTTTATTCAATGGAAAGGATATTACCCATCTCCCCGTTAATGAAAGGGCAAGCATGGGTATTGGAATTTCTTTTCAAAGGCCTCCGACAATCAAGGGAGTAAAAACAAAACAAATGGTGAAAATCTGCTCCAAGGGGCAGGCCACACCCGAATCCCTGGCGAAAAAAGTAAATTTTTCCGAGTTCCTTGACCGTGATATAAATGATGGTTTTTCCGGGGGAGAGATAAAGCGCTCTGAACTGTTGCAGCTGATGGCACAGGATCCGCTATTGTTATTGTTTGACGAGCCGGAATCAGGAGTTGACATGGAAAACATGTCACTCATAGGAAATACCATAAGCCAGATGCTTGAAAGGGACTTCAGGGTCAATGGTCTGAAAACCCAGAAAGAAAGACGGCGGGCCCGGACCAAAATGGGGCTGATTATAACCCATACCGGTTTTATCCTGGATTATATAACGGCAGATAAAGGACAGCTCCTTTACAATGGCGAATTAACCTGCACTACTAATGCTAGGGAAATCTTTAAATGTATAAGTGAAGTCGGCTATGGGGAGTGTATGAAATGCGCGAATTAGATGAAAAGGCTATCAAAGCAAAAAATAAGAAGGCGACATTCGGGTCTGACATAGATCTCGAGTCATACGAATCAAAACCGGTAGATCATCAATATATAGAAAATCTTGAGTCTTTGTCCAGGGATGACAAGGAAAATATGCTTCTTGCTGGGGTTGATGCAGAAGAAAAAGAGAGGGCCGGAACATATATACAGAAAGACACGTCAGTCCTCCATGTAGGGGCAAAACAAGATGGCCTTGAAATAATCCCCATCAAGCAGGCCTTAAAAGAATGTGAATGGATAAAAGATTACTACTGGAATCTGGTGTCTGTGGATACGGATAAGTATACGGCCAGGGCAAGACTTGACCTCCATAACGGATACGTAATAAGGGCCCTTCCCGGAAGCCAGGTCATGTTTCCTGTGCAGGCATGTCTGTACCTTGAAAAAAACGGATTAAGCCAACATGTGCACAACATAATCATAGCAGAAGAAGGCTCTGAACTACACATCATCACGGGCTGCACATCTGCCTCCCATCTACATCATGGAATTCATATAGGCATATCCGAATTTTATGTCAAAAAGGATGCAAAGCTCTCTTTTACGATGATTCATCACTGGGGTAAAGAGGTAAAAACACGCTCAAGGTCTGCCGGAATAGTTGAGGAGGGGGGGCTGTTTCTAAACAATTATATCTGTATGAGCCCGGTCCGGTCAGTACAGATGTATCCCACTACTTATCTCGCGGGCAAGGGGGCCGTGGCACGATTTTATAGCCTTCTCGTGGGAAGCCCGGGTTCCGAAATTGACGTAGGCGGCAGGATCATTCTGAAAAATGAGGATACCAAGGCTGAAATAATATCCCGTGCCATTACGAATGGTGGCAACATGGTCGCACGAGGGGAACTTGTTGGTGAAGTGCCAGGTGTAAAGGCACATCTGGAATGCCGGGGATTGATCCTCAAGGGGGGATCCATCCATGCTATTCCAGAACTGACCGGTCAAGCGGAAGAGGTGGAGATGTCCCATGAAGCGGCTGTTGGAAAAATTGCCCAAGAGGAGATATTGTACCTGATGTCACGAGGTTTGAACGAGGATGAAGCCACATCTACAATTGTTCGTGGCTTCATGAATGTGGATATCCCCGGACTGCCGGCCGAGCTGAAGGCGGAAATCGACCATGCTGTTGACCAAAGTGATAAAGATTTGCTATAAAAATCAGGGAAAAGAGGTGTAATCATCCCTGACTCAGGCGCCAATTCAAGGTCTGGATAATTCCTTCTCTAAGGGGAGTTACGGGAACCCAGTCAAGATGCTTGCGGGCTTTTTCTATGACAAGACAGCTTCTGGTAAGGTCTCCGGGCCGGGCTAACTGTCTGACCGGCATGTCAAGTTCAGCCGCTATTTCCGGTCTGACCCGTTTAAAGGCCTCAAAGATTACCTTGTACAGGTCAAAAGTTTTTGTCTCAATCCCCGTCCCTATATTAAAAAAATCACCGTTTCCCTTCTCAAGCGCCTTTAAATTGGCCCTTACCACATCTCCCACAAAACAGTAATCTCGTATCATTCCTTCATCATCATCGGGGAAATGACATAAGATGGACCTTTGCCCATTTACGAGATTATTCATGAAAATTGCAACCACTCCGGCCTCACCGTGGGGCACCTGACGAGGACCATATACATTGGAATACCGCAGTGTTGTATAATCAAGGCCGAACTGGTGCCGGTAATAGGCCAGATACTGTTCAGATGTATATTTTGATACGGCGTATGGAGAAAGGGGCCGGGGTTGATAGGATTCGGACGTGGGATATTCATGGGCCTCACCATAAATGGCACCGCCTGATGATATGAAAATTATCTTTCTGACATCGTTTTTTACGGCGCTCTCCAGAAGATTCAGCAACCCCTTAATATTAATATCGGCATCAAAAATTGGGTCTGCCACGGAATCCGGCACACTAATCTGGGCTGCATGATGATTTATTATATCAGGACGTTCCCTCCTAATCAATTCACCAACTTCAGATGACCTGATATCCAGATTAAAAAATCGGGCACTGGGATTGATATTGGCCTCCATGCCGGTATAGAGATTATCCACCACAAGGACCTCGTGTCCGGCCTCAATATAACCGTCCACCACATTTGAGCCAATAAATCCCGCGCCACCGGTAACCATAATCTTCATAAGATATTCCTCTTTCTATAACAAGAAGACTAAACCTATCTCTATAATACGTTCATCAAGGGATCTGTCATTCCCTGGCTGACCCTTAAACCATCCTGCTTTCCCAACGTATTGAGCTGACACGTTAATATCTCCAAAGAACGTAACAGGATTGTGCGGCTTCGTCAAGACATGTGGAGATTCTTGATATAAATCCTATTCAAACTCTTCCGATTCTTCTGCAGGATAAAAAAGATAGATCTTTTCCTCTTGAATTTTCTTAAGGGGCTCTTGAAGAAGGTATTTCTCTGCCTCCTTTCTGAATGCCCTGGCACGTCTCTCCAAGGCGTTAAGTCTATCCACGACCCCATAATCCCGCAACATTGCCTTTATCTGCCCAAAGAGATGTTCACTGCCAAACAGCAGGGTCCCTTCCTGTAAAATCTTACACGCCACCATTCGTCTGAAACTGTCAAATTGGACCTGTTCCCTGACACGGGATAGTCTCTTTACAATATAATCTATCTCTTCCCTTATATGGGGAGCCATCAAAATCTGATATTTTTCCTGGTAAATAGTGCTATCCAGTCTTTTCATATATTCATCAGGAAAGCGGTCATCCACAACTACCACCAAGTCTATATCAGAACCATTTACCAGCTTTCCGCTGCTCCTTTCCGGCCTTGGTACATCATGGGCCATGTTATATACGATATCCCCGGCAATTATAAAACATATCTCATTGTCGGATACCAGTTCAGTCCCCAGCCGGTCGACAAAACCAGACACAAGTCTATATGCCAATTCTAATTTTGCCTTGCTTACCTCTTCGGTGTGACATGACAGTGCATGCGCTTTCTTTTTAATAGAATCCAGGTCATGGATACTGCCAATTACAGAATAGGTTAAAAATTCTCTCAGGATCGATGGGGACAGGCGGGCATAACCATCCACACGTCTGTCCAATCTGAGATATTGCGTTCCAACAACTTGGATTTTCAACCTTTCGGAGAGCTTGCAGGTTCGCCAAAGGGTCAACCCGTCTCCACCTATCTGTTCCCATATCTCCGATCCGGACATTGGGCCATTTTCTTCTATTAAGCTGACAATATCCTGCTCCATAGTCCTTTTTCGTGTAAAATGATTGCATCTCCCATAATAATTTCGTAACTATTCAGGAGGTTGTTGTGTCCACTGTTAATAGTTTTGGAATATTCAATACATTATCATTATAAATACATCAAGAGATACACAGAAATGAGCAAAAAGAAAATAGGGGATATTGGTGAATTTGGTTTTATAAATTCCATCGAAAAAGGGTGTCACTTCGACCCTCAAAGGGTTATTAAGGGGATAGGAGATGACTGTGCTGTAATCGGGCCATATGACAAGAGGGTATTACTGATCACTACTGATCTGATGGTTGAAGGAACACATTTCCTTATGGATAAGATCCCGCCCGAGCATCTGGGACAAAAGGCTGCAGCAGTGAGCCTGAGCGATATTGCTGCAATGGGAGGAACGGCCCGTCACCTGTTCGTCTCCATGGCCATTCCCGCTCTTGCTAAAATGGACACCCTCCATGCCGTATACCGAGGTATAAAAAGCGTATGCAGGCATTTCGGGGTTAACATTCTGGGGGGTGATACATCTTTATCCAAAAAAGGCCTCTTGATCGACATCACGGCCATAGGTGAGGCAGATGAAAAAGAGGTCCTTTACAGGGATGGGGCAACCCCGGATGATGAAATCTATGTAACCGGAACCCTGGGAGACTCCGCAGCCGGGCTCAAGCTGATAACGGGTGAGATTGAGTCCAATGAATCAAGCACATCAGTTTTAATAGAGGCACATAATAGGCCGTTCCCTTTTTTAGAGGCAGGTGGCATGATTGCAGAGTCAGGCCTGGCCTCTGCTATGATCGATTTGAGCGATGGTCTCTTTTCCGATCTGGGGCATATTTGTGAAGCAAGCGGGACCGGAGCCGTCATATTTTACAATGCCCTGCCCATTTCTCCCCAGCTTGCGGCCCTTGCCGATGCATGCCGTCTAAACCCCCGTGATCTGGCACTGTATGGAGGAGAGGATTACAGGCTCCTTATAACAGTGCCCAGGACACATGCGGATACCTTCCAAGGACTTTTCAAGCACGGATCTCCGTGTCATGTTTATCGGTTGGGAAAGATTACAGCTGAAAAGGGTATCAGAATAATTACACAGGATGGAAGAGAAAAAGTTGTTAGACCCGAGGGATTCAGGCATTTTCTGCCTTTATGAGTCTATGAGTCATGGATATTCTGCCTTTATATGAAATTCTTTAGGATTCGGTCCACATCCTTTTTCAAGTCTGATGCCATAGTTATATTGATCTTTGGTATACCAAGTCCAAGCCTAATAAAATTCAGAAAATCAGGATCAAGGTCTAGCAAATGTGTATAGGGGGTATCCAAATCACACGGGAGATCCTGAATCGATCGACTTAATTCATTGAATAGAAGCGAAACCAATTTCTCGAACTTGGCCCGAAATGGTCCAGTCCTTAATAGATCAATCCCCTTTTCTGTGACTATCCATGACAAGAGATAGCTAAAGGCCCTTGGTTTTAAATCGCATAAAAAAAACGGATACGCCCCAAAAAATGAGTTGTTCGTAAAGATTGTACCCTCTTCATTTTGCGCGATTGCGTGCAAAGCCTTGGCACCCCATCCCATAAGCTTAAAGAGCGGATTGACTTTTCTGCTCGAATAGGAGAATGAATCAAGACCATATGTCAAATTGGTCCAGAATTCCCTTGCCTCCCTATTCAGCTTGAGGAACTCTTTGGCCTCTGGACAGATTTCTCTGCGGCACTTATCTCCATAGTGTACGCGATAACGAAGATCAATCCCGCTGTTTTGAGCCGGATGGAGCATGCATCCAATCCGCCGGTATCCTTCATCCAAATATCCAAGGGCCCAGCAACTAAATCCTGTAATAGGC